>QHYS01000334.1 GCA_003223325.1 Acidobacteriota bacterium
TATGATTGGCCAAGTCCGTGGCGAATTGGCTGAAGCAAACAAAATTGGCCTTGTTGATGTTCGTAAAGTACTGCAGCGGATCGTGGCGCACGAAGTAAGTCCCGCTATTCACGGCACCGCATCCATTTCCAGTCTCCACGTAGTCCTTCCAGGTCTTGCCCGCCTGCTCCACCTCGAAGGCAATGTTGTCTGACGAGAGGGGCATGCTGGACGGCGTCTGGCCGTCGTCATTGGTAAAGATTTGTCCGGCCGTGAAGGCCTCGTAGTTGACAATCGAAGGATGTGTGTCGGCCCAATATTTGGTTGCCAGCCCGTACTGGTTGGCAAGAGAGGTCAAGTACGGCATATTGCTGCTGTTATAAGTGCTGCTATAGGCGCTGTTCTCTCCGATGACGATAAAGACGTGCCCAAACTGCGGCATCTGCAGGGGCTGAGCCGGATTCACGGTGAGCGTGGCCGCATTGCTGGTCACGTTGCCCGCGATGTTACTGACCACCACGGTGAACTGCGAGCCGTTATCCGCGGATGTGGTGGCCGGGGTGGTGTAGCTCGAGGACGTCGCTCCCAGAATGGTCGTGCCGCCTTTCATCCACCGGTAGCTCAACGGTGCGGTACCCGACGCTACCACGGTGAACGTGGCCGTCTGCCCGACCGTGACCGTCTGGCTGGCCGGTTGGCTGGTGATCGAAGGCGCCACCGCAGTGGCACTGACCGTGAGCGTAGCTGCGTTGCTGGTCACGTGGCCCGCTGTGTTGCTGACCACCGCGGTGAACTGCGAACCGTTATCCGCGGACGTGGTGGCCGGGGCCGTGTAGCTCGAGGACGTCCCCCCGCTGATGGCCGTCCCATTCTTCATCCACTGGTAGCTCAACGGTGCAGTGCCCGACGCTACCACGGTGAACGTAGCCGTCTGCCCGACCGTCACCATCTGGCTGGCCGGCTGAGTAGTGATCGAAGGCGCTACCGCAGCGGCACTGACCGTGGACGTGGCCGCATTGCTGCCCACTCCCCCCCCGCATCCAGCATTCTCAATCCCTACTGCAAGAGGCAAGACAAACAAAACCACGCCCAGACGATTCATGATCGCGTCTCTCTTTCTTTTAGAATGTGTTCCCGGCCGACAGCTTCTTAGGGAGGGAAAAGAGCAATTGACCGGAGAAAAACTTCAACGAGCCAGCCACTCTGGCTCGTCTCCACCAGGGCTGAATTTCAGAGGATAGCTCAATTAAATCTCCGATGCCAAACTCGGGGGTGGATGAATGATTATGAAAACCCCTGGGTGAAAGATCGTGAAAATCCTCAGCAACTGTCTACCGGTCAGAGGGGCAACATTTGGCCTGCCCTTGCTTGCCCTCCAGTGGCCGATCTGACCGCGAGCCTCAGAAGATAAATCGCACGCTCAGCTGGAGCTGTCGTGCGGGTTCCGCGGCATTGGCCCGAACGGCGACGTGATTGTGCCAGCGTAATTCTGAAAATTGACGTGGTTCAAGCCGTTGAAAGCATCCAGGGCGACCTCTAAGTCCTCGAGGCCCTTCTGGGATCAACAAAAGTCCGGAACTTAAGCAACGCCACGACGATGCACATCGTCGGCGAGGTCCTGTGGGAACATGCAAAGTGGGGAAGACATCCAGAGGATGCTGCTCTCTCCGGCGGCGCGAAGAATGTTGCGCGATCAGGTGAGAGCACTGCTGGCTCCTAGGGCTGTGCTGGGGCGGTGTCACCTGAGGGACGTTATATTCAGGCCCGGGTGCAAGCTTACGGCCTATCTCGACGTTCTTGTGCGCGTCGGAACTACCCAGAGATATCGCGTTCGCCCCATCGCAGTCATCTGGGGATCGGCTACCGATGCAGATCGGGGCGGCGAGGGGGGCGATATCACGAAGCTGCAGGCCGAGGCGGTGCGCCGCGGCGTGGCAGCGCCATTCCTGCAACTGATGGCGGATTTTCCCGAGTGGAGCATGCATGTCTGGGTCTCCCCGCTGGACGCGCGATTCACCCAGCTTGTTCGTGTGTCGGATCCGCGGCGCGTGCGGGAGATGCTGGCGGACGCCTGCGCGTCGGGTCATGCAGGATCGGATCAGCGTCGAATCAGCGATTACACGGTTACAGCAATCAGATATCGACCCGGCAAGCGGCACGTGCTGCGTTACGACCCTGTGGACCCGGCGAAGGGAGGAACGCTCTTTGCCAAGCTTTACATCGGCGAAAACGGGGCCCGTGCCTTCCGCATGGCAAATCGGACGGCAGACTGGCTAGCGGAGTGCGGCGAGAGCGTGAATTGCCTGCGGCCGCTAGCCTACGTGGGGGAGGATGCGGTTGTCCTTTACCCGCGAGTTTGCGGCACCCCTCTCTCCGGCGACCTGCCGTGCCCCTGCGACCGTCTCGCTCGTTGCTTGGAACGAGTTGGCGCGGCTCTCCACACTTTGCACCGCCTGCCGGAAGCGGTTGCCGGCCCGCTCGAAGTTCGTAATTTTGTGACCGAGATTCAAGCGATCGCGTGGGCGAGTTCTCATATCCCCGCGCTGCTGCCGGAGGTGGGATCAGCGATTGAGGCGCTTCTCGACCGCGCGCGTGAATTGCACGCGCGCCTGCCCCAAGAGCAGCCTACCTTCACACACAGGGACTTCAAGTCCGAGCACGTGTGGGTTGGTCCTGGCGGGCTCACGCTGATCGATTTCGACCGCTCTCGCTTGGCCGACCCGGCACTCGACGTTGGGACGTTACTGGCCGATCTGCGATGGTGGTGCGCGACCTATGACCTGCCGGGACTGGCGCAAGCGCAGAAGCGTTTCCTCGCCGGGTACGTCCCCGGCGCGCCCAAAGAGCGCTTACTCCGTGCCCGTTTGTACCAGGCGATCAAGCTAGTCAAAATGACCGTCATTCGAGTGTGCACCCGTTTCAGCACGACTGGGCCTCCAGAACCTCGCACATGGTTGGCTGCGCTCAAGTTGTAATGAATAATCTTGAGCGTAGTCTCGGATTGCCGCGCGGCCATTCTCAGTGCACCCGTAGTTTTGACCCGGGCTCAGCCGGGAAGAGTAGGTACGTGACACCGAGCGAGCGGTATCCCTGATCCGCGCCCGTCTTCGGCACGACGGAGGCACCGGCACGCGCGGTACGAAATTGACTCTACGAGAAAGCCGCGGCTTCAGGGTCGAAAATCGTCCGCCTAAAGTATACGGCGTCCACTCCTCCACTGAAGTCTCGACCTCGCCGCTCCGAGCCGCTGGGTATATTAACTCTGGCCGATTTTCATGAGGTTTCGCGGGCCGAAGGCCCCTTTTTGAGCACCATGTTGAGGCGATGCCTGCGGTCGTAATCCGCGCGGCCCCATTCACCCCGCAAGTCGTTCAAGTCGTAGCTATCGGCAGCTACCGGCAGGAAGAGATAACATACTGCTCGCGCTGTCCATCGTGCGAGATAGTGTGTACTGGGTCACGGTGGACTATGCCGGCAATGTTTCTAAGGCCTTCTTCGAGCATCAGCTCGGCCTGTTCGTGCCACCCTGCGGCCCTCGCCTGAATAGCTTTTGTCCGTCCCTTTAGCCAGAAAACAGCCTTGTAGAATGGCAGGTTGTGTGGAACGCGCGGATGACCGCCGGAGTCAAGGTAGGCCCTGAGAAACACCTCAGCGGCACCATCCAGGGCGCGGATGGAGCCGACGTCCTTTATCGCTAGCCGCTCCAGGCTGACAATAAATTTTGCGACGTCGCGCGCCGGGTGGGCGATGTCGTAAAGATCCCAATCAAAGACTATTGTGCGTCCCTTTGTGAGAACAATCTGATGTTCGCAATAGTCGCCGTGACCGGCGCACGTGAGACTAGCGTCGAAAGATAAGGCGACAGTCCTTAATCGTTCGAGCAGCTGTTCGGACTTCACAACCAAAGCGCTGTCTGCCCCGGTTATAAGGCGGCACTTACGTTCAGCACTGCTCAGGAATCTCTCGATCCCTGAGATTTGACCTGACGGTGGGGCTAGCTTCTGGAACCGGGCTAACCAACGCCCGCATCGCTCAGCAGCCGCGGCACGCTGGCGGGCATCACCAAGTTTGAAAATCTCTTTCGCTGACGTGCCGTCCACCCTTTCCTGCAAAAGCAGACGCAAGGATGGAAGATAGGCGAGCGGCTGGGGGATCGCAAATTCTTCTTCCGGGCCAAAACCTGACCGACTCAGTCTCTCCATAACTTGATACACGTCTTGATGGTCGGTGGCGTAGACTTTGCCGATCAGGCGATGCCACCCACCCGGAGTGCGGAGATCAATCTCCAAGGTACAATGAGGCTCCGGATGGAAGCACAGCACTTGTATGCGAACGTCCTGGGGGAGGCCCCAGGCCCACTGGGAGGTGGGAAGGGCGGCAATTTGATTGACCAACTTAGTGCTATCAAGAGCGGTGACCGCCGGGGCCGAACCATCTGGATCACTACTCGCAGAGGGTGTGAAGAATGCAGAATCAACGGAGTTGTGGACCGGTTCTGACATGTTGCTCCCTCCTCGTGTGGCCGAGACGGATTGATTCGAGCGTTTGCCCTGCTCTAGTGTGGGTTTTTCGTGAGCATCTACTGGGCGCGCAAGACGCTGCCTTTTGCAGCGGGAAGGGGATACCTGATATTTGAGCCTTCCGATGAGCCAAGAAGTAATTGCTCAATCTGAGTTGCACGGAGCTCCATCGAAAAGGATCGCGCTACGAACGCAGCTGCTGCTCGGCCCATCTCGTCACAGAGACTCCTATCCTTTGCGAGTGCGAGCAGGTGACTTTGGAACTCGTCAAAATCCTTCGCGAGCAGACCGGTGCGGTCGGCTTCCATAGTTATTCGGCCCAAATCGGTATCCATGGTGACAACGGCACGACCGGCAGCCTGAGCCTCCAATAACGCCTGATACGGACGGTTGCTTTCCGCCTTCTCAGGGATGGCAAAGAAATCGCAGGCTGCGTAGTACCTACTTATCTCGCTATGCTCCACTTCACCAGCCAAGTGCACGCGTTCACCCAGGTTGAGCCTTGCAGCTTCGTTTTCTATTTGTCCGCGGCCATTACCATCGCCAACCAGCAGCAGGAGAGCATTTCGGGGAAGTGCTGCGAACGCACGTATTAGGTCGAGGACCGACTCAGCTTTTCCAGGTCGCGGATCATCCTTATGTTTTCGAAGCGAGAGGCGGCTGACGCATAGGATGATCGGCCCCTCCGTTTGTAACCCAAGCACGCGGCGCGCTTCCTCGCGGCTAGGCAGCCGCGTCCAGGTCTTTACGGCGAGCGGAAGGAAGCACATGCGTTCCTCGGGAACGCCCCAACCGCGGAGGTGCTGGATAGCACCCCCCAGCTCCCCCATAGTCCGAACCACAACAACCTTGTCTGCTCGTTTTAACGACTTCCGGAAGGCGAAAGTGTATAAGTCTCGCCAGGGTCTCGGCAACGCCTTGACTCTTTGCTCGCCTGATCCCTCGCATCCGAGGAGTATGTACCTTTGGGGATGCTGCCACCAGCCAAACAGGTCGGGATACTGAACTGAGGAGGCGTAGACAAGCCATGCGTCTGGCGAGAATCTCTTTACCTCCCCGCGCACCAGAGCCGCTTCGGCAAGGAGACGACGCAGAGGAAGTCGGCCGCGCCAGAAGTCACGCACGTCCAATCGAGAAACAATTTTTACCTCATGGCCTAGGTCTCTGAGACCTGTCAACACGTTGGTAATGAACATTCCGCTTCCTGACGTGTGCTTTTCACCGCCAGGGCAGCTCTCAAGATAACTCGCGCGCGGAACATAGTAGGCGATTCGCATAGCGTCTCCCTTTCTTTTTATGCTTGAACACAGAAATCTGCACTTTGCCTCTTCAGGCGTTCTGCGGTCTCCTACCGAACTGCTAAGCACATGAACTCACGACGCAAATCCTGAATCTAGCCGGATACTCTTCGCAAGCTGTTCCCCGGGAGCGTCTGATGTGAGCTTCCACGCTGGTGCCCAGTTCCGGTACCACTCCACAAAATTTGTAAGTCCCTCCTCGAGCGATGTATACGGTCGATAGCCCAGCACACAGTTTGCTTTTGATGTATCGGCCCATGTCATTGGAGAATCTCCAGGCTGTGGGGGTCGCCATTCGCAGATTGCCTTGCGTCCAGTTACGCTCTCCAGTAGCTCGATAAGTTCAGTGAGCTTAACCGGATGTGAATTGCCGAGATTGGAAACCTCAAAGGGAGCGAAGCCCGAGGGGAGCTTCAACTTATAATCGATACTAGCCAAGATTCCGGCCACAATATCATCAACATACGTATAGTCGCGGGCGGTGGAGCCATCTCCGAAAATGGGCAGGGGCTTGCCTGCCTCGATCAACGCTGTGAACTTACGGATGGCGAGGTCTGGACGTTGCCTCGGACCGTAGACGGTGAAGAAGCGCAGACAAATTACCTGTAGTCCGAACAGATGAGCATATGTGTGGGCCAACATCTCACCGGCCAGCTTGGTGGCCGCATACGGGGAGAGCGGCCGCAATTCCCCTTGCTTTTCGGAAAAGGGCACAGGACTCATTCCGCCATAAACCGAACTGGATGAACCGAAGATGAACTTATGCACGTGGAACCGGCGGCAGAGTTCTAGCACGTTCAAGGTGCCTGCTACGTTTACTTGCTCGTACAATTGGGGCTGCTGGATGGAGGGGCGCACACCCACACATGCGGCCAGGTGAATTACCACCTCAGGTTGATGGAGTGCCATGATCTGAGATAGCTGCAGCATGTCGCAAATATCGACAGCATAAAACTCATAGTTGCCGACGCGACTAATGGCTTCCAAATTGGCTTTCTTCAAACTGGTATCATAGAAAGAGTCAAGATTATCCACGATTGCTAAACGAAAGCCCCGGCGCAGCAAGGCTTCCGCGAGATGCGATCCAATGAATCCAGCTCCGCCGGTCAGCAGCACGCTCTGTCGTTGGTCACTCATCGTGGTTCCCCCCTCTACATTCGTTGAGATTTCAGAAGTGGTAACGCATGGAAACCTGGAGCTGGCGAGCGGGGTAAGCGGTATAGGGTTGGCCAAATGTCGGCGAGGAGATTACACCATCGTATTTGTCCAAGTTCACGTGGTTGAGAAGGTTGAAAACGTCCCACGAGACATCAAGGAAGCGGGCATGCTCTTTTTGCCTAATCCGCCAGCGTTTCGAGAGACGCAGGTCCACGTCCGTGTAGCCCCCGGCGCGCCCGGCATTGCGTGAAACGCCAGGGGGCCGGTCGTTAAAGACGGTATCGTGATCCTCATCGTTTCCCGTGGTGATGTTGTAGGGCAGACCCGACCATGCATTGAAGATCCCCGACACCCGGAAACCGAAGCGCAATGGATAGAGGAAAGTCATATTGAATCGCTGCCTGCGGTCGTGATCCGAGCGGCCCCAGTCGCTGCTCGGGTCGTAATTATTGGCCGGCGTGAAAAGGAAGCCACTCGTGTCGTCAAAAGTGCGGGAAAGCACATATTGGGCCATGATATTCAATTTGCGCAGCTCGCCCTTAAAGGCAATGGCTAGGCTATTGCTGTGCGAGTTTCCGGATGCCTCGAATTGATTGATACTGACAAAATTGGGGTTAGGGGGGGTGGTAGTCCCGGGGAGCGGGGCATTGAGGTTGCGCGAGCGGTAGAGGTCCACACCGCGCACCGTGGAGAGTTCCAATGTAAGAAAATTCTGGCGGCGTCCGACTTTGTGCTCAATCTCGAAACTGTCCTGCATCATATACGGGAAGCGGATACGCGGATCAATCCGCATGATGCTGGGTATAGCCGCAGCCGTCGGCGGGTTGCCAGGCAGGAACGGTTGGGGATAGGACGGGCAGGATTGAGGGCAGGACAGCACGATTTCGTGAATGGCTATGCCATCGTCAAGAAGGCTGTCTTGCTCCATGAGGTACGGCTGCCGGTCGTAGAAAATTCCGAAGCCTCCGCGGAACACGGTGTTGGCGCCTCCAGGCGAATAGGCAAAAGCCAAACGGGGAGCAAAGTTCTTGTAGTAGGAAACGTTAGATTGGAACTCATGGCGCAAGCCCAGCATGAGGGAAAAGTTCGGCTGCAAGCGCATCTCATCCTGAAAGAAGGAAAAAACTTCGTGCTGCTGGAAGTGAACGGCGGGATTGCCGAAATTCATCGTGAACTCTGAGGGTTGGGCAGGAGTGTTCTGGAAATCCGCCAACTGGGAAAAAATGAATGTACCGCCGAAATTTGAACGGTCTTCGGAGAACAAGTACCTCAGTTTGGCTCCCCCACCGAACTGGAAATTGTGCCGGCCGTGAAAGACAGAAGCCACGTCTTGCATGTCGACTAGGTTTTCAATCAGATTGTGGTTCGTTTGGGCGCCGCCGAAATTGGAGGCGCCCAGGATGAGTACGGCATCCTCGTTGGAGATGCTGGTCGTGCTCTGGCGCTCCTGTTTGTAGGTGAAACGCACCTGGTTTTGAAAATTGGAGGAAGGTGTTGCTGTTTCGAGGACCTTGACTTCATTTTCGTGGTCGAAGAAGTTCGTCGCGCGGTCTGGAAGATCGAGCCCGCCAATGCCTTGGTTCTCTAGCTTCTCGTTCTTGAATTTGTAGAGAAGAGATATTTTGTGAGCGGGGCTCAAGTGGCTGTCGATTCTGCCGAACAAGTAGGACCTGTACTCAGGAACCCTGACGTTCTCTATAAACGCTCCTGCTGGCGTGGTTACGTTGTTTACAAGGATCCCCGCTGGTGTAGTTGCGTCCACTACCGCACTGTTGTTAAAGAAATGTAAGCGTCCCGCGAGGAAGAAGGTCGTCTGCTTGGCAAGCGGGCCATCCAATTCCGCCTCGCCGATTTCGCGTTGCTGAAGCGGCCGCGCGAGCGCCAGCGCATTACGGGCATCAAGAGCAGAATTACGGAACAGGGCGGTCACGTCGCCCCGGTAACGGCGGTGAGCGCCTTGTCTGGTGGTGACTTGCAGCCGCCCCTTGCCGGGCCGGCCGAATTCGCCCGAATACGGATTCTCGTCCACCGTAACACTTTTCACGCTCGAGGCAGGCAGATCGAGGGAGCTAGTCTCCACCCCATCCACAATGATCGTCGGTCCGCTAGCGCCGACAACGGCCGGGTTAAGAAACAAAGAGGGAACGGTCAATGGGTTGTCGTCTTTCGCTGGCAAATTCATAACCGCTTGCTGGTTGAATTGAACCTGGTTGCGATTCTCTTCTGCGAGGGGGATGGCTTGTCCACTAACAATCACCTTCTCAGAAACCTGCGCAATTTTGAGCTTCACCCGAATGTCGGCTATCGGTCCAGAGCCGACAGCGATGGGCCTTTCCACCGGCTCGAAACCGGCAACGTTCACGCGCAGGACATAGTCTCCCGGAGGGACTTTCGAAAATTCAAAGTCACCCTCCTCGTCCGTTGTCGTGGTAAGGGGCTGCCCACCGGTCGCCGCACAGGCGCCGTGCCTTGAGCACTCGTTGCTAGCGTCGGTTTTGCGGCGGGCACGGGGCCCATGCCATCGGCCATTGTCTTCAGCGCTGGAGATGGCGGAACCGCAGTCACCGTGGCGACTCGAAACGAAATGGGCATGGGCAACAGGGAAGGCGAGGCCTTCGCTGAGAGAGGCAGCGGACCCACGGCAGGACTTGGCGGGGTTTCTAGGTGTGCTGTCTTTGCTGTTGAAGCCGCAGGTGCTGCAGCCCCAGGCGCCAAACCTGTGGCGTCCGCGCTCGCTTTGGGCGCCGAATTTGCGGCCGCAGCCGCGCTATCGGCCGGCCCGTATAGGTCGACCACCAGGCGACCGGGATCGGCGAGTTCAAAGACGGAATAATCCTTCACCTTGGTCACATCCAGCACCACGACCACCGCCGAGCGGTCTTGTGCCACCCGTAGCGCCTTCAAGTAGCTGCCGGAAGGAATGTCGATCGGTTGGTGCAGGAGTTCATTGCTCAACCTGGCGTTTTCGATATCGAGATAGATGCGATCCGGATCTTGGATGCGGGCGGCCTGATATTTGGCCCGGCCTCCGAGTTCGACGGTAATTCGGGTGTAGTTGTCCGCGTTCGTGATGCGCACGCGGCTCACTTCAACGTCTTGCGCAAGCGCAGTTCCACCCGCCGCGGCGCGGCGGGAAGAAGAATCTGGGGTCCTCAAGGCGGGTTGGTTTTGCGCCTGTCGGGGTGGAGGGCCTTGCTGTACCCCGGCAGGCGCGCCAATCGAAAATACGGCCATCAGGAGGATGGGTACGCAGAAGTATCTTAAGATCATTGTAGTTCTCTGCTTTCTTCAGGGATAGTGGTCGCAGAGGTATAACGAGGCATAACGAGGGCAAATTGAAGATCGTTTAGCACGGCCTGGGCGCGTCCAACCAGCGCGGCCGTACGGGACGCCCAATCGTGCTCGAAGAGCTGGACCCGGCGAACCGCACATTTGACCAACTCCATCGCCTCGTATAGACGGGCGCGAATCAAGCGCTCTTTCGGCACACCGGGGGCGTACCCCGCGAGGAAGCTCTCGTGCATTTGTTCCAGCCCGGCCTGATCATAGGCGGGGTGCGAGAACTGGCAATCGGCCAGGAAACACCCCACATCGAGCGCCGGATCGGCCAAGTGAGAGGTATCGAAATCGATCAACGTGAGCCGGCCAGGGGCAACCCAAATGTGTTCGGATTTGAGATCCCCGTGGGTGAAGGTCGGGGGCTCCTGGGGGAGTCGCTCGTGCAGTTCTTGGGCGCGATCAAGTAGAGCCCCGATCGCCGACCCTACCTGGGGTAACAGTGCGGGGATATGACCGCTCTTCTTGGCAATCAACCGAATCTCAGCAGCAAAATCATGAGGGGGGCCGAGGGGGCCGACAAGCTCCAGGGGCATCTGATGCAAACTGCAGAGGGCCTCGCCGGTGCGCTTTAACCACGGTGCGACGCTGCCGATAGAGCGCTCGGCGTAGTAGTCGGACAGGGGTCTGCCCACAACTCGCGGATAAAGAACCACCGCGTCCTCAACCACGTGGGCAAGCGGCCGCAAGCAGCTCGCGTTGTTTCCATGCTCTGCCAGCCAGTCCGCCGCCTTGCTCGCCACACGAAAGGCGCGTGCCGCGTCTTCCCGGCGAAAGGCGCGCGCCCCGTCTTCGACGATGTAAAGCTTGGCGAATACCGTTTCGTCCCCCGGGTCTAGTGGGTCATAGCGCAGCACGTGGCCCTTACCAGGGCGGTATTTAAAAGAGGTAACCGCATACTCGCTGAGCTGATCCAATGCTGCAACCCCCGTGTTCGCGAGGAGAACGCGCACGTGCTGCGGATCCGACAAGCGGACCAGCTGGGTGAATCGTGCGTCTAGCGGTGACACCCAGACCCTCATGGTCCACTCGGAAAAATCTGCCATGAGTTGCCGGAATGGTGCCGCCACGCCACGGCCTACCGCCTCGGCCTGTACGGCAAGAGCGACTGTTTCTTCGTGCCCATCTTCGTGTGTATTTGCTCCCCAGGTTACAGCGAAAGGGCGAACGTCATCTTCGTGGCGGCTCTCTGTATTCACAAACGCGTCGTAATAGGCAGTGATCCTGCGGCCAGGCTTGAATCGCACCTCCCTTAGACGACACGGCCCCACGCGAGCCCCGGCGGGGAGAAGTGCTCTCAGCCGATCCGCTAACACCTGCTGGGCCGTCGGGGAGAGCAAGAGCCATCGGATACCATTCGACTTGGCGCGTCCCGAGAGCACTTCCCCGATGTTCATTCTCGACCTCTTTCGACTAATGATAGAAGGCACGGAAAGCTAATTCTGAGCGTGCCAACTGCCGAACCTTATTCCGCGCCGCGGCCAGGCGCCATTTCGTTTGATTAGTGGCTCAACTCGATCGATGACCGTAGTCGCATTTTGGGTCCACGTGCGCCCCGAGCAGGCAGCATTTGCGTTTCGCCCTAGTTCCTTACACAGCGCTGGGTTGTCCCGGAGCCGCCGGATACAGCCGACCAGATCCGCCAGGTTACCCGGCTCAAATAACAGGCCCGTAACTCCATCAACGACGACTTCTGCTATTTGTCCCACTCGGCTGGCAACCACCGCCCGACCCGCAGCCATGTATTCGAAGAGCTTCAGCGGAGAAAAGTAGAAATCGTCCAGACGGGGGTAAGGAGCAACGGCAATATCCATTGCCGCCAAATAATGGGGTACGTCTTCGTGAGCTAGTGCCCCGGCGAACGTTACTGCGTGCAGTAACTCCGCCTTCTGAACTTCCTGCTCAAATTGAGAGCGTAACGGCCCCTCTCCCACGAGGAGTAGGTGGGTCGAGGGGTCAGCCCGGTGCAGGTCCCGAAACGCGGAGAGCAGCAAGTCCACGCCGTGCCAGCGTTTGAAAGTACCAACAAAGCCGATGACAAAGCGCCCCTCAAGGTTAAAACGTTGCCTCACCTGCGAGCCGTCCAGGCCTATATGGAACAAGTCCGTATTAACAGCATTGGGCAGAACGTGAATAAGCTCAGGCTTTACCTTCGATCTTCGCAATTGGCTGTGCAGTGATTCCGAAACTGGGATCACCAGGCACGCCTTTCTCCAGATCACTCCTTCGACCCAACGTGCCAGCGGAGGGCAGGTCACACCCGCTCTGTAGTGCTGCTGTTCGTAGGCGAAGGGCGCGTTCACTTCGAGGACAAGTGGAATCGAGCGTTTTTTGGCCAGGCAAAGGCCCGCCACGGCCCAGAGACTGTAACGCTCATAAATGAAATCTGGATTCAGTTGCTCGGCAGCCCACATTGCCGCCCTGAAGAACGTTAGATTATGCAGGACCCGAACTACATCGGGGTTGCGACGAGGAGTCCGGCCGAGTGCACGGTTGGCGGTTCTTAAAACCTGGGCCAGTGCGCGATTCCACAGAGAGAGGGGTGCCGGACAAATTGTGGCATGCAGGTTGTCTTCGAGAACTTGCTTACAGCTCGGCAGACTACAAGCGACGATAACAACTTTGTGACCGAGATCAGCGAGAGCGCGAGCGAAAGACCGGATATGAATGGCCGCGCCGCTTTTCCCAGCCACATCGATACCTGGATCGTTACACAGATAGAGAATCTTCATTTGCCCCTACCTGCTGGAAGAGAGACAGTAATTGTGCAGAGCTCTTTTCGATTGAGAAGCAAGTCTCAATCTTCACCCGGGCAGCAAGAGCTAGTCGTTCGCGCAACTCTGGCGAGGTGAGAAGCCTGTCCAGTGCATCGGCAAGACTCGCAGGGTTGTTCGGGGGGAGCAGCAGACCTTCAACTTCCGAGTTGATCACTTCTGGAATACCCGAAATGTGGGTGGCCACGACGGGTACGCCACTAGCCATCGCCTCCAGCAACACATTGGGAATGCCGTCGCGGTCGCCATCGGCGGTAACAACACAGGGAAGTACAAAAAGGCAAGCCCTCTGGTAAACACGGCAGAGCTTGTCGTGGGGCATGGGGCCCAGCAGTTTTACTCGGTCATTCAAACCCAGCCGTTTCACCTGGACTTGCAAGCTCTGCCGCAGAGGGCCGTCCCCGACGATCTCGACTTGGAAGCGACGGCCGCGCTGCCGAAGAACGTCAGCAGCCAAGATGAGGTCGCCCAGCCCCTTCTTCTCGACGAGCCTAGCTACCGACAGAATCACAGGTGGCTCTGAACTAAGAGCCCGTGGGGAGCAAAAGTTAAACTGGGACAGATCAAGCCCATGATAAATACAGTGTAGTTTGCCATTACTAGCGGGGCCGATCTGAGTTAACAGATACCGTCGGTTGTACTCCGTGCAGGTGACCACGGCTTGGGCAGTCTGGACCTCGGCTCGGAGAAGCTCGGGCGGTGTTTTCACGTAAATATCTTTGGCGTGGGCTGTGAAGCTATAGGGAATCCCCGTGAGATAATGAGCAAACATCGTGACGAACGTCGGGTCGTGGGCAAAGTGTGCGTGCAGATGAGTCACTGGCTCCCGGAAGAGCATCTCTGCCAAATAAGTCGCTTGGAAGAAGCATCGGAGGACGCCCAATCGACGGTAGCGCAATGCTCTAAGTATGGCTTGCCAGAAGCGGACAGGCCGCTCCAGGAATAAATGGATACTAGCAAGCCCAATCGCCTTCCAGTTGCGCTGAATCGAGAGGCAGGTCACCGGCGCATGTACCTTCGTCACTTTGGCGTGGGCGGCCTTATCTTCCAGGTCCTTCGTGGTAAAAATCTGCAAGCAGGCCCCTAGGCGCTCGATGCCAATCACTTCGTTCAGGATAAAAGTCTCCGACAACCGCGGCCACGCGCTTACTACATATCCCACCTTTGGATTTCCATTAGGTCGCGGGTCCACGCAATCTCTATTCGACAAACTGAGAGACATATCCGACCAAATCGTCCCGCCTCGCAGGGCATAGATCATTGTAGTTCTCGGCTTTCGCCAGAGGTAATGAGGACAGGGGACTTGTACGGAGAAACCTGAAGTTGATGAAGATGAGCGTACCGGCCCTTGCGAGCGAGCAGCTCTTCATGGCTGCCTTCCTCGACGATGCGCGCGCCGTCGAGGACGATAATGCGATCTGCAAGGCGCACTGTGCTGAGACGGTGTGCGATGACGAGCGTGGTGCGTCCGGCCGCCGCGTGCTCAAGCGCGTTCATGACAGTGCGCTCGGCGTTGGCATCCAGACCACTGGTGGGCTCGTCGAGAATCAAAACGGGCGTGTTGCGCAACACGGCGCGAGCGATAGCAATGCGCTGCTTCTGCCCGCCGGATAAAGTGATTCCCCTCTCTCCCACCGTGGTGTCGTATCCCTGCGGAAGCCGGCGAATGAACTCGTCCGCGTTTGCCGTTGCGGCGGCGGCACAGATTTCTTCGTCGCTTGCGTCGGTTCGGCCGAATGCGATGTTGTCCCGGATGGTACCGCTCAAAAGCAACGAGTCCTGAAGGACCAAACTGATCTGCTCGCGGAGCGAGCGAAGGGAATAGTTCCGAATGTCCTCCCCGTCCATCAGGACCGCGCCCGCGCCAGGGTCGTAGAAGCGAGGAACTAAGCTCACCAGCGTGCTCTTCCCCGCCCCGGTGGCTCCGACAATCGCCAGTTTCTGTCCCGGCGCGATGCGAAGGTTGATATGAGAGAGAACTATTACCCCTGGCTCGTACTCAAATGACACGTCCCGAAACTCGATGGCGCCCTTGAATTGTGGGGCCCGCCGGGCACGCTTGCCGTCCCTGACCTCACTCCGATGCCGCAAAACCTCGACGATTCGCTCGGCGGCTATACTGGCCTTGGTGAAGGTATTCGCCGAACGCGAAATGGCCTTCATGGGACTGTAGAAGCCATTGACGTAGGCGAAGAAAATGATCACGTCCCCGGTTGTGAGCCGCCCGTCAAGAACGCTCTTGGCCCCGTACCACATCACCATGGTCAGCCCTATGGCCGACAAAAAATCCACTACGGACGCGATCCGCGCCTGGTACCGCACGCTCTCCAAGAGCGCGTGAAGGCCGCTTTCGCTTTGCACATGGAAGCGCTCGTCGAGCTGGTCCTCTTGCGCCAGCCCCTGTACGATGCGAATGGAGGCCAGCGTTTCCTGGGCGAGTGAAGCCAGGAGTCCTGTGCTGGCGCGAGCTTTGCGATTCGCGCGCTTGATGAGGCGTTTGTTACGATAAACGATCCAGAACATCAGCGGGGCGACCGAGAGAGTAGCGAGAGCGAACCTCCAGTTGAGCCAGAACATCAGGAGAGCCATGCTGACCAGCAACAGCGTGTTGCTGCCGAAAGTGATGATGCCGGTGACGATAAAGTCTTGAATCGACTGAATGTCAGAAGTCAACCGGTTGGTCAGGTCGCCTGTCTTTTGGGTGTCGTGGAAACGCAGGGACAGACGTTGCATGTGAGCGAACAGGTCCCGCCGCAGCTCAAAGACAAAGCGCTGGCCGACGTTACCTAGAAGGCGTGTATAGCAGTAAGCGGTTAGACCGGTGATGACCGCAATGAGGAGTACCGCCGCGCAAGAGCCGTACAGGATTTGCATCTTCGTGAATGGCGCGTTGTCCAGCCATGTGTGGATCAGAGGCACGCGGCTTGGTTTATGCGAAAGCACGCGATCGATCACCACTTTGAGAGGCCAAGGACGCATGACGGCGAGCGCGGCGTCCAGAACCATGGTCAGAAGCGCAAGTAAGATCTTTCTCCAGTGCGCAAGGAAAAGAGGCAGGATGTAGAGAATGCTTCCTTTTTCGCTCCTGTCAAAGTTGAACTGGCTAACCATCTCTTCGGTGTTCGCTCCTTCTAAAACGACTGTGCGGACTTTCGAGCCTGGTTGCCCGGTCTGCACGGCATTACACCATGTCGGTGAACGAACAGACAGTTGTGCGTCAACTCGATGTGGCTTCCCAAGCGGCTACGCAATAGCGGAGTCAATGCTGGGAAAAAGTGCTCCGGGCGATGGAGCAGAGCTAATCCCGGCAGAGCAGGGTCGTCAGGGACAGCGGCAGGCCCGCCCGGAGTGCCTGTCCCCACCGCATAAAAATCGCTTGAGGTTCGTCGAACTACTTGTATCGTTTCGCTTGCCACAATTTGAACTCTCGCAATCATCAAACACAGCCTTTCGGGTGTGCTTCCCAGGGGCCACCCAGATCGCCTTGGGCGGGGCTGGGATTGATTGCATCCTTCGCAAAGACGACGGCACGACGAGCCGTGGCAGCATCTTCGTGTTCACTGCTCCAGAACTCGAATCCCTTCATCCAGCATCGTCGCAACTCTCTTCTCCCTCCGGCGAACCTGATGGTTGAACGCGCAGTGTTTGGACACCTTCAAGCGTGTAATAGCTCTGTAAAAGGGAAGCCACGTGCTAACTAACTAACTATGTAGCCGACACTCGATCTGGCTTTGCACGGGATAGTAATCTCTGGAGGCGAGGAGTTCGGCCAAGCGAGCGGCCGCGGTCCTTCCTCCATTTGTATGGATTGCTGGGTCATCCGACGCATGATCCCTCCGCTGCAAGTTTTCCATCAGTTTGGCGGCCATCGTTTTCGGAGACAGGTCCGAGGGATAGATCACGTCCGCTAGGCCGCGCTGGTTAAACAGGCGGGCCCGCATCTGTTGCTCGGCGCTCGGGCCAGACCGCGGCACGACGAGAGCCTTACTCTTTAGCTGCAAGACCTGGCACAACGAGTTGTAGCCCGCCATGGTGACAACCAGATGCGCCGCATTCAGGTAGCTCAGGGAGTCTTCCACGTGCGTCAGCACGCGCACCCTCAGACCTTTCGCTTCTTCACGCAGCCGTTCACGCTGTTCGTTATCCATCAGTGGCCCGCTGATAAAAATCGCCTCCACACCTGCATGCGGCCCGAGCAACCTCAAGGCCTTCATGCATATTTGCATCATGGGATAGGCGTCAACCCCGCCGCCTCCGGTTACTACGATGAGGCGGTCCTCGACTTGGAGCTCTTTGCGCATCTGCCCCTTGCTTTTGTAGGGCTCGTTTGCGCACACGTATCCGCAATAATGGACCATTGGCGCAAACTTTTCTTCGAGCCCGTAGCAGGAACTAGTGTCAAACACCTCTCGGCAGCCGTAGATGAAAATTTCGTCATAGTACCTGCGAATTGCTTGGTAAGCTCCTTCGCGTTCCCACAACGTACGTGTGACTTCCGGCCGATCCAGAATGTCCCTCAGACCCAGGACGATTACGGGTGCATGATCGCTTCGTTTCAGCGTGTCAAGCAAAGGGAGTAACTCTCCCCAGATTCCCACTGGCACATGGTCGACGAGCAACAACTGCGGGCGAAACACGCTAGCCACCTCCTGGATAGTGGCGGCGCGTAGTGCCTTAGTCTTGTCGAGTCCGATGCGCAACCGCAACGGTTGCCACACTCCAGTGTCGCGTTTGATGACGGAAGGGAGTTTGATGAAGTCCACTCCGGGTGGCAACTTGAAGACCGCTCCGGTGGGGCATCCAATCAACATCAAGACGCTGGATTCAGAGACTTCGCGCGCAAGGTGAGATGCGATCGTGGTGTTTCTTCTCAAATGCCCCAGCCCGAAGCCGTCATGAGAATAGGTCATGATGCATGTCGATGAATCGCCCTTTGTAATTGAGTCACTCATTTGTGGTCCTCCTCGGGGACCTAGCAGACGCGCAGCAGAAGGTCCTCTTCGAATCAACACCATGGAGCAGGGCAAAATCCCGTCATGCAAAGATTCGCGGCCGGATCGCCGTACGAAGCTGAGGGAAGTGTGGCAGCTTGCTCCTCGGCCGAATCTTGCCCAAGGTCAATCGACCGTCCGATCTCCCTCCGCATTAAAACCACGTAACAATTACTTTAAAGTTGATTACAAACAATCCGGTGTTTCACCGCATCGAAACGCGCAAAGACCCTAAAGAAAAACCAGCACAGGATTCATCGGGAGCCACGTATTGGAATTCCGAAGATAAATCCGGGGTGTTGGGCGAGGCCTTGAAGTAAGGTCGCACGAATCTTCACCGACCTCGCATCAAACCTCACCCTGCTCAAGCTCGACGCGCGCACCTCGATCTCAACGCCGGCCTCCTTATAACTGGCACCGTGTTCGATGTAAGGAAGCGAACGCGATTGCCAAGCACCCATTTCCAGAACGCGCGATCCAACGGGCAAATTTGATCGCCTTTCAGACCGCCTTGTGGTTTTGCGATCATGTCCACCGGAATTGCATGGGGCCCGCAGTGTGAATCGAAACACGGGCTGCTTCATGAAGAATTCATGATCGAGTAACATGCGGTTAAGGAGGACGCAGAATAAAAAGTTGGCCTGAGAAAGTCCATGCCCAGTGCTGGGTAGCCCAGGATGGTTAACCCGGATCTGGGTAACCCAGATGGCTTAATTCATTTGGCTTACACGTTGTGGCGTATGGAACCAACGCAGCAGGGTCGAAGGGCACGGAGGGTTGCTAAACGACAAACCGCAAACCAGCCCGAAATGGGTTTGCGCCGGAGCGTTTCTCCGTCCATCGCACTTGCGCCAAAAAAGGGATACGGGCGGGAACCCCGGGCAGGCGAAGCTCGCAGCGGACTAGGTTGGAACTTTTCAGGGGCTGTTTGGCGCCAACACACACACCCCCTGAGCTGATATTCTCGGTTTTGCCGTGCAGCACTCGCGCACTCAGGCGAGGCTTGCCGGCCGCGGAGAGTTGGTTTAGCTCCAACTGAGCGGTAAAGGGAAATCGCCCGTGCAGGCGCTTGGGCCGCGCTGTCCGTAACTTTATGGGTTCTGGGGAATGCCGACCTCGTTCCCGCACCGCTATTCTCTCGTTGACTTAGCCCACGGATAGGCTACTGGGATGGCGTCCGCGGGCAAGAAAACATGACTCCGATCTAGGTCTTAACGTGGATGAATTTGCTGATGATTCCTGAGCGCGAGGAAACCCCCATCTTCATCATCGCAAATCGGAGAAAGACTTTCACAGTGTCAGGGCTGATCGCCATTCGGGTGGCGATCTCTTTGTTAGTTAAACCCTCAACCAGAAGCTGCACGGCCTCCCCCTCCCGCTGCGACAGGTGGTAGTTGTGGCAGATATTGAGAATGTCTGCAGCGGCTTGAGGACCACGCTCGAGGAGGAGCGCCCACGAGGATCCTTTCGAACCGTTTGAGTTGTCGCCCGGCAGCCACACGCCAAAAAACCGGCAGTGGTAGTGCCTACTTCCGGACACAAACTCGTTGCAAACGGAGATGCTGCCGTTGGACCCTCCGTTTGCAACTATCGTGCGAACCTTCGAGGCCAGTTGTTCGGCGAAATCCTTCGCTTTCGTGCGCTTTTCTGGATGAAAGAGGATCTCGCTCGCCTGTGCGTTGACGTACAGCGGCTTGAGCGCAGCGTCAAGCAACAAAAATCCTGCGTCCGATCTGCTTGTCAAGGACGTGGTGTTTGAGCTGTCCCCGGCGGTGTCGGCTTCGCTGACTTGTTTGACCTTATTTGCTACCAGGGAAGAACGCATCGTTTTTCTCCGAGCCCCGAGCCAGCTTCCCGAAGCACCCGAGTGGGACCGTAGTCCGCTTTCACAATGACGGGAAGTGGGCCGAGGCTCCGCCGCGACGAGAATTCTCATTTAATCTAAGCGCCGTCTCCGGTCAATCATGTGAACACCTGAACGGTGCCCGGCATTTGTCCTGATTGCTGCGCATGCGGTAGGGTCGAGGACCGACGAGGTTGCTCCGTAGGTCCGGCCTATCCGTTGTTCCCCGTTTCCTCTGGGAGTTGTGCTACGCAAAAATTCCATCCCTTTCTTGATCCGACGGGAATACTGGATTTAGGCGTTTGGCTTCGCCTCGCCCAGAAGCGCGTAGCCCAGCGATTGCGGCCGCGAAATCTGGGGCTGAAGGCTGGAGCGCTATCCGATAGGCAATGAAATTCATTCTATAGAGCGCAATGAGACCTTATGATCCGCACCACAAACACCCAAGTAGGAGATTCAGGTCCATCTCAGTTGGTCTATGACCAGACAAAATAACCAGAAGTCGTCCACTGTCTCACAAGCGGGTGCACCACTCCATCTTGTCAAATCAAGCACCTGATCGTCCTGATGCTCGAGAATCGTTCCTTCGATCATATGCTTGGATATTCCGGAATCGAGAACGTCGAAGGGGTTGGCGATAAACAGCTGTCCAATCAGGACAAAAGCGGGTCCGTTCATCACGTCGAATGCAATGCGGCTGCAGTCGCGGAGTTACGCGATCCCGGCCACGACTATGACGATGTCTACAGGCAAATGTTTTACCGACCCGAGGAGAAAGACAGGGGCGCCACTGAGCCGACGATGCTGGGGGTTCGCTGAGTCCTACAGGAGTTACAGCGATGACCCGGGAAAGGTGTTGCAGTGGCGGCTTATACGATCACGTGCCACCGCCTGTGGCGACCCAGCCGTGGCCTGGCGACGTCGCCAAAAACCAGCCCGATCCACCCTTGCCCCCTTTTCATTTCGACCGATACGGACATCCGCGTGCCGGCCGTGGTGGTCTCACCTTACACACCACACTGCGTGTGCAAAAATATTTTCGACCACACCTCCCTGATCGCGACGGCACGTAAACTGCTAACCCCGGACAAAGCATAACGTTTCACGTCACCGGCTCGAAGAGCCTCAGCTGCCTCACCGCCGCGCTGTTTTAGTTCAGCAAAGAATGCGGTTGCCTGCGTATCTGTCAGTTTTGGTTTCAGACGCAGTCGGCGGCACATCTTTGACGATGGCTGCCGTCTCACCGCCGCCAACACTCCGACGCTTCAGAAATGCCTCAATGTCGGCCGTGTTGAAGATCAGCATGCCGTCGAATTTATAGGCTCGCAGCTTGCCAGCTTTCAGGTAGCGGTACACCGTGCGCTCGCTGATCGGCAGTGACTTCAGCACTTGAGCCAGTGTCACGAAGTTTGAAATTCCCTTGCTTGGATGGAGTGTTTTAACTCTTCGCATTTAGTCACCAATTCCGGCAAAAGCCTTTGCAGATTTTCCCTGGTATTCCTTCGTGCTCATTTCATCCGCAGCTAGATAACGCTGCGTGGTTGCAATATCCGCATGACCCAGCCAGATTCGCGCTTGCTCAATGCCGTAGGTCTTGGCAATCAGGGTTCCGAATGTACGGCGAAAAGCATGCAGGCTGATCTTGCCCTCAAACTTTGCTGCTTTGGCGGCTCGACGCACGATCTTAATTAGGTGAAGATCAGGGTTTCCTCGCGATGTTGGGAAGATAAGGTCCGAATCCTTCGTCTGCATTCTCGCCTTCCTGCTCTTCATGATCTCCACAAATTTTGATCCAGGACGATATCCTGCTCCCGGCTCTCACTATCTTTTGGTGTCCATCCGCGCTCATCCAGTCCATACCGGTTTGCAAATTCTGGCTTCGGGTGGACGTTGATGCTACCTGCCTTCAGGTCGATATCACTCCATTTCGCGTATGCAGTTTCTTCGTCTCGGAACCCTGTGTTGACCAGGAAATGAATCAGGTCTTTCTGATCCCGAGTAGCTTTGTTCAAAAGAAAGTTGATGACATCTTTGCTGTACTTCCACGGTCGGGTCTTAACTGGTTTCTTGATTTTACCCATCGGCATCGGAGCCTGGACATTGAAGTGTCGTAAGAAACCCGACACGTACTGAACCCGATTACGGTTTGCGTGTTGTGGGTCTCCGCCTTTCTTCGTCCGTCTCAAATTCGTTTTCATCCATGCCAGATAGTTCATGATATCTTGCTGGTCTACGTCATCAATGGAAGTCTTAGTTCGGGTATACAGAGCCACGAAGTCATCAATGGCGCTACGGTATTT
The DNA here is from genome assembly GCA_003223325.1 of Acidobacteriota bacterium. Classification (GTDB taxonomy): domain Bacteria; phylum Acidobacteriota; class Terriglobia; order Acidiferrales; family UBA7541; genus Palsa-189. The sequence continues at coordinate 22,200 of QHYS01000334.1, forward strand.
GGCGATGGAAGTGGGCTTCAAGCCCAAGGTCACGAGATTGGTTTTGTACTCGTTGGCGCAGGCACGAATGTCTCTGCCTTCTTTGGCCACTGGTTTTGGTTCTGGCGGATTCAACGGCAAAAGACCCTTCTGAATGCGGGAGAAGTCCTGTTCAATTTGGGTGAACTGGGCGTAAGCTGCCACTGGGTCTTTTCCAAGCGGCTGAACTTACGTTTCCCATTCTCCGGGTAGCGAGCATAGAACCCGATGATGTCTTTCAAGCCAAAGGAGCGACCATCTGATTTACGCTGGACGGGCATAAGAATGGCACGCCGATAGATCGCAGCGGGTATTTGCGGAAAGGCTCCGGTGCCGTCATTCACACGGGCTAGTAAACTGACCTTGGCCTTCATATGCCAGCAACTGGCAACATGACTGGAAACAATAACGTTATGCTCTATAAAAACCGCTATTCATGCGGTATTGTGATTACAGTGTGCGAAATGATAAAGTTCGAACACTCCGTTTTCGCCTTACCGTTTGCGCTCACCGGGGCGCTACTCGCCGCGCGTTATGGCGAAGGCCAAGCGTGGCCATCAGTGCGGCAGATCGTCTGGATTATGGTGGCCATGGTGAGCGCGCGCTCCGCCGCCATGACCATGAACCGCATCGCCGACGTGAGCTACGATCGCGCGAATCCGCGCACCCGCAACCGAGCGCTGGCCACCGGCACTGTTTCCATCAGCTTCGCCTGGGCCTTCACGTTTGCGAGTGCCGTCGTGCTGATAATCGCGGCTTGGCGGCTGAATCGATTGGCGCTCGAGCTTTCGCCGGTGGCCTTGGCGGTCCTCTTTCTGTATTCCTATACCAAGCGTTTCACCATGTGGTCGCACCTCGTACTTGGATTCTGCCTGGGAATGTCGCCCGCCGCGGCATGGATTGCCATCGCCGGCGCGCTTGATCCCCGCATGCTGATTCTTTGCGCTGCGGTGACTCTCTGGGTGGGCGGCTTCGATGTGCTTTACGCCTGCCAGGACCTCGATTTCGACCGACGCGCCGGACTCTATTCGGTGCCTAAGCGCTTCGGCGTCACTCGAGCTCTTCTGATCGCCCGCGGTATGCACGTGATCATGGTGGCGCTGCTCGCCTGGCTGGCGGCCAGCTTTCGCTTGCCGTGGCCCGCGTGGGCGGGAATTGCGGTTATCGCGGCGCTGCTCGCCTACGAGCATTCGCTCGTCCACGCAGACGATCTGCGGCGCCTGAATGCTGCGTTTTTCGCGGTGAACGGTTATATTAGTCTGCTGTTCCTGCTGTTCTGGGGCGCTGCAGTGGCTGTCGCGCGCTGATCGGATGGAATCAGCCGGTGCGACTGTTATCATTTCGAAGCGAAGAACCTCTCAGGATCTACGATGTCTTTAAGGCGATTGTGGTGAGTGCATGAGCTTCTCGCAGCTTCCTGGAATGAAACCCTCGGCTCCCATAATCGATGACGCTCGCTTGGAGCCCATCGCCGCCAGAGTACTGGCCGGCGAACGGCTCAGCTTCGAGGACGGAGTGGCGCTCTACCGCTCGCCCGATCTGCTGGCGCTGGGCTGGCTGGCAAATCACGTCCGCGAGAAACGCCATAGCGACGTTTGCTACTTCAACGTCAATCGGCACATCAATCCGACCAACGTTTGCATCGCGCACTGCAAGCTTTGCGCCTTTGGCCGCGGCCCGGACGCGCCCGGAGCATATACGTTTGCCCTCGAAGAGATTTGGCAGCGCGCCGAACAAGGCCTGCGCGAAGGCGCAACCGAATTTCACTTGGTTGGCGGGCTTCATCCCGATCTCCCCTTCGAATATTTTCTCGACCTCATCCGGGGCCTCAAGGAGCGCTGCCCCGGTGTGCACTTGAAGGCCTTCACCATGGTCGAGGTTGGCTACTTCGCGCGCATCTCCAAGCTCTCCATCCGCGATACGCTGTTCGCGCTCAAGGGTGCCGGCGTGGACTCACTTCCCGGCGGCGGTGCGGAGATTTTCAATCCTCGCGTGCGCAAAATTATTTGCGACCACAAGGTAAGCGGCCAGCAGTGGCTCAATATCGCCCGCACGGCGCACCAGATCGGCCTTCATTCCAACGCCACCATGCTCTACGGCCATATCGAAACCGATGAAGAGCGCGTCGAGCATTTGCTGGCTTTACGCGCTTTACAGGATGAGACCCGCGGCTTTGTGGCTTTCATTCCGCTGGCGTTTCACCCCGAGAACACCGGGCTTGCGCACTTACCCAAGCCGACCGGGTTCACCGATCTCAAGACCATGGCCATCTCGCGCTTGCTGCTCGATAATTTCGATCACATCAAGGCTTATTGGATCATGCTCACGCCGCGCGTGGCGCAAATTGCCCTGCGTTTCGGAGCCGATGACATCGATGGCACTGTCGTGGAAGAGAAGATTTATCACGATGCTGGCGCCACCACAGCGCAGTTCACACCGCGCGCCCAGCTCGAACGGCTGATCCGCGAAGCGGGCCGCGTGCCCGTGGAGCGCGATACGCTGTACCGCCCCATGGATCGCTCGAAGATGCCGCCGCCTGCGCCGCAGCCCGCCGCCAGCCTTTCCATCATCGTTTAATCGGCAACCGATATAACCGGCGTTTGCGGCCGCCAATCAAACTGTCTCTCGGGCTGTTCCCTCGGCCCTTCGTTCATCCGAAGCTTCAACGGTTGGTGGGCTGCGGCGATTCAGAAGCGCTCCGCCGGCGAGCAGCGCGTAAAACGGGACATAGGTGAGCCACTGAAAATACGGATCGAAATGCCAGATGCCATCGATCTGATATTCGATGAGCACTTTGTAGGAAAGAAATTGCAGAATACTCAGGAGCAGCCAGGCGGGATTTGGGAAAAAGCAAAGTAGCGGAACAATCCAGGTGAAGTACCACGAATACGTATTGGGCGCGAGCATCAGAATGGCGCCGATGATCAGAAACGCCGCCCTGAGCGGCTCGATTTTCCTCGCGGCGGCCCAGATCGCCAGACCGAGCACGACGCCCTCGCCGATTCCCGCGGCGATCTCCTGGTGTCCGGAAGACCACAGCAGTACGGCGTAGAGGCTGGGATTGTTGTCTTGCCAGATGGCCTGGTAACGAAAGAATATCTCCGGAAACTGCCTGAGCGCGGAACGATAAGGCCAAACGCACACAGCAGTGACCAGCGCCGCTCCGCCTAGCGCGAACCAGCCTCGAAGCTTTCGAGGCCATTGGGAAAGCCGCAATGCCAGGGGCAACAAAGTGATGGGAAAGAGCTTCGCCAATGCGCCTGCGGTCAGTGTGATGGCTGACGCGACCGATTGCGTCGGGGTCAAATTCGGTGCTCCTGGCCGCTTTTTTATAATCGCCAGCGCAGCAACCATTGCCGCAATCGCCAGCGAGTCGTTATGCCCGCTGGCTGCGAATTCAACGATAACCAGCGGATTCCAAGCGTAGACAGCGAGCCGGAAATTCCCGTCGGCGTAGGATCGCAGCCACGTTGCCAGCAGCGCCAGCACAAGGAGGTCCGCCAAAACAAAAGGCAGTTTGAACGCCATTGTTCCGGGCAACAGGCGTGCTCCGAGCCGGAAGACGAGTTGCGACAGCGGAGGATACATGGATGGAATTTCCGGTCCCGGCATGATGACCCAGCCTGGATCGCGCAGGTAGGCCAGCCGGGGATCGTTCGGCGCCAGGGCATACGGGTTCCAGCCCGCCTTCTGGACGCGGCCGTCCCAGCGATAACGTTGAATGTCGGTGGAAAGTGCGGGCGTGAGCGAGTAAAGTGTCAGGCGAAAAACCACCGCGCCGGCTACCACAATCCAAAGTGTCGGGCGGCTTTTTGAGGAGTGCTCGAGGACGTATAGCGCGATGAAATACACTATGCCGGCGGCCAAGGCCAGAGCGATCGTCTCGATGACCTCCACTTTCAAGTTGCCTAGGCGCGCCATCAGGGCGAAAAGGGTTTCCAGGACGAGTGCGCCGGCAATGGCTACGGAGGTTTGCGAAGCAATAATCCGACGCAGCGCGTAAGAAGGCTGAGGGGCCTCAATCATCGATCGGGCCCGCCACATTCGCTGACAGGAGATTGGCCGAGAAGAGTTCCACGGGGAAGCGTTCACGTTGAGGAGGAATGCAGGGCTTGTTCGGCGCTGATGTCATCTTGAGGATGGCGGCGGTCCAAGGCTGGCTGGGCTCTTGGTCACGGCTCACTGATTCCCGCCGAGATCCGTTCAGCGGAATTTATCAGCTGAATGCTTTCGATTTGGCCATCGTGATCCCGTACTTCCTTGTCCTCGGGGTGCTCGCGGCGTACGGATTGCATCGCTATTGGTTAGTCTATTGCTACTCCAAGCACCGCGCCAACATCCCCGTTAAGCCCGCCGAACCGACCCTTTGGCCGAAGGTAACTATACAGCTTCCCATCTATAACGAGCGCTATGTCGTTGAGCGCCTGGTCGAGGCCATTTCGCGTCTCGATTATCCGTCCGGTTTGCTCGAGGTCCAGCTGCTGGACGATTCCACCGACGAGACCCAGGAAGTCGCCCGAGGCTGCGTCGAGCGCTATCGCGCCCTCGGGCTCGAACTCGGCCGTCTGCACCGCGCCAATCGCGAAGGCTTTAAAGCGGGCGCCTTGGCCGAGGGTCTGAAGTCCGCGAGCGGGGAGTTCATCGCCATCTTCGATGCAGATTTTCAGCCGAGTCCCGATTTTCTGCGCCGCACGCTGCCCTATTTCAGCGATCCCAGGTTAGCCATGGTGCAGACACGCTGGACCTATCTCAACCGCGATTACTCCGCCCTTACCCAAGTCGAAAGCATCCTGCTCGACGGCCACTTCGTCATCGAACACGGCGCGCGGGCCCGTAGCGGGCGCTTCTTCAATTTCAACGGCACTGCCGGTGTTTGGCGGCGAAAAGCCATAGACGAGGCTGGCGGCTGGCACCACGACACCCTAACCGAAGACACCGATCTCTCCTATCGCGCCCAGCTTTGCGGCTGGCGATTTTTGTATTTGCAGGATATCGAGTGCCCCTCGGAATTGCCTGTGGAAATGAACGCCTTCAAGGCCCAGCAGGCGCGTTGGGCCAAGGGCCTAATGCAGACCGCCAAGAAAATTCTGCCCCGCGTGCTCCGCGCCGACCTACCCGCCGGCGTAAAGGCCGAAGCTTTCTTTCACCTGACGGCTAATATCAGCTACCCGCTGATGGTGATGCTCTCCACGCTCCTGCTACCGGCCATGATCGTTCGTTTTTATCAAGGCTGGGTGCAGATGCTGCTTATTGATCTGCCCCTGTTTCTGGCTTCGAGCTGCTCGATTTCCGGCTTCTATCTGACGGCACAGCGCGCTCTCTACCCCCAGTCCTGGACGCGAAGAATCATGTACCTGCCATTTGTCATGGCGGTCGGCATCGGTCTTTCCGTCCGCAATGCCAAAGCCGTGCTCGAAGCGATTTTCGGCGTGAGCTCTGAATTCGCGCGAACTCCCAAATACCGCATCGAAGGCCAATCCGGCACCTGGCGCCACAAAGGCTACCGCAACCGCGCCGGCTGGATGCCCTACGTCGAAGTGGCTCTCGGCCTTTACTTCGCCGCCACGGTCTATTACTCCATTCAGAACGAAAACTATTTCACCGCGCCCTTCCTGCTGCTCTTTGTCTGGGGCTACCTGTACACCGGCGTGATGTCGCTCGGGCAAGTATGGCTTGAGCGTCTGCACATCGGCGTGCGCACGCCTGAAGAGATTCGCCCCGCCGCCTCCGGCGTCCCCGGTTTCTAGATTCGTTCATGGGGAAAAAGGTCAAACGGGTACCGCCCGTTCCGAGCTCCAAGCCTTTTTTAAGCTGCCCTACAACAACCCCAGAGCAACCTTCACCTGTTCTTGAATCCTGCCGAACGTACGGGGTGGCAACGCCCCGAGAGGCGGATAATGAAAGTAGGTCTTCTCCAGGGTTGTCACCTGATCACATTTGGCCCAGCCGTCATACTGCAATCCTCCCTCTCCCGCCGCCACCGGAACGCGCATACTGAATTCGCGATGCTGGGCCGTCGTCAAAGGAACGACGCAAACATCGAGAGCGAATTTATTGACAGAGTCCACGGAGACGACGACTGCCGGTCGAGGTTTGTCCATTTGCACTAGGTAGACCTCCCCACGTTTCGGATACCAACCGAGAGGCTTTTGAACACGCATTTAATGTCTCGTGAGACTGCGGAGAGAGGCCCGCTGGAGGGCCCTTGTTTCGCGTCTCTCAGCCTTGCCGATATCCGAAAAGAAACTGGCTGCCTCTCGTTCGAGCCGCTCGTATTGCTCTTCGAGCATGGCGCGCCGAAGCAGCTCATTAACGCGCTGGCTGGCTGGCCGCTCACCCTTCGTGTTCACGATGTAGTCGCTGATCTCTCGTTCTATCGTGAAGCACTTTGCTATCCTAGTAGTTTTACTCATATGATTTATAATAGGTATCTATTATACCAGATCGGCCACCGCCGCGAGTAGAAAGCCGGCCGTGACGTTCCGCGGAAAATCGCCTCATCTCACGACCCATCGCGTCGCCCCTATTGAAACGTCTTTGAAATCGTGGTCAAATCGGGCGCATCAATTCGGAGGTTTACCGGAAATCGGGAGGCTTTGATGAGGAATCGCAAGGGGATCCTCCTCCTCACGTCGTTTGCCTTGCTTGGAGCGCTGGCGATTAGAGCTGCGCCACCGCAACGAGGGCAACCGCAAGGCCAACAAGAAGGCCAATCAGACGGAAAGAGCATGAATCGTGGCATTCCGTGGGCCTACGGCTTCGCTACACCCTTCCTCGCAGCACCTGCACCAGGAACCGGGGGAGGCGCTGGAGGAAGAGGCGGCGCCGCAGCAGCCGCAGCGCCTGCACCGCCGGCCCCTGCTCCTGCTGCTGAACTGGAGGATCGCGATGCGCCACGACACCTTCCGGGCGCCGCAGCAGCCTTCGCCCTAAAAGAGGTTGACAATAACTATGGCCCCGCCGACTGGTTTCCCCAGGATCATCCCAAAATGCCGGAGATCGTGGCCCACGGCGACAAGGCAGCGATGGTAAACGCATGCGGCTTCTGCCACTACCCCAATGGCAAGGGCCGTCCCAATAACGCCGGACCCGCGGGCTTGCCCGCCGTGTACATCCTGCAGCAGCTCGACGATTTCAAGACCGGCGCAAGGACCAGTTGGGATAAAAGAAAGCGCAATACGGGTCAAATGATCGACATCGCTAGGGGCTTGACCCAGGAAGAGATACAGGCCGCTGCCGAATACTTTTCCTCCATGAAATGGACTCCCTGGATCAAAGTGATCGAGACCGACATGGTTCCCAAGACCCATTTCGTAGGAGGCGGTGGAGGCCTGTGTATGCCGCTGGCGGGGGCCGAAGCGGGAATGGAACCCCTCGGCGACCGCATCGTCGAAACGCCAGCAAGTCCAGAAGATACCGAGCCGATGCGTAATCCCCGGTCCGGCTTCATCGCCTACGTCCCGCCCGGCACGCTTAAGAAAGGCGAAGCGCTCGTGTTGCACGGCGGCCCCGGCAAGACCGTCGCCTGTGCCGCCTGTCACGGAGAGGGGCTGAAAGGCAACGGAGGCTTTCCTTCGTTGGCCGGGCGTTCTCCGAGCTATCTCGCGCGCCAGCTCTATGACTTCCAGCACTTCACGCGCGTCGGCCCGGGCGCGCAACTGATGCAACCCGTCGTCGAGAAGCTCAGCGAAGACGACATCCTGGCAATCGTCGCTTACGTCGCTTCGCTCCAGCCCTGACAATCAGCGTCAGGACGACTCTGCTGAACGCCGCGTTAGATCAGAACGTTTGTCGTTCCTAACGCCACCGCACCAATCAAGGTACGGCCAGCGCGTCACCAAGCTCACATTCAAATCTGTCCCAGTCCGCCGTCCACGTTAATCTCCACGCCGGTGATGAACGAAGCATCTTGCGAAGCCAAAAATGCTACGGCGCCTGCCACTTCCTCCGGCTGGCCGAACCGCTTCATCGGAACCTTCGCAAGCAGGCCCTTGGCGAATTCATCGATGGTTTCCTTTGACAGGCCAGTCCTCTCGATGATCGGTGTAACAATAGGGCCAGGCGCAACTGCGTTCACGCGAATGCCGCGCCCTACCAGTTCCGCGGCCGCGGTTCTCGCCAGAGAGCGCAGCGCTGCTTTAGTCGCCGAATAGGCACTGGTCCAGACGCTGCCTGTGCTGTCGGCCACACTGGTATTCAGGATGATGGACGCGCCGTCATTCAGCAACGGCAGCGCTTTCTGAATCGTGAAGTACGCCCCTTTGATGTTGATGTCAAAATTCTCGTCGTATAGGCTTTCGGATGTCTCGGCAAGCGGCGCAAACTTCGCGACTCCAGCGTTCACGAACAACACATCAATTTTGCCCAGCTTCTTCGAAATCTCCACAAACAGCCTGTCTAAATCCGCGAGTTTGGAGACGTCCGCCTGAACGGCCAGCACGCCATTTCCGATCGTTCTCGCCGCCTCGTCTAGCGTTTTCTTGCTTCGGCCCGCGATGGCGACCCTCGCACCCTCTTCCTGCAGGCGTTTCGCCGTCGCCAGCCCGATGCCGCTATTTCCGCCCGTCACTACTGCTACCTTTCCTTCGAGTCTGTTCATGTCCTCCTCCTTGTCCGTTGAATGCTCTGGTTGGGACTCCCGTGGTAAACCCACGCCCAGTGCCACCCTGTGCCAGAAGGATGCCAGGCAGCTTCAATACTTAGATAACTATCTAAATATATGGTTGCCAGGTTCTTAGGAGATTTTTCCACAGGGATGCTTTTCTACCTTGCGTCGGGCCAAGTCGTCGGGCCCCGACTCGAGGCCGTCACGCCGCGAAGCTAGGCTTCTTTCTGGCGGTAGACGCGGTGACTGGTCTACACTTCAATAGGCCCATGAACCGTCCCGAGGTCGAAAAAATATCCAAAGCACTGGCCGACCAAACTCGCCTCAGGATATTTGAGGCCATCTCTCAAACCAAGAACGTGACCTGCGGCGAGATCGTGTCCATGCGCGGCCTTACTCCCGCAACCGTCTCTCACCATCTCAGGATTCTGAGCGAAGCTGGTTTGATCGCTTGCCGCCGCCAGGGGCAGTTCGTCTATAGCCAAGCTGTACCGGAAACCATCGCGGCGTACTTGCGGGCGCTTGCCAAAATCGCGCGAGCCAAGAAGTCACCCCGCCGCTGACTCCGACGCAGCGTAGCGCCTTGAGCCTCGGCGGCTTTTGCGGGCCAACTGCAACTCTCACAGAATGAACATTTGCTAGGCTCCAATCGTGCTCGAAAGTACAGAGTTTGGTCAAAGAGAGGATCGCCGTGTACAGGTTGCCAATCCGTTCCTTGAGATTCTTGGCGCGGCAATGATTCTGATGAGCATCTTGCCGGCCCGCGCACAAGAGCCGGTCGTTCAAAGCTCCGATTTTAACCTCACGACCATCGACGGTGTCTCCATTCACGTTCATCAGAAAATCGGCGCCCACCCCAGCAAAGTTCCCGTGTTGCTGATTCACGGAACTTGGGGCGATGGCCGGACCTGGGATTTTCGGAATCGCAGTGTGATAGATCATCTGGCCGTGCATGGCTACGACGTCTACGCGCTCGACCTTCGTGGCATGGGCCTGTCAGATCACCCCAGGAACTATTTCACCATCGACATTCTCAACCGGGTGAGCGACGCCGTAACGGTGGCGAGCTACATCGTCGCACACACGGGGCGCGCTCCGGTGGCGGTGGGCTGGAGCCAAGGTGGGGTCATCACAGGAATACTGGCCGCTTCTTATCCGCAGTTGGTTGCCGGTGTGGGACTTTTCTCAGTCGCACCACACGGCTTCTCCGTGCCACCTCAATTCGTGCCTCTGCTACAGAGCATACTAGCGAGCGGAGTTGACCGCTTTCTGCCAATGCAAAGCGAGATCAACCAAGTAGTTTTTGGGACGGATCCCCTCACTGGCAAGTCGACGATGTCGCCTGATGCAGAAGCTACTTTCTATTCGATTTCCGAGGCGGATAGCGTGCAGGCTATAGGGGAGGAGGTAACTCCGGCTTTTTTTAACGCGGTCTTGGTCCCGGCCTGGCCGACGATACATGTCCCGGCTCTGGTGGTTGACGGCTCTCTAGACCCTCTAGTCGGTGAGCAGTGTTGGATCTCAAGCCTTAAACTCAGGCCGGAGCCTTGATTGAAAAGACCGGCACGTTCGATGTCACGGAATTAGGGCGAAGATAAGAACAACAGCCCACGAAACCCGTCGACCAACCTTAAAGGCACTAGCCAAAAGCGGCTCCTTCCAAACCCAAAAGAAAGGTTATATAGTTCGCCCAATTTCGAAATTGGTGGGGAGCCAGTGTCAATTCGCACCGGCCAGCGCTTGGGCCCTTCTGAAATCCTCTCTGCCATTGGCGCAGGCGCGATGGGCGAGGGGTACCGCGCCCAAGTATCTGGAAAGAAAAGGGGACAAGACAATGAAGCGCCAAACTTCTTCGCCCAGAAAACAAGCCCTCTCTAAGCTCTCAGATGATCGCTGCCGCTCACGGCGGGAGGCTCTCGCTATGTTATCCGCGGTTGGAGCGGGCATGGTTCTGGCTCCCAGCGCATCCGTAGCCCAGAGTGCCAATAAAGTGAGAAACGGCGCTGTAGCGGAGAATGCAAGCGGCACGACCGTGCGTAGGCCCGAGCGGTATGAGGACTCGCTGATCTTTGAGCGAAAGCCTTTTGCGTGGCCTGGGGGCAAGACCCTGGCAGTGTGGGTTATCCCTAATGTTGAGGCCTGGAGCTACGACTCTGCGGTAGGGGTAACTACGTCTCCGAATGCGGGGAATACAGTGCCTGACGTGATTAACTATGCCTGGCGAGAATATGGGATGAGGGTTGGCCTATGGAGAATTGCGGACGTTTTGGACTCCGCAGGGGTCCGTGCCACTGTGGCTTTGAATTCATCAGTATGTGAAGTATTCCCCAAAGTAGTTGAAGAAATGAAGAAGCGGCATTGGGAATTTATGGGGCATGGGATTACGAACAGCCAGCTACTCTCTTCTTTATCCAGCGTGGATGAGGAAAAAAATGTGATTCAGACCGCCCTCCGCACAATTGAGCACGCGGTAGGCGAGCGGCCCAAAGGATGGCTGGGACCCGGGCTAGCCGAGACGTTTAATACACTCGATATTCTGGCTGAGGAAGGCGTTCGCTATGTGGGAGATTGGAACAACGATGATCAGCCCTACCCCATGAAAGTACGAAGAGGAAAGCTATTCTCCCTTCCCTACTGCATGGAACTTAATGACATCGGGCTGCTCGCAAGGCATGGTTATACGGGCGAGGAATATCTTAAAGCGGTCACAGATCAGTTCGAGACTCTTTATTCCGAAAGCCAGAAGCTTCCACGAGTGATGGGGATCCCGCTTCATCCTTTCCTGACCGGGCAGCCACTGCACATCAAATATTTTCAGCAAGCGATCGCTCATATGCAAAGACAGGATCGCGTCTGGTTCGCGACGGGCAATGAAATTGCCGAAGCCTACGAGCGTCTTCAGTAGAGCAAGACGAGAGCCCGCAAAAACCTAACCAGGGGTCAACCAGACCATGGCCTGAAATCGGATTGCCGCGATCATTGAGGAGACGCCGCCATGAACAAGAAAAGAGTTCCACGACTTGCTTTGAGGCTCAAATCAATGCTCACGTTTGCTCCTATCTTGCTCGGACTGCTCTTTTTTGCGCCCAGTAAGAGCACGAGCCAGACCAAACCCTTCCATCTTCTGGAAGCGACAATAGAGGATATTCATAACGCCTACAGGTCAGGGCGACTCACCTCCCACCAATTGGTCCAACTTTATCTCAATCGCATCGAGGCTTATGACAAGAAGGGCCCCGGCCTCAATGCAATCATTACCATCAATCCCAAGGCTCTTGAAGAGGCGGACCGACTGGATGCCGCATTCAAAGCTTCCGGGTTTGTCGGTCCACTGCACGGCATTCCGGTGATCCTCAAGGATCAAATGGACGCCAAGGGCATGCCCACGACGCTCGGCTCGATCCTCTTCAAGGATTATTACCCGGACAGAGACGCTTACGTGACTGAGAAGCTGAGAAAAGCCGGAGCGATCATTCTGGCCAAGGGCACTCTAGGTGAGCTGGGCGGAGGCGACACGTTTGGGTCCCTATTTGGCTTTACGCGAAATCCGTATGCGTTGGATCGAACGCCGGGCGGGTCGTCAGGCGGACCGGCGGTGGGTCTCGCAGCAAACCTCTCGACCGTGGCGGTCGGAGAGGAGGGCTTTGCATCGATCCGCCGACCATCGACCTGGACCTCTCTGGTAGGGATGAGGCCGACTGCGGGCCTGGTCAGCCGAGGTGGCATGTATGACGGTGCGCCTCAGGTCAACGGTTCGCTCGGACCGATGGCCCGCACGGTAACAGATCTGGCTAGGCTGTTGGACGTTTTGGTGGGCTACGATCCGGAAGATGCCCTCACTGCTTTAGGCATCGGGCATGTTCCAGACACCTACCAAAAATTTCTCGATAAGAACGGTTTGAAAGGAGCGCGCATTGGCGTTTTGCGCGAGCCGATGGGCGTTGCGTCGCAGCCCGAATCGGAAGATTTCGCAAAAGTAACCACCGTTTTTGACAAAGCGGTTGGGGAATTGAAAGCTGCGGGAGCTTCGTTAGTTGATCCCGTCGTAATTCCGAGGCTCAAGGAGCTGCTCGCCAGGCGAGCGGTCGGCCCCACCGAACCGGACGATTCGTTCAAGGTGTTTTTCGGGAGGAGAGCCAAACCCCCGTTCAAGTCCCGTGCGGAAATGCTGCGCTCGCCTGACTTTGCCAAAGTCGTGCGATATGCTCAGGAACGCCTGCAGGCTTCCTCCGATGAATCGAAACACTATCAATACCTGATGGCCAGAGGCGAGCTCATGCTCAATGTTCTGAAAGTCATGGCGGATAATAGGCTGGACGCCATCGTTTACAAATCGATCGAGCACCAGCCCACGCTCATCAAAGACGGCATAAACCCGCCTTACATCAACACAAAGGGCGCCCCGTATTTGAACACCTTTCTCGTGTTCGTTCCGGCGATCGCCGTCCCAGCCGGATTTACAAGCGACAACCTGCCCTCCGGTATCACCTTTATGGGAAGGCCGTACGACGAAGGAACCCTGATCAAGCTGGCCTATGCGTACGAGCAGGCGACCCACCATCGCAGGCCTCCTAGCACCACATCTGCACTTCCAGGCGAGCCTTAGAATCCCGACAGGAACTTGTATTCGTCGGTCGGACACGAGCGTAATGGCGTGTTCTTCCACGGCAGACAATAAAGCGGAAGCTAATGATCAACGTCGCGTCTCCGCCCACCGGGGCCGAAACGCTCCCGACACGGCTTGGTTCCGGCGCATGGTGCAAATTGCGTTTGGAGTTCGGACGATCCCACGACCGGTCACCGGATCCGCCGCCGACTGTCCGTAGTCCAATAAAGGTACAGGCACGAAGATGGACCCAGGGGTCTACAGTCTCTCACGTACTGCACAGGCAGACCTTTATTATAGGCGAACCGAGGCGAACCCCACGCCGGTCCGCACGCAGGCGGCCCATCCCTCTCAGCTAGGAGCACAATTGCCAGCGCGAATCCTTATCCGTGGACGACAATTCCGTCGCCCGGAAGAGCGTTCGATCCTTTCTCAACTGGCACGACTTTCGGGTCTGCGGTGAGGCGCACGGATTCGTGGCGAAATCCGCCGCCGGATCTGAACTCGTTCCGACACTAAATCGTGTCCTGGGCGATGAAGGACAGGCGAATCGAGCGCCAATGTTCTGATGCCGATACCAACAAAAATTCTCGTCGGGGATGATCGGCAATACGTGCGCTACACACTGCGCTCCTTGCTGGCGCAGCAGCGGCACTGGATGATTTATGAGGCCGTAGACGGCAAGGCCGCAGTGGAAAATGTACGAAAGATCAATGGGATCTCCGTCAGTGTGGCTGAGAAGGGAAAGCTGGCCTCGCCTACGTTTCGAAAAAAGTGCGGGCCTAATCCACGACCCTACGCCGCTACTTGGTGATCGCCTTCCAGTTTTTGGTCAGATGGTCGGCCGTGCGCCACGCGAGCGCTTGGAGAGTCAGCGTAGGATTGCGGGCGCCGCTCGTCCCCATCACTGATGCTCCGAGAATACCCAGGTTCGGGGCCTCGTGCGAGAAACCCCATCGGTCGACGACGTTCGTTTCAGGATTATCCCCCATGCGCGTACCGCCGTAGGCATGCGTGGTTGGTCCCATCGAACCAATGGGGTTCTTAATTGTGGCGATAGCGCCAGCCGCTAGGTACCATTGCTCCATCTTCTCTTGGATGAAGGTGGCAAGCTTGCGTTCGTTGTCCTTGTAGTCAGCGGTGATCCGGCAGACCGGAAAGCCGAGGGGATCTTTTACCATCGGATCGAGGTCGAGAAAGTTATCTTCGTATGGCAGCGTCGTCTTTTGCAGGTAGGAAGTGTTCCAGCGGTCAGCGTTTTCTTTGACGAACGCTTTCCATGCGGAACCCCACGCCGGCGCCCTGCCAAAAGTGGGCATGCTCGCAGCCGTAATCGGCCGCCGGTCGGAATAGACCCAGAGATTCCCCCCACCGACGAAATCAAGTCCGGCATGGTCGAAGTTGTCATCCGCCCAGTTTTCGACCGCAACGCCCTGGGCCGGCAGGCCGTACCAGTTGTTCAAGTTCCACGGGAAAAGCGCGGTCACGCTCGCGGTCTGGTTGTGGCTGAAGTAGTGCTTCCCCACCTGGCCATGGGTGTTCGAGAGTCCGTTCGGATAGGGCTTCGACTTTGAGAGCAGCAGGAGCCGGACATTCTCGTAGACGTAACTCGCCAGGAGCACGACCTTGGCTGGCTGCAAGTACTCGGTGCCGTCGATCAGATAGTTCACGCCGCTCACACGGTCTTCGGCATCGACCTCGAGCGTAGTCACATGCGCCCGCGTAACCACTTTGAGGCGGCCTGTTGCCTCTGCCTTCGGGATCGTGGTGACCGCCGTCGAACTCTTTGCGTCGACGTGGCAACCGCCGCGATTGCAAAAGCCGTGGTACATGCATCCGGAACGATTTTGGTACGGCTGTGAATTGATCGCGGCCGGTCCGGGAAACGGGTGCCAGCCGAGAGTCCGGGCGGCTGCCGCCATCAGATCGATGAATCCGGTGCTACGCAGTGGAGGCATCGGATATTCTCTCTGGCGTGGCCCTTCGAAGATGTTTCCCTGCGCGTCGATCTTGCCTTTGATATTCCCGGCCTTGCCAGACACACCTATCTCGTATTCCACCTTGTCGTAATAGGGTTCGAGCTCTTCCAACCCGAAGGGCCAATCTTCCACCGTCGAACCCATAGGGATTCGACCGCCTCCGTAGCGGCGCTTTGTCTCACTCACTACTTTGAAATCCCATGGATTTAGGCGCCAGCTCTGCCCCCAGTAATGGAGCGTGGTTCCGCCGACTGCATTCATCATTGGATGGATCGTTGGCCGTGGCGAGTAGGGCGCTGACGCGCTTGTCCGGTGCGTCGGAACCTCATGATTCGCTTTTTGCACCGCTTGAGGCCAGCCTCGGAAATTGTTCCGCAGCTCATCGGGCGCGAAATCGCGCTTGGTAAGCCGGGTGCCCGCTTCTAGACCAATCACTTCGAGCCCGGCCTGCGCCAAAGGCAGAGCCGCCACGCCACCAGCGGCGCCGAGGCCGACGACGACGACGTCAGTATCCTTCAGCCTAGTCGCCATCAGGTTGGCTCCTTCGCCAGCTCGCTCGGGCGGAAATCTTCGTGAACATTTCGTAGTCATACGCCGACTTGTGATTGGGAGCGATCTCGATACCCATGCGTTGCTGATCCGGGGAGGCCACAGTGCGAACGCCTGGGTAGCCCAGCAGATCCCATCCTACAAAGTTCGCGTTTCCTCCGTAGTAGGGGTCACAGAACATGCCCTGGAGGGTGTGATTTCGCACCAGCTCGAAGAAAGTGGCGGAGTTCGGGATGAAACCCGTGGCGGTGCCGCTCTCCATGGCGCTGAGCATCGCGTCCTGATCCTCCAGGGACAGTTTGGCGAATGACACTCCTTTTCTGCTCCGGGCATATTGTTCGACAGCGGCGAGGCCCGCGGCGTACGCCGGGCGTGAGGATGCCAGCACGCCACCCAGCGCGCGGTCGATGTAGTGGGCCGCCCGTGCCTCAGTGGCGCCCGGGCCGTTGGCGTCAGTCGGAATCAGGCGCGCAACAATGGCCTCGAGCGTATCGGATTCTGTCGCGCTCAAAGTCTCCAGCGGCTCTTTTGCTTGCAAGGCCGCTTGTGCCACCGCGTTGTCAGGCGGGCTCTTTGACGTGGTTGGTAAGGTTTCGGTAGAGCCCAGCGCCCCTGCAGGAGTCGCAGCTATCGCCGCACTTGCCAGACTCGCCCGAAGCAAATCCCGACGCGAGAACAGACGCTTACT
>QHYS01000057.1 GCA_003223325.1 Acidobacteriota bacterium
CCAGTTTGAAGGGTATCGACAGGTTCGCGACGTGGCTCCGAATTCCAAAGTAGAAACCTTTGCCGCATTGCGTCTCGAAGTGGATTGCTGGCGCTGGGACGGCGTCCCCTTCTTGCTGCGCACCGGCAAATGCATGGCTGTAACCGCCACCGAAGTGTTGGTCAAACTCAAACAGCCTCCCCTTCGGCGCTTCCCGAACCAGAACAATTACTTCCGTTTGCGCCTCGGTCCGGATCTTTCCATAAATCTGGGCGCGCAAATCAAGCGTCCGGGCGCCGAAATGGTTTCGATGCCCGTCGAACTTTCGGCCGTCCAACTGGATCTCAGTGCCGAGCTCATGCCCTATGAGCGCTTGCTTACAGACGCCATGCGCGGCGATACGCTTCTCTTCGTGCGTCAAGATGCCGTCGAAGCCGCCTGGGCTATCGTCGATCCCATCCTCGGATCCGATACGACGCCACTCTACTTTTATCCGCGCGGAACCTGGGGTCCGCCGGAAGCCGATCGGCTGGCCGCTGATATAGGCGGCTGGCACAACCCCAAGCCTTCCGCGCAGGGTGGCACATCTCACTTTATGTGGCGGTACGATGAGCACGAAGACACCCTCAAAGCTGGCGGTTAGCCCCCCTGGTGTACAGGCTGAAGCGACCGGATTCGTCCTCGCTGCCGCCGCATCTGCCGCCCTCGGCGGACTTCTATTTTTGGTTACGACACCGGAGTTATTTCGGGCGCGCTCATTTTCATTCGCACGCAATTTGGACTTTCCACCTTCCAACAAGAGCTGGCAGCCGGTGGCGCTGGATGCTGGGACTCGCGTTTGTGCCCGGCGCTATCCTCGGTCTGGCCATGATTCGCATGCCCGAGAGCCCGCGATGGCTTGCCAAACGTGGCCAATCCCATCTTGCGCGCCGGGTATTGGCGCGAATTCGCGGCACAGAAAACGTCGAATCGGAGTGGCTGGAGATTCAGAAGACGCTCGCCGAGGCGGAGGAGCGTGGTCACTTCTCTGATTTGTTTAATCCTTCCGTTCGAATGGCGCTGGTGATCGGCATCGGCCTGGCAATCTTTCAGCAGGTCACTGGGATCAACACGGTCATTTATTATGCGCCGCTGATCGTGCAATCGGCGGGAATCTCCACAGCTTCGGGAGCCATCCTGGCCACGGCGGGCATCGGCCTGGTGAACGTCATGATGACCATCGTGGCCATGTGGCTGATCGACTATGCGGGCCGGCGCCCTCTCCTGTTGATTGGAATCGCGGGGATGATATTGAGCCTGGGTGTCCTCGGGTTCGTCTTTCTTATGCCCACCGGAGGAGTGCTGGCTTGGCTGTAGTCACACTGATGGTCTATGTAGCCTCGTTCGCCATCAGCCTCGGCCCATTTTCTGGCTGCTCATCGCGGAGATTTATCCGCTGAAAATGCGAGGCATCGCCGAGGGCTCAGCGGCGGGCGTGAACTGGGCCTTCAATTTTTTGGTGTCGATTACCTTCTTGACGCTGGTCGAAGTCTTGGGGCCGAGCCTGACTTTTTGGGTGTATGGCTGGCGATTGCGTCCTGGCTATTTTCGTATTATCTCGTGCCCGAAACCAAGGGACGCACTCTCGAAGAGATCGAGCTTTCCCTCCGCCGGCGCCACCCCGCCTGAAAGTTCACGGAAGTCTGAGCGAAGCGACTCATATCGAGCCCTACTGGGGGGCCTCGTTTGCGCACCACGCGCTACTTCGCGATCACTCCGCAGGCGATGCGATCTCCCGAATTGCCGGCGGGATCGGTCTTGTAATCATCGGGGCCGGCGTGAACCACCAATGCAGTGCCTCCGGTATGAAACAGGGAATTTGCTCCATCGCCCATCGTCACCATATCCGCGACGATTGTCGCCTTGCCTTTCCCGCTCTTATCCACGGTGAAATTGGGAAGATCTCCGGCGTGCGGACCGTCGAGATTATCCTTGCCATGCTTCTTTGCCGTAGGATTGAAATGTCCGCCTGCGGACGCCCAGGCTGGTCCTTGGCACATACCCACGTTGTGGATATGAATGGCATGCACGCCCGGCGGAAGATTCATAAAGTTCGCACTGATCCGAACGCCTTTGGCCGTAGCCGTCAGCGTTGCCGTGCCCACTTTGTTTCCTTTGCCGTCGACGAAATTCGCATGCGCTTTTGTGGTCTTGTTCTGCGCGAACGCCGCCGCCGCACTCAGTAATACGCCGACCAGCAATATGCTTCGAAATGACATGACAATCCTCCGCCGTTCATAATGTCTTCCGCCTTGTTGCTGTTTATGCTCTCCGCGGTCGTGCTGCTCAGTTATACCCGCCCCCACCCGCCAAAATCAATCGCGGCTACTGGCTCCCTTTATCGCACCCATGGGACCAAGCCCCTCAGTGCGGGCACTCGCTTGTGCAGTTTTCCACAGGGCGCCGACGCCGTGGGGGTGTATCCTTATGCCCGGTGCTTCCGGTTCGGTGCCGCTCCGAAATCCGGCGAGAAGATCGCGTGAGAGCCTCCGGAAAGAAGGTTGAAGAGTATGCGAAAAGCGCCCCTTGACCCGAGGCTGAAATATCCCTGGCAGCAAACAGTTCTCGATTCTTTGATTGAATACCCCCCGGTGCGCGATAAGATCACCGCAGCAGAAACGGCCATTTTCGGTCGGCTACTTGAAAGACCCACCGACCTGGGGGAGGTCCATGCCCTACGAGACGCCTTGTTCGCCTTGCAAATAGTGTTTCCCGAGATCATTCCGAAACTAGCACCCAACGAGAATAAAAAGATCGCCTGATCAGATGGCAAAGACCCTGCCCCTGACAATTCGACTCATCGGGAGTTAGGGGCGATACGCTTTGGTATAGAGCGGTCGCGAGTCCCGCCCGCATGTGCCGGAAGAACTCTCCAAAGCTGCCGGCATTCCGTAGCCAGATTTAAGGTACCTGCTTCGGCGGAACAAACGACGCGACCAACGATGTCACGCCGCGCGAACATCGTGAGCGAGAGATCTCTCTTTAAGAAAATACCCGTCAACCGACCGAACTTCCCGTTGCTCTTATTTCGAATGTAGTGGCACAGGTTTCCGTTTCGAGCGCTCCAGGACCCGGTCAATGCGAAAACGTTTTCATCCCGAGCGGGTCGCTCACAGCGCGCCTCCGTTACGCCGTGGCCATTGTGTTGCTCCGGTCGATTGAGAATTAGCACTTCCAGAACCTAGGAGCGAAAGTGCCGCAGAACACTTGCAAAAAAAGAGGCGTGGGGTAACCCGTCGGTTTTGTTATTCTGCTGCACTGCAATTCACTTTATAAGAGCGGAGGAATCGCATGATCCTGGGAGTCCCACGGGAAACTTTTCCCGGGGAACGACGAGTGGCTCTGGTGCCAAGCTCGATTCCAACGCTCGCCAAGGGTGGACTGGAAGTCATCGTAGAAGGGGCTGCCGGCGCTCAGGCTGGATATCCCGACGCTGAGTACGTCGCCAAAGGCGCAAAAATGGTCCCTAAGCGCAGCGATCTCTTCGCTGCCGCCGAGATCCTGGTTCAGGTGCTCTGTTATGGCTCAAACGACAGCACCGGCCAAGCAGACGTGCCTCTTTTTCACAACGGGCAGTTACTTATCGGATTTCTGCGGCCGCTCGGCGCGCTCGGGCCGCTACAGGAGATCGCGGCGAAAGGCGTGACTTCTTTTGCCGTCGAGTTGATGCCGCGCACCACGCGCGCCCAGAGCATGGACGCCCTCTCTTCCATGGGCACCATTTGCGGCTACAAAGCCGTCCTGATTGCCGCAGATACGCTACCTCGAATTTTCCCCATGCTTACGACCGCTGCCGGGACGATTACTCCGGGACGAGTGCTAGTCATCGGCGCGGGCGTTGCCGGTCTGCAAGCCATCGCCACAGCGCGCCGGCTGGGAGCGGTCACTTCGGCGTACGACTTGCGGCCTGCGGCCAAGGAGCAGGTGCAAAGTCTGGGAGGGCGTTTCGTCGAGCTTCCCATCGAAGCGAAGGACGCCGAGGATGCTCGCGGGTATGCCAAGCCTCAGGACGAAAACTTCTACCGCCGGCAACGCGAGCTGCTGGGCAAAGTAGTCGCGGAAAACGACGTGGTCATTACGGCCGCCGTCGTTCCCGGCAAGAAATCGCCTCTGCTCGTCACCGCAGATATGGTCAAGGGCATGGCGCCCGGTTCCGTAATCGTCGATTTGGCAGCGGAACGTGGCGGAAATTGCGAACTCACGCGGCCCGGCGAAGAGGTGGTCGAGTACGGCGTCACCATTATCGGTCGGTTCAACCTCGCCAGTTCAGTGCCTTACCACGCCAGCCAGATGTACGCGCGCAACATCACTGCTTTCCTTCTGCACCTGGTCAAAGACGGAAAGCTTCGGCTCGACAACAACGATGAAATCATCCGCGAAACGTTATTGACTCAGGGCGGCGAAGTGGTCAACAAAAGGGTGCGGGAATTTTTCTCGTTGTCAGCCCTTACCGCCCGGAGCTAGCCCGCAACTCCGGAACTAGGAGCCAGAACAAGGAGGTTCCGTGATCAAGCTGGACCTACTGACCAGCCTTTACGTCTTCATGCTAGCGGCCTTTATCGGCTTCGAATTCATTCGGCGCATCACGCCCCTGCTGCACACCCCATTGATGTCCCTGACCAATGCTCTCGACGCCATCGCCGTTGTCGGCGCAATCCTTCTGGCAGGAGAACACAAAAATGCATTCACGACCGTGCTGGGAGTGATCGCCATCGTCGCCGCCACCAGCAACGTGGTCGGCGGCTTTTTGATCACCGACCGCATGCTCAGGATGTTCAAGGCGAGTGGCACGAAGAAATCATGAACATCGTGCCGGGCGCCGCGAACGTTATCGAGTTCACCTACCTCATCGCCACGGCCCTTTTCATTCTTTCCCTGAAATGGATGAGTTCGCCGGTCACTGCACGCCGCGGCGTACGCGCCGGCGAAGTGGGAATGGTCTTGGCTATTGCCGGCACGCTGCTCAGTCACGACATCGTGGACTACAAGTGGGTGGCCATGGCGCTGGTGCTCGGCTCGATCATCGGCGTTCCACTCGGCATGGTGCACATGACCGCCGTCCCGCAGCGGACCGCGCTCAGCCACGCCTTCGGCGCGCTTTGCGTCACTATGGTCGGCACCGCTGAATTTTATCTGCGTGCGCCCGCAGTTCCACGCTTCATGATGGCCGTGCTTTCGCTCGAAGTGATCCTCGGCGCACTTACCTTCACGGGCAGCTTAATGGCCGCCGGCAAGCTGCAAGAAGTTCTACCCCAGCGGCCCATCACTTACAAAGGCCAAAACATCGTCAATCTGTCGCTGCTGGCGGTTGCGGTGGCAGTGGCCGTCGCACTGGTTCTTCATCCGGAAAAGATGAGCCTCTTTCCCGTGATCGTGGGCATTCCGCTGGTTTTCGGAGTGCTGATGATCGTGCCCATCGGCGGCGCGGATATGCCCACGGTCATCTCCCTTTTGAACTCCTACGCGGGACTCTCCGCTGCTGCGATGGGCTTTGTGCTAGATAGCAAACTCTTGATCATCGCTGGTGCCCTCGATGGCGCGTCCGGGTTCATTCTTTCGGTTAACATGTCCAAGGCGATGAACCGGTCGTTTTCCAATGTGCTGTTTGGCGCGTTCGGGCAGGAACAGATCATCGACGCCAGCCAAGCCGAGGCACGGCCGGTGCACAGCGCAACGGCCGAAGAAGCCGCCGCGATTCTCGCCGCAGCCAACAAAGTCGTTATTGTTCCTGGGTACGGAATGGCCGTGGCCCAGGCACAACACAAGGTCCGCGAACTTTACGACTCACTGACGAAACGCGGCATCGACATCAAGTTTGGCATCCACCCCGTCGCCGGGCGAATGCCGGGACACATGAATGTCTTACTGGCCGAAGCGGATATTCCTTACGACAAGCTATTGGATATGGAGGTCATCAATGGCGAATTCCCACAAACCGACGTGGCGCTGGTGATCGGCGCGAACGATGTAACAAATCCCGCGGCGCGCAACGAAACCGGCAGTCCCATTTATGGAATGCCGATCCTCGATGTCGATAAAGCCCGCACCGTTATGGTCATCAAGCGCAGCATGAGTCCGGGCTTTGCGGGTATTGATAACCCACTCTACTACCTCGATCGGACTTTGATGCTCTTCGGCGATGCCAAAGCATTTGTAGGGGATATCGTCCGTGAATTAGCCGGCCCGCACCAGTAATTCGGGTCTCGATCGCCGGTCGCGACGATCGTTTTTGGCGGCACCTACGACTTTTGAACCCCGCCACTGTGCAGGCGAAAAGACTACATCGTGATGCCTGGTCCATTTTGGACCATTCTGGCCTAAATTGAAAACGCGCCCCGTCGACACTTCACCGGCTTTTCCGTAACTCGCTGATTCTGCGTACTTGCAAGCCGTGCTCATGGCAGGTCGTGTGCTGAAGGGTAAAGGAAGCCCCCTACAGCGACAGTAAGAGAACGCCACCGGGTACATCAGGAGCGCCAGTCCGGCGCCCAAGACTAGAATCGTGGAGCAGGCGAGGAGGGTTCGTTAGCTGCAGCTCGCGCCGGTCCAACTGATCTGGACGAATTTTGTCGAAAAGGCGCACCGGCGATCCTCACTGATTGGTGGTACGATCCTGAACCTCCGGCCTGAGATCGCGCGCCGCGGAAACTAAGATAGAAGCGAGTGCAGAACTCTTGAATGCCATACCAAATTTGAGTTCGTTCAAAGACCGTCTGGCCATGGAGTATGGCCGAGCCGCGGCTGCCAACCAGGTTTTGTCCGTTCTGGTGATCACGGTACTGCTGCCGGAAGACGTCGCCTCCTCGCCATTTGCCATATCTCTGCTCAGCGATGCAGCCAAAGCAATTTCCCGCAAGCTACGCGCGCAAGACTCCCTTTATGTTCTCCGGCCGCACTGTTTTGGGACCATCCTGCCCACCGTCAGCCGGACCGTCGCCGAGCGCATCTCCAAGCGCGTGGCCGAGGGACTATCCGACGCCGCCGGCGCCCCAAATCGATTTTCTTACAAAGTTAGTATCGTAGACTGGCCCGCAAATGCAGCAAGCGCCCACGAACTTCAAGAGGCCGTGCTGACCCTCTTGCCTGCGGATAATTCGATGCGGTCCACGGCGGAGGAAACGCTGTAAAGGCTCAAGCCGTTCTCGCCCGATGCCTCAGGAGCCGTATAGGGGAAAAGGCGAGTTCGGCGAGGCGGTATCGAGATCCAGTCCCAATTGCAGTTTCGCGGCATCCGACATGCGGCCCGGATGCCAGGGCGGGTCGAAGACGATCTGAGCGTGCACTTCTTTTACCTCGGGTAACTGCGACAATTTGCGTTCGATATCGGTGCGCAGCACGTCCCCCATGCCGCATCCGGGTGCGGTCATGGCCATCTTGATTTCGATTTTGTTCCCGCCGCCCTCAACTGGAGTGACCTGGCAGGAATAGATGAGCCCGAGATCGACGATGTTGACGGGGATTTCGGGATCATAGACAGTTTTCAAGTGATCCCAAACGAGTTTTTCGCTGAATTGGCCGGGCGCGGCCTGTGCCTCTTTTGGCTCCGAAGCGAGTCCCAGCGCGTCGGCATTCTTGGCTTCGATGCGCATCATCGAGCCCTGTTCGGTAGCGACCGTATAGGTCCCACCGAGCGACTGCATGATTCTCACATGAGTTCCTGCGGGGAGTACTTGCACGCCACCATAGGGAACCTCAGTGGCTTCACAGTCGCGGCTTAGCGCAATTAGGTTGCTCTGCATTGGCGCTCTTACTCCGTGGAGACGGCGTGCTGATCCCCCCGCAGCGCCGCCCGCAAGGCATGCCATGCCAGGGTGGCGCACTTCACGCGGACCGGATACTCCGAAACTCCCGCAAACGCCGCCAGCTTGCCCAGCTCGATCGATTCCGTGCCGTTCTTTCCCGTAACAACGTGGTGGAACTTCTGAAACAGCTCCTCGGCCTCCTCGGTGCGTTTGCCCTTGACCGCCTGCGTCATCATCGAGGCGGAAGCTTTGGAGATGGCGCAACCGGAGCCTTGAAATGAGATATCGCGGATCTGGCCGTCTCCGACCTCCACATAAATCGTAAAATGGTCGCCACAGAGCGGGTTAAAGCCCTCGGCCTTGCGATTCGCAACTTCCAGCGTACGGTAGTTCCGCGGACGTTTGCTGTGCTCCAGGATGATGTCCTGATATAAATCGCGCAGTTCCGACATCAGGCAAAAACCTCCCGAACCTTTTGCAGCCCGTTCGCCAACGCGTCCATCTCCTCCATGGTGTTGTAGAGCGCCAGAGACGCGCGTGCCGTAGCCGGCACGCCGAAGCGCTCCATCAACGGCTGCGCGCAGTGATGTCCGGTGCGAATGGCGATGCCTTCCTGATCCAGAATCGTGCCAACGTCGTGGGGATGAACGCCCTCGAGCACGAAGGAGAGAATGCCTTCCTTCTGCCTGGCTGTTCCGATCAGGCGCAACCCGGGAATCTCCCGCAAACGCTTGGTCCCGTAAGCGAGGATTTGCTTCTCGTGGCGCGCAATACTCTCGATGCCCATAGACTTCACGTACTCGAGCGCGGCGCCTAGTCCGATGGTGCCCGAAACGTGCGGCGTGCCCGCTTCGAATTTGTGGGGCAGGCGATTGTATAGAGTCTTTTCGAACGTGACGGAGCTAATCATGTCGCCGCCGCCCTGATAAGGCGGCATGGCCTCCAGCAGTTCGGCTTTGCCGTACAAAATGCCTATACCCGTAGGGGCATACACCTTGTGGCCGGAGAAGACGTAAAAATCGCAATCAATAGCACGCACGTCCACGGCCAAGTGGGGGATCGCCTGGGCTCCGTCCAGCAGCACACGAGCATCAAAGCGGTGCGCGGCTTCCACGATCTTGCGCACGGGATTTACCGTGCCCAAGGCGTTCGAGACGTGGGCCATGGCGACCAGCTTCGTCTTCGCTCCGAGCAGCTTTTCAAATTCGCCCAACAAAAGCTCGCCGGCATCATTGACAGGGGCAACGCGCAGATTTGCGCCCTGCTGCTCGCAGAGAATCTGCCACGGCACGATATTGGAGTGGTGCTCCATGGCCGAAATGAGAATTTCATCTCCGCGTCCGATGTTGGCGCGCCCCCAAGTCTGCGCCACTAGATTGATGCCCTCGGTCGTCCCGCGAACGAAGACAATTTCTCGCGCTTCGGCGGCGTTTAGAAATCGCTGCACGGTCGCGCGCGATTGCTCATAGCTTTCCGTAGCCAATTCGGAAAGCGTGTGCACGCCTCGATGGATATTCGAATTCTCCGCGGTGTAGTAGCGGACCATGGCGTCGATCACGGGCTGCGGCTTCTGCGTGGTCGCGGCGTTATCCAGATAAACGAGCGGCTTACCGTGAATCTTTCGCGCCAAGATGGGGAAATCAGCACGCACTTTATACACGTCAAAATCAGTCCGTGTCGCCGTTTGCGGCCGGAACGCTGTATTTGCAGCAGTGGTCATCCAACTTCCTCCCAGCGTCTCGCCGCTTCCCCCGCGCGCACGGCATCAGCGCCTGCCGGAGTAGAAGTCCCTGGGAGCCAACCCTGCACCAGGTCCTGCAGGTAATCGCGTACTGGCCGGCACTTCATGCGCTCCAGGCACTCATTGGCAAAGGCGAGCAGCAGCAGCCCGCGGGCGGAAGCTTCCTCGATACCGCGCGAGCGCATGTAGAAGAGAGCATGCTCATCGACTTGGCCGATGGTGGCGCCGTGCGTGCATTTCACGTCGTCGGCGTAGATCTCGAGTTGGGGCTTGGTGTCAATTTGTGCGTCATCAGAGAGCAACAGGTTACGGTTGGTTTGCTTCGCATCGGTTTTTTGCGCATCTTTGTGAACGATGATGCGCCCGTGGAAGACGCCGTGAGAGTGGCCGTCGAGTATCCCGTTGTAAAACTGGCGGCTGCTGCAATGCGGGCTGGCGTGCTCGACGAGCATGTAATTGTCCATATGCTGACTGCCGTTGCCGATGAATAGTCCATTGATCAGGCACTCGCCGCCTTCGCCGCCCAGCACCGGGTGAACATTGTTACGGACGAGTCCGCCGCCCAAAAGTACCGAATGCGAACTAACGTTGGCACTGCGCGCCTGCTGTGTACGCAGAGTCGAGACGTTAAAGGCTTGCCGGTCCTCACGCTCAATCAGGTAGTGGGAAATCACCGCGTCCTCGCCCGCGACCAGCTCCGTCACGGCGTTGGAAAAGAAAACCCCACTGCCCAGCGACACGTAATCCTCCACGATGCTGGCTTCCGTGGCGTCCTCCGCCACGATCAGGGTACGCGGGTTGGTCATCTCGGGATCGTCACCCGGAATGGAGATAAACAAAAAGCAGATCGGCGCTTCCAGCACCGTCCGGCGCGGCAAATAGACGTACGCCCCATCGTCGATGAATGCCGTATTCAGGGCGCAGAAGGAATCGCGCTCGATATTGACGTAGCGACCCAGGTGCGCTTCGAGGCCTCCATCTTGCGCAATCGCTTGTGCCAGGCTCCCCACCCGCACGCCAGGCGGCAAGCCGCTTAAATCCGACAACTCAGGAGCGAATCGGCCGTTGACGAAAACGAGTTGGCACGCCGCGCCGGGAATGCGGCACGCCTCCAGAGTGTCTCCATAAATGGCGCCGGAAAGCCGCGCGTCGCGCGCGAGCTGAAAAGGAGTCTGCGCGATAGCATTTACGTTCGTGAAGCGCCAATCCTCCTGCCTGGTGGTGGGGAACCCAACCTCGCAGAAACGCGCAAATCCGCGCTCACACAAGCCGCGCAGCCACGCCGGTCGCCCTGCCTCGTTAGCGCCGTGCGTGTGGAATGCCTCCAGGTAATTCCGAAGCCGTTCTGTTGCCGCAGTTGCCATCTCGACTCGCCTTCTCTAGTGCGCAGCAGCGGAGGCGGGCTCGGCCCAGCCGTAACCCTTCTCCTCCAACTCGAGCGCCAGTTCCGGCCCGCCGGACTTCACAATCCTGCCGTCTACCAGCACGTGCACATAGTCCGGAACGATGTAGTGCAGCAGGCGCTGGTAGTGGGTGACGACTAGAATGGCGCGATCGGCGCTGCGCATTGCGTTTACGCCCTTAGCGACGATCCTGAGCGCGTCAATATCGAGACCGGAATCGGTCTCATCGAGGATCGCCATGCGGGGTTCCAACACCGCCATCTGCACGATTTCATTCCGCTTCTTCTCGCCACCCGAAAAGCCTTCGTTGACCGGCCGATTCAGGAAGCGCTCGTCCATCTCCAGCAGGCGCATTTTCTCTTTCAGCAGAGGGAGGAAATCCATGGCATCGAGCTCTTCCTCTCCACGGTATTTGCGGATGGCGTTCACTGCCGCCCGCAGGAAATACGCGTTACTGATCCCGGGAATTTCCACAGGATACTGAAAGGCCATAAACAATCCTTCACAGGCAGCTTCTTCCGGCTTCATCGCCAGCAGGTCCTTGCCATTGAGCAGCACCTGGCCCCGGGTAACCTCGTAGGTTTCGCGCCGCGCCAGCACTTGCGCCAGCGTGCTTTTGCCCGAGCCGTTCGGCCCCATGATGGAGTGCACCTCGCCGGCGTTGATGGCCAGATCAACTCCTTTGAGGACTTCGTGATTGTGTATCTTTGCGTGAAGGTCTTTAATTTCTAGCATACTCATTTTGTTATCCGACACTTCCTTCCAAGCTGATGCTCAGCAATTTCTGGGCTTCCACCGCAAATTCCATCGGCAATTCGCGGAACACCTGCCGGCAGAATCCATTGATGATCATGGATACGGCTTCCTCGGCGCTGAGCCCGCGCTGTCGCAAATAGAAGATCTGGTCCTCGCCGATCTTCGAAGTCGACGCCTCATGTTCCATGCGCGCGCTGGAGTTCTGCACTTCGATGTACGGGAAGGTGTGCGCGCCGCACTTATCGCCGATCAGCAGCGAATCGCACTGAGTGTAGTTGCGCGCCCCCCTGGCGCCCTTTTGAATCTTGACCATGCCCCGATAGGTGTTCTGGCCGTGGCCTGCGGAAATGCCCTTGGAGACCACGGTGCTCGTGGTGTTTTTACCGATGTGGATCATCTTCGTTCCCGTGTCGGCTTGCTGATAATTATTGGTCAGCGCGACCGAATAGAACTCGCCCACCGAGTTATCGCCTAACAGAATGCAGCTGGGGTACTTCCACGTGATCGCGGAGCCGGTCTCCACCTGCGTCCACGAGATTTTCGAATTGGGTCCCGCGCACTTGCCGCGCTTGGTGACAAAATTGTAGATTCCGCCGCGGCCTTCCTTGTCTCCGGGATACCAGTTCTGAACCGTGGAGTACTTGATGGTGGCGTTCTCGAGCGCCACCAACTCGACCACCGCGGCGTGCAGCTGATGCTCATCACGAATCGGCGCCGTACACCCTTCGAGATAACTGACGTAAGCGCCTTCCTCGGCAATGATCAGGGTGCGCTCGAATTGTCCTGTTTCCGCCGCATTGATGCGGAAGTATGTGGAAAGCTCCATCGGGCAACGAACGCCTTTGGGAACGTATACAAACGAGCCGTCGCTGAAGACTGCCGAGTTCAGCGAAGCGAAAAAGTTATCCGTGTAGGGCACAACTGAGCCCAAATATTTTTTCACCAGCTCGGGGTGATTCTGCACAGCCTCCGAAAACGAGCAGAAGATCACACCGGCTTCAGCCAGTTTTTCCTTGAAAGTTGTAGCCACCGAAACGCTGTCGAAGACGGCGTCCACCGCTACGCCCGCCAGCCGCTGTTGCTCCACCAGGGGGATCCCCAGCCGGTCGTAAGTTCGCAGGACCTCGGGGTCAATCTCTTCCAGGCTCTTCAAGCTGGGCTTCTTCTTGGGCGCAGAGTAATAAACGATGTTCTGGTAGTCGATAGGGCCGAACTTCACATTCGCCCATTTGGGGTCCGCATGCGACTTCTCTAGCGAGTCCCAGTGGCGATACGCCTTCAGCCGCCAATCCAGCATGAACTCCGGCTCGCCCTTTTTTGCCGAGATCAGCCGGATGATGTCTTCATTCAGACCTTTTGGGAGTTTGTCCTCTTCAACCGAAGTGACAAAGCCCCACTTATACTCTCGATTGGTAAGGTCTTGAATGGTGTTGATGGTGCTCATTATTCTCTCCTGAGCCAAAAGTGATGGATACTGTACGGCCATTTCCCGTGGAGGACTCGTGCATCGGTTTCGTCAGGTCAGACAGCCGGATGCTCCCCAGCGCGTGCTGCAGAGCCTTGCCGATAACACCTGAGTTGTAGCGAACCGTACAGGAGGGCTCCAAATCGCAACATCCGGGAGTCGTATTGCACTCGGTAAAGCCGATGGGCCCTTCGAAGGCGCCGATGATCTCGGCCACCGAAATCTCTCGCGCCGAGCGTGCCAATGCGTAACCGCCTCTCATGCCCCGGTGGGAAGTTACCAGACGATGGTCCAAAAGCGCCCGGAGCACCTTCCCAACCGTTGCCGCAGGCAACAGCGTGCCTCCCGCCAATTCGCGCGCCGTGTGCAGAGAAGGCTCAGGACTCCTGGCCATGTGCGTCATCACGACGACCGCGTAATCGGTGAGTTTGTTCAGCCTGAACACCGTTTCCCCAAGCTACCCTGAGCTTCCCCGAGCCTTCCTGACCCGCTCTGCCACTGCAAGCAAATCTTGACTAACTTAGTCTAGATTCTATTTTAGCAACTCGGGCGGAATCGTCAAGTCGCAAATGCATGGAATGCATGGAAGTCAAACAATCGCGCGTACCAACCAGATCCCTTGCAGCAATGTCCTGGACTTCAGGACAGCAGTGTGGTTGGATGTACCCTCACCGGGGAACGTAACAAGACATTTTTGCACTAGTGCCGTCTAATCAGTCGTACACGCCGAAGAATCGCGCAACCCCAAGTCACGGTCGCGCGTTATATAATTCGACGAGTAAGTTCGGGTTGGTGCGCAAGTTCGATAGGCAGTGTGGACTACCATGCTTCTTTGTTTCAGCGGTTGGCATCTAAAGTACGTGAGTATCAGCGCATCCCATGCTTGTGAAAGGGTTAGCCTGAACACCAGGCCTGCGCAGAACGCCCTAATTGGCGCAGTCTCGGAAACTAATGCAACTCAACTATTTGCCATGCATCAACCCTGGCCAGCGGCCGGGGACGGCTCAGTTCATCGAGTGGCAGGAGGCCATTGGTCATGAACAATAAATTTCTTCACATTCGACGTTCGGTAGCGCTGGTCTCCCTGGCCGCGGCTGTGGTGATCGGCGGCGCGGTGGCTTGGTCGATCGGCTCGAGCGGTCACACGGTCCTCGGAGCCGGGAGTCCGGTGACACTGCGAATTGCCGGCAATGTGCCGGCTGGTCCAGTGAATTTCAATGAAGGATTTTCGTCGGTGGTCGAACCACTGCTTCCAGCAGTAGTGAATATCTCCACCTCCAAAGTAGTGAAAAACCAGCGGGGTGAGAACCCTTTCTTCAACGATCCCTTCTTCCGTCAATTTTTTGGAAATCCGTTTGGCAACGGAGAACAGCAGCCACGCGAGCAGCGCGAGCACAGCTTGGGATCAGGCGTCATCGTAAATCCTGATGGTTACATCCTCACAAACAATCATGTGGTGGAAGGCGCCAGTGACGTTCAGGTTACGCTCAGTGATAAGCGGAGCCTCAAAGCTAAGGTCGTCGGCACCGATCCCCGAACCGATATCGCCGTATTGAAGGTTCCCGCTTCCAATCTATCCACAGTGACCTTGGGTGACTCAACTAAGGCTAAAGTTGGCGATGTCGTGCTCGCGATTGGCGACCCCTTCGGCATCGGCGAAACCGTGACCATGGGCATCGTCAGTGCCAAAGGACGCCGAGACCTGCGGCTGGAGGGCCCGGAAGGATATGAGGACTTCATTCAAACCGACGCTTCCATCAATCCGGGAAACTCCGGAGGCGCTCTGGTTAACACGCGCGGCGAACTAATTGGCATCAACACCGCGATCATCAGTAACGGAGGCGGTGGCAACCAGGGAATCGGCTTCGCCGTTCCGGTCAACATGGCGCGCACGGTCATGGAGCAAATTCTCAAGACCGGCAAGGTTAGCCGCGGATATCTGGGCATCATGATCCAGGAAGTGACGCCCGATATTGCAAAGGCCTTCAACGTGCCTGCGGCCGAAGGTGCCCTTGTGGGCGACGTCTCGCCGGATAGCCCGGGTGCCAAGGCCGGGCTCCAGAAAGGCGACGTGATCACCGCCCTGAATGGTCAGAAGATTTCTGACTCCTATGAACTGCGCCTGCGAATTTCGCAGACAGCGCCCAGCACGTCGGTAAAACTGGACGTTTATCGCAATGGCCAGAAGCAGCAAATGAACGCTACGCTCGGAGAATTCCCGGAGAAGACGCAAACGGCCGAGAATGCCCCACAGGGCGAAGGCCCGACGCTGGAAGGCGTGCAGGTGGAAAATCTCAACTCTGAAATGGCTCAGCAGTTGAACCTGCCGACCGGCACCCGCGGCGTGGTCATCACCCGCGTCGATCCGGACAGCCCTGCGGCTGAGACCGGGCTGCAGCGGGGAGACGTCATCCAGGAAGTCAATCGCAAAGCCGTGAACAACGTGGAGCAGTTCCGCGCCGCCGTTCGCGGAGCGGCGAATCAGCCCTTACTGCTGCTCGTCAATCGTGGCGGCAACACCCAATACGTGGTCATCTCGCCCAAGTAAAGAACGACGCGGTAATTAAACAAAAAGGCCTGGCGCTGTATGTTGCCGGGCCTTTCGTTTTGAGATGCGCCTGAATCTTTCGCTGCCCGCCAGTCTATTGCGGGCTTGAGCCGCGAGTCACAAAACAGAGCTTGTCATTCTTAGGAACGCAGCGACGAAGAAGCCCTATTTTTTCGTCTTTCCGCAGAGAGAGCTTCGGTCAAAATGACATGGAAATTGATTTGTGCGCCAGCTACTTAGCTGGCCGCTGAAGTGACTGCCGGCGCCGCGAGCGGCAGTCGTACGATGCGCGCCTCCATGACATTAGGAATGGCACGCAAACGCGGCAGAATCGCCTCCGATACTTCGCCATCGAGCTGCACTATGGCGAGCGCTTCGGCGCCCAGGTTGGGGTCACGCCGTCCCAAAGCAAAGGTTGCGATGTTCAGCCCCTGGCTCCCAAGCAGCGTGCCTACTTGGCCAATTACGCCGGGGACGTCGCGGTTGGTGATCACCAGCAGGTTGCCTTCGAGCGGCGCTTCGCAGGCGATGCCGTTGATCTGCAACACGCGCGGCGTGGTGCCGTAAAGAATAGTTCCCAGAGCAGAAAATTCGCGCCGCTTCCCATCGCCTGCCGAGTACGCCGCGATCTCCAGCACGTCGGCGATGCCACGCTCGCGGGGCCGCCTGCCCTCTTCGATCTCCAAGCCCCGTTCCGCCGCGCGTGCGGTCGCGTTCACCAAATTGACGTGCTCATCGAGCACCGCGTTCAAAACGCCGGCCAATGCCGCGCTGCGCAAGACGCGAGTGCCCAATTCGGCAGGTTCTCCTGCGCAGGCGAGGCGCAGCCGCCGCGCCGGAAATGGCGCTGCTTGCGCCACGAGCGAAGCCATGCGTTCGGCTAGGTCCAAATAGGGCCGCAGGCGGCGATATTGCTCCGGCGGAATCGGCGGCAGGTTCACGGAATTACGCATCGTTCCATCTTGCAGATATTCGCGAACTTGCTGCGCGATTTGCACGCCTACCTCTTCCTGCGCCTCGGCCGTCGAGCCGCCCACGTGCGGCGTGGCGATCAGGTTCGGCATTTGCAGCAACGGCGAATTACGCGGCGGCTCTTCGGCAAAAACGTCCAGCGCCGCGCCCGCCAGGTGCTTCGCGCGCAGGGCTTCGGCCAGCGCCGCTTCGTCCACTAGTTCGCCGCGCGCAGCGTTGACAAGCCGCGCCCCAGGCTTCATCTGCTTGAGCGTCTCCGCGTTGATCATGCGTTCGGTAGCCGTCGAGAGCGCCGTATGGAGCGAAACGTAATCGGCCCGCGCCAGAAGCTCCGTTAGCGGGACGAGTTCCGCGCCCCACTCCGCCGCGCGTTCCGTACTCACGTAAGGATCGTACGCGAGCACGCGCATCTCCAACGCCCGTGCACGTCGCGCCACCTCTGCGCCCACGCGGCCGAGGCCGATGAGACCGAGCGTCTTGCCGCGAAGCTCAGCGCCTGCGGCGCCGGACTTCTCCCATTTGCCCGCGTGCATACTGGCGTTCAGTTGGGGAATGGAGCGGGCCATGGACAACATCAAGGCGAGCGTGTGTTCCGCCACACTCGGCGCATTGCCTCCCGGAGTGTTCATGACCAGAATTCCGCGGCGCGTGGCCGCGTCCAGATCGATATTGTCTACGCCCACACCCGCGCGCCCGATTACGCGCAGACGCCGTGCCTGGCTCAGCAGTTCGTCGGTAACGCGGGTGGCGCTGCGCACCACCAGCGCATCCGCCTCAGCCAATTCGCTTGCCAGCGAAGCGGCCGCCGGTTGTACCACCTGCCAGCCGGGATCGGCCAGCAGTTTGACGCCGTGTTCGCTGATGCGGTCAGCAACAATAATTTTCATGGCCCAAAAGCCTATCGGCCGCGCATCTTTGTGTCAATTGACCATCCGATCAGATGGTCATCGCGAGCGGCAAACCGGAGCGAGGGATCTCTCCAAATCTGTCGAACCTGGGCGGCCTTCGGCATTTTGCTTCTGGTGCGTGTGCTATAGTTGCCCTCGGGAGCGGATCACGCAGAGAAAGCACAGATGCCCTTTATCGATCGCATTCAAAAAGACCTCACCGAGGCCATGAAGTCGAAGGACGAACTGCGGCTGAGCGTATTGCGCATGGTGAAAAGCGCGCTGAAAAACAAGGAAATCGAAAAGATTCGCCCGCTCGACGACGGCGAGTCGCTTCAGGTCTTACAGACTCTGGTAAAGCAGCGCAAGGAATCGGTCGAACAGTTTTCGCGCGGCGGCCGCGCCGATCTGGTGGACAAAGAAACCCGCGAAATCGCCATCATCGAAACCTATCTGCCGGCAGCTGCAAATGAATCCGATATGGATCGCGCTATCGAAGCAGCCATCGCCGAGACGTCTGCCAATTCCCCGAAGCAGATGGGCGCTGTTATCAAGGCCGCGCGAGCGTGCCTCGAAGGTAAAACCGTCGATGGCAAGGCGCTTTCCGATCGTGTGCGCGACCGCCTGTCCCGTATGTAGCACTGCCAACCTACGCGCCTGTCGTTCCGAGGAACGCAGCGCGCCTTTTGCGGCGCGCGATTTTTGCGGCGACGAGGAATCTCTCCGGTTGCCTTTTCTAGAGGGGATTCTTCGCTTCGCTCAAATGACAGCGGGCTGTTTTTAAAGCCTGTGCCTCGTTTTGCCTTGGTCTTTTCCTGCGCTACGATCGTCTTATGCCGCTGCCCGACCTGATCCCCGTTCGCTATACCGAAGAAGAAGCCGGCTACGTCAGTTTCCGGCCAGTTGTGCGGCAGAGCTTTCGTCCCGACCAACTGCTGGATATGGTGCTCAGCGTCACAGGCAAAGACGCGGCGCGCATAAAACAGATCCTTCGCTCCGGCACGGTCGTTTTTCATTTCTACCGTTATTGGTGGACGGGCTTCGATATTGACCAATTTGAATTGGCCGGTCTGCTCGCGCGCTTTCCCGATCCCGACCCATTGCGCCAGTTTCGCAGCGAGGAATGCACCATCGTCGCCGTAGAATCCGGCGCCACACCGCCGCGGCCCATGGTCGAAATCCAAAAGCAGGCCATCTCAGGCTCGCGACTATTCCGCCAGCGAAGCTTTTGGGACGCGCTGCTGGCCGAAACGTCGTCAGCTCCGGTGACCTACCGCGGCTATTCCTTTGCGCATCGCGCCGATCTTTACCGGCTCGAGCTCACTGGAGAGGCCCGCGTACGCCTCGCGGCAGCCGCCGCCTCGCTTGCGCCGCGCGCCATGCGCAAGGAACTGCAAGCCATCGGCCATGCCCCACGAGTCGTCTTCATCTGCCCCCGCGCGAGCGCCTAACGAATCCCCAAATCGCATGTGACAACCGCCGCAGTTTCGGCTAACTTCAGTGATTTCGCTATGACCTCAGATCGCGGCAGTTTCGTTGACCTGGAACACGCTTCCGTGGCTCGTGGCGAGAAAATCGTGCTGCACGATATCTCTCTGCGCATCTCGAGCGGCGAGCACATCGCCATCCTCGGCCCTAACGGTTGTGGCAAATCCACTCTGATCAAAACGATGACTTGCGAGTGTTATCCCATCGCCCGCGAAGGGATGCGCGCCCGCATCTTTGGCCGGGAGCGCTGGGACGTCTTCGAACTGCGCAAGCGCCTCGGCGTGGTCGCCGCCGAACTTCCCAGCGAGCGAACCCTGCACACGCTTGGCCGCGATGCGGTGATCTCCGGCTTTTTCGCCAGCTCCACCATCTGGCCTGAGATGCACGTCAGCGAAGCCATGCGTGAGCGCGCCGCCACCGTTCTCCATCAGCTCGAGGCCAGTCATCTTACCGAAAAGCCGGTGGGCGAGATGTCTGCGGGGGAAATGCGCCGCGTCCTCATCGGGCGCGCGCTCGTGCACAATCCGGAGATGCTGCTCATCGATGAACCCAGCAACGCCCTCGACCTTGCCGCACAAAGCGAGCTCCGCCAGACGTTGCGCCGCCTCGCGCAACACGGCGTGGGCATCGTCCTCATCACGCATCACCTGGCCGACATTCTTCCGGAGATTGACCGCGTGGTGATGCTGCGAGAGGGGCGAATTTTCTCCGACGGGCCGAAATCGGAGGTGCTCACCGAAGAACGGCTCCAGCAGCTTTTCGGAGTGCCGGTTACCATAGCCCGGCGCGACGGCTTTTACCACGTCTGGTAGCAACACAGAGCCTGAAGCAAACGATGTCATTGTGAAGCGAAGCAAACAATCTCTATGCTGAAACCAGTCAAAAAGAGAGATTCTTCGTCATCCGCCCCGGGCGGACTCCTCCGAATGACAGGAGTGCCTGTAGGTCGCGGCTTCCGCCCCGACGTTGAGCCTGGAGAATGAAACCGGAGCGAAGCGGTGTCGATGGTGCGTCCTCTCCATCACACCGTCGGTCTTGCCACCGCGCGGAACTCTTCGCGCCAATTCGCTACTCAGCACACTCGTTTTAGGCCATAATGCGCGGCGCGGCGGCCGCAGCGCTGCGCTGGGTCGAAGCCGCCATTGGCTGCCCCTGAGGTGACGCTTGGCGACGAAAATCTGGAGCTCCACGGCACCTCCTGAAGACTTTCAGCCGTACATCGATTCGGAGCGAGGCGTTCCCGAATTCACCCTGCGCGCCATCCTGGCCGGCATTGTCGCCGGCCTTTTTTTCGGCGCCGTCACGGTGTACGTGGGCCTGCGCGCTGGCCTGACGGTTTCCGCTTCGATCCCCATTGCGGTGCTCTCCATCAGCATCCTGCGCGCCTTTGGCAAAGTCACGATCCTCGAGAACAACATCGTCCAAACGACCGGCTCGGCCGGTGAATCGATTGCCGGCGGCGTGATTTTCACGCTCCCGGCGCTGATTTTCCTGGGCTTTCCGCTGGAATACTGGGGCGTCTTTTTCCTAGCGCTGATTGGCGGATGGCTCGGTGTGCTCTTCATGATTCCGTTGCGGCGGCAGCTCATCGTCAAAGAACACGGCAACCTTCTCTATCCAGAGGGCACTGCCTGTGCCGACGTGCTCGTGGCGGGCGACCGCGGCGGTTCGTTCGCCGGCCGCGTCTTCTGGGGATTAGGCCTCGGCGGCCTGTACTCCGTGCTGATGAACACGATCGGAGCATGGCGCGATACGCCCATGTACAACCCCAAGTGGCTCCCCGGAGCGTCTTTTCGCGCGAATATCACTCCCGAATATCTCGGGGTGGGCTATATCATCGGCCCGCGCATCGCCGGCATTCTCTTTTCGGGCGGCGTTTTTTCATGGCTGGTACTGATGCCGGCCATTCGTTTTTTCGGCTCGCTGGCGCCCAATCAAGCGCTCTATCCGAGCACGGTCCCTATTCCGCAGATGACCTCCGATCAACTCTGGTCGAGCTACATCCGTCCGATGGGCGCAGGCGCCGTGGCCGCCGCGGGAGTGATCACGCTGGCGAAAACGATGCCCACCATCTGGGCGGCGCTCACGACGGGCCTAAAGGAAATCAAGGCCGGCCGCCAAGGCCGCGCGCGCGTGGCCAATCGCATCGAACACGATTTGCCCATGAAGTTCGTCGCTCTTAGTGCTGCGGCGGTGGCGGCCATGATTTGGGTCCTGCTTACCTTTCGTCCCATTCCCGGCGCGCAAACCGGGCTCTTCGCCAACTTCCTCGCCGCCATTTTTGTGATTGTCTTTGGCTTCTTGTTCACCACAGTCTCTTCGCGCATCACGGGGCTCATCGGCACTTCCTCGAATCCGATCAGCGGCATGGCCATCGCCACGCTAATGGCCACGTGCGCGATCTTCCTGCTGGCCGGCTGGACCGGCGGCAGTTATTCCGCTCTGGCCCTCACCATTGGCGGCGTGGTCTGCGTTGCCGCCGCGAACGCTGGCGGCACTTCGCAGGATTTGAAGACTGGCTTTCTCGTGGGTGCGACTCCCTCGAGGCAGCAAATCGCGCTGATCATCGGCGCCATGGCTTCGGTATTTGTGATCGGCGGAACGCTGAAGCTGATGAACCTCGGCTTGGCGGAATACAAGCCGGTGCAAATTGATTTAAACATCGCGCAGCTGCCCACCGGTGTGCAGGTGGAAAACCCGGATTACGTCTACCAGGGCAAGACCTATACGCTCATCAACGCGCTCGGTTCGGGCGTCGTACCCGACGGCAAATACCTCTACGATCCCGATACCCAGCGCGTCGAGATTCAGTGGGTGCAGGGCATCGGCAGCGACAAAGCCGCCGCGCCTCAGGCCCGGCTGATGGCCACAGTCATCAACGGCATACTCAACCGCCAACTTCCCTGGCGGCTCGTGCTGCTGGGAGTCTTTCTCGTTTTCACTGTGGAATTGCTCGGCATTCGCTCCTTGCCCTTTGCCACCGGCGCATATCTTTCCATCGCCACAACCATGGCCATTTTCGCCGGTGGCGTGGTGCGCTGGCTGGTGGAACGCAGCCGCGGACCCGCCGCCGGAAATGAAGTCGGTCCCGGCCCGCTTTACGCCAGTGGCTTGATCGCTGGCGGCGGCGTCTTTGGCCTGCTCGGCATTGTCGTTACGCTGCTCGAGGACCAGGAGTTCCGCTACCACATTTTCCGCTCCGGCCTCTTCCAGTTTGGTCCGAAGATTATGGGCGGCTTGGCCGATCGCCACCTCTTCGCGGTTTTCATGTTCGTCCTGCTCGCCGCGTCTCAGTTCTACTTCGGCCGCAAGAAGATGGAGTAGATTTTGTGCCCTCGGCTGACTGCTGGGCATAGCAAGCCGGTGGTCGGGACGCTTGACCCTGAGGGCTTCTGCCTCGATTCGCTGAACTTCTCAGGAAGATTTGCACCCCAAATCGTTTTGTCTGAGGGACCTCCTGTATTGAGCCCGAAGGCCCGTGCGTGCACAATGCATCCCATCGATCATGCGATTGGGAGAAGGACTGGTATGGCTCGAGAACCACAAGGCGAGACCGAGTTCAGAGCACACCACGTTGGACTTGAGCGCCTCAGAGAACACTTAGAACGCGTGCTGCTGAGCTCTGAGGTGCAATACGGTGTCCGCTTCGACGAGGATAGCGCAAGCGGCGAATTTGCCTATTCCTGGGCCGCCATCTGGTCGGAAAACTGAGACCGCTTTATCTCCATCCATCCCCCTTCCCGCAAATCTAGTTCCCCGGCGAGATGGAGTAGCTGTTTAGCCGCCCTTCCAGCTGGTACGATTTCGGCGGCCACTCATAGCAATATCTCTGAAAACTGACATCTGACTTTTGGCGCGTGGAATAACCTTTTACCGTTGCGCTCCTTGGCGGAAAGGCGTAGTTTCCGAAATATCGATAGAGGTGTGCTGTGGAAAAGAAATTCCTTCTGGTTTCAGCGGTCGCGGCTGGGCTGCTCTCTGCCACCGCGGCGTTTGCGCATCACGGGACCGCGGGATATGACATGGCGAAGGTTGTCACCCTCACGGGTGCCGTGACCAAGGTCGATTGGACTAATCCGCACATTGTCATCTACATGGACGCGAAGGATGCTGGCGGAAACCTCCAGCATTGGTCTCTCGAACTCTCCGCTCCGCTTCTCATGCAGCGTTTCGGCTGGACGAAGAATTCCGTCAAGGCTGGAGACCAACTGGTCGCCGAAACCCATCCCGCAAAGAACGGCGCCCCGGTCGGAACCAGCGGGACCGCAACTTTTATCCTGAAGTTCGTGGTGAACGGCACACCGCTGCCCGTAGTCGGAGGCGCGCCGCTTCGCGAGTGAAGCCCGCAGCGGCTTCGCGCTGGAGCCTTGCGTCAGATGATGAGGAGTCACACGATGCGGAATTGCCGGATCAGCTTGCCTAAGAGCTTGGCCGTCTTCGTGGGCTTACTGTGCTGCACCCCGGTCCTGCTTGCACAAACCGAGGCCCCACAAAAGCCGGCGAATTCACCCGCCGCCCCGGCTTCTTCTCGGGCGCCAGACCTCTCTGGGAATTGGGCCATAAAGCCGGGCGGGACGAGTTGGGATCCGTCCGACCCCAATGGCAGCAAGCCCGAGCAGCTCCCGATGACGCCGTGGGGACTCGAACGGCTAAGGGCCGCCAAGCCTCCCTTCGGAGCCCACCAGTCCTTCGAGCCCAATGATCCCCACCAAAGGTATTGCGATCCCCCCGGCACGCTGCGTATGTACTCTTACCCCTGGCAATTCACCATCGTGCAAACTCCCGCTCAGGTTTACCTGCTCTTTGAATACCTTCATACCTGGCGTGTGGTTACCATGGATCGGCCGCATCCCAAAGATTTGGACTCCAGCTGGCTCGGCGATTCGGTGGGCCGCTACGAGGGCGATGCGCTCGTCATTGACACCATCGGCTACAACGACAAGACCTGGCTCGACATGGTGGGACATCCGCACAGCGATCAATTGCACACCACCGAGCGCCTGCGCCGCCTGAATCACGATACCTTGGAGCTGGAGCTCACCATCGGAGACCCCAAGGCCTATAGCCGGTCCTTCACTTCAAAGAAAATCTTCAAGCTGAGCTCTTTTCCCATGGGCGAGACGATGTGCTCCCTCTCCGAGGATCAGTCGTTTCAGCGGAACATTATGGATCGCACGGTTTCCTCGCCCCCCGCGAAATAGTCCTGCATGTTGCGATTTGTTCGGTCCGCAAAAGGGAGATCGCCTTTTCTCCGCGGTGTCATTCTTTCTACAGGGATAATCCATGACTCAGGAAACTTGGAGCGCTGTCGATCGCTATATCACCGACCTCTTTGTGCCGCCTGACGCTGCGCTGAATGCGGCACTCCGGGCCAGCGAGGCGGCGGGCTTGCCGGCAATCAGCGTATCGCCGCCGCAAGGCAAATTCTTGCACTGGCTCGCGAGGGCCTTAGGAGCCCGCGCAGCCCTGGAGTTGGGCACGCTGGGGGGTTACAGCACAATCTGGCTGGCCTGGGCGCTACCCGCTGGTGGCCGCTTGATTACGTTAGAGGCTGACACAAAACACGCAGAAATTGCCCGGGCCAATATCGCGCGGGCCGGTCTTACCAGTATTGTGGAGTTGCGCCTCGGACGAGCCTTGGATACCTTGCCGAAACTCGCCGCCGAGGGCCGCGGCCCCTTCGACCTGATCTTTATCGATGCGGATAAACCGAACTATGCGGATTACTTTACCTGGGCGCTCAAGCTCTCCCGCCGCGGCACCGTGATCATCGGCGATAACGTTATACGCCAGGGGGCCGTGATCGACACCGCCGGCGATGACCCGAGACTCCTCGGGGTGCGCCGCTTCAACGAATTAGTCGCCGCAGAGCGGCGCGTCAGCGCGACAGCAATCCAGACCGTCGGTGCTATAGGGATATGATGGCTTTACGATTGCCGTGGTCACCGACTAGCTCTGCGAAGCGCCCGGCGATGATAACCGGTTCCAATACCTCGAATTTAGTTGCCGCTGAGCTGCGTGGAGCTCGTTCCCACCATTCGGAAATGGGCGCGCCGATTTTGCTGCCAGCAGCTTTCACTCTCTTGGGTACAGAAGGGGCGTTCTTTGCCGTAGCTCACTGTCTGAATCCGATCAACTGCCACTCCTTGCGACACCAGAAAATCCTTAGCGGCGTCAGAACGGCGATCCCCTAACGCTACGTTGTATTCGGTCGAGCCGCGTTCGTCGCAGTGCCCCTCGATCATGATGGCAACCTGCGGATAAGAACGCAGGAATTCAACCGTTTTGGAGAGCGCGGAGCGAGCATCGTCCCGAATGCTGGCTTTGTCGTAATCGAAGAATGCATCTCGCACTTCTTTGGTGAACATCTCTTCCACCGAAGGCTGCGGCGCGGCTGCAGCCGCCGGAGTAGGAACGGAGACCGTCACGCGCGCGCTTGCGCTCGCAGAACCGCCAGGACCCGTCGCGGTCGCGGTATAAGTGGTGGATTGCGCCGGCGTAACGCTGGCCGTGCCTTCCGCCGCGACGCTGCCCACCTCCGGCGTCACGCGCACCGAGGTCGCATTGGTCGCGGTCCAGCGCAAGGTAACCGACTGACCGCCGGAAATATTGCTGCGCGAGGCCTGCAGGCTCACGGTAGGCTGAGCGGGCGGCGGAGTAACCGCGGGCGCGCGTGGGGCTTGGTTGGCCACTCGATGACTGCACCCTGCGCTTACGACAAGAAAACCAAGCAGGCCCCACAGCCTTGTGTTGCCAAAGCGAATTCTCATTCGATCCTCCTCAATCTGGGCGTAGAGAGAAGCTCCTCCGGTAGTCAGCTTAGATATATCGTAATACGATACTACTGCGATCCTGGTATGAAAAGCAAGCGCAGACAGTTAACCCCGTTTGCGGTACGAACCGGGGCCGCCGTTTGGACAGCAGTTGAGGGAGAGCTAGTCGAGAAAAGCCGTTAGAATTATCCGATCATTTCTCGTCGGGCAAGGCGAAAACGAAAAGCGTGGAGGTTTCCTGCCCAATGTGATTCTTCGCTTCCGGCCAATACAGCGGGGCACGAGCCTCGATCAGCGAACCGCCGCCGGAATCAATGGCTACATATTGTCGCCCGTTTACCGCATAACTGATCGCCGGAGACGCAATGCGGCTGCCGGTATTGAAGGACCAGAGTTTCTGCCCGGTCCGGTCGTCAAGGGCGAATGCATATCCTTCGATGTCGCCGCCAAAAATCAACTCACCTGCCGTGGCCAGCAGCGACGAGGCGTTGAAGTATTTCGTCGGGAAGGTCCATTGCTTCTTCCCTGTCAAAGGGTCGATAGCGGTGATATGCGGGACTGCATTGGGGTTCAGCTGTTCCTCTCTGAGCCCGCCCCAGAAGCTCTGGCCCTCTTTTACGGCATCCTGTCTTTGAGGCGTGAGCTGCGAACAGACCTCCAAAGCAGTCGTGTACCACAAACCCGTACTTGGGCTATACGCCGAATGGTTCCGATTACGGCCGCCCTGTGTT
Source organism: Acidobacteriota bacterium (assembly GCA_003223325.1). Taxonomy (GTDB): domain Bacteria; phylum Acidobacteriota; class Terriglobia; order Acidiferrales; family UBA7541; genus Palsa-189. Next base: position 26,525 of record QHYS01000057.1, read on the forward strand.
CCGGGACAGAACAAATAATCTTTGCCCGCTTCCGGCGCGACCGGCTCCAGAGGCTTTCCGTCCTTATCCAAACCTTTGGCCCACGTCACCGTATCGACGTAAGGAAATCCCTGAACAAACTTGCCCGTTTCGCGGTCGAGAACGTAAGCAAATCCGTTCTTACTCGAATGAATCACGAGCTTGCGCATCTGCCCGTTTCGTTCAACGTCAATCAGCACAGGCTCAGGATTCGAGTCGTAGTCGTACACATCGTGCGGAGTTTCTTGGAAATACCACCGCAGCTTTCCCGTGTCTGCATCGAGCGCCACCAGCGAATCGGTGTAAAGATTTGCACCCAGACGGTCGCCGCCATAAAGGTCGGACGAAGGATTACCCACACCCCAGAAAATCAAGTTGAGCTCAGGATCATAGGAGCCGGTAAACCAACTTGATCCCCCGCCCAGCTTCCAGGAATCTCCCGTCCAGGTCTCGGAACCAGGCTGACTGGGCTCCGGAATCGTGTAAAAGCGCCAGGCAAGTTGTCCCGTTTTGGCGTCGAAAGCGCTGATATAGCCGCGATGAGCGCTCTCGCCACCAGTCACGCCGGTAATGACTTTGTCCTTCACGAGGAGTGGAGCTGAGCTGATCCCGCATCCGCACTTTAGGGAATTTTCGATTTCGATATTCCAAACCTCCTTCCCCGTATTCGCATCGAGAGCCACGAGGTGGTTCTCTCTTGTACCCATAAAAAGCATGCCGAAGCCAATCGCCAAGCCTCGAGCACGCCCGTTACCCGCGCGAGCGTCTTTGGCCGCCTTATACGCATAATTCCAAAGCAGCTTTCCTGAGACGGCATCCAAGGCGAACACACTGTTTTCTTGGTTCACGAGGTAGAGCTTGCCGTCGGCAATAATTGGCGCGGATTCGAGGCCTCCACGACCGCCGGTGGGAAAAGTCCATGCCGGCGCCAGCCGGTGAACATTCTCGCGCGTGATCTGATTCAACTGGCTATAGCTCCAGGCCCTGTAATTTCCGTAGAACGTGAGCCAATTCTGCGGCTCTTTCGCAGCATGGACGATACGCTCCGGCGTGACTTCCTGCCCTGCGGCCCGCGTCGCTCCCAGCAAACAAAGCCCGAAGAGAAACAAACCGATGCCAGCCTCCAATCGGTGCCGATGAAGCCCAAGACTCTCCGCCCGCTCCTGGTTCGACACGTTGTCCTCCTCTAAATCAGGGGTAGCCTGCGTCTGCCCGAAGTGGGCAGAGTATAACGCCGTCAGCACACGAAAATGAACGGGGTGGGCGCCTCGCAAAGGCGGCCTGCTCGGCATGGCCAGCCCCGAAATGACAGTTACCGAAACACAGGCCTGCAGGGTGTAGCACTTTTCCCGTTCGTATAGCCCAACCGCCGCACCTTCACAAGGGTGAGGCCGTGCTTCCCATTCGAGTTCCTGATGGCAAATACTTCACTTCGCAACTTGGTTGTGCTTAATCAGCTGCGCCAGAGCCAGCAGCTTTGCGCTGAAGCGCAGCTTGCTTTGGGTTGCAGCGTCCAGGTTTACGATAAAGCGTGCTCGGTCGCGCCGAAAAAGCCTCGGCACGTGTGGCGCTGTGCAGAATCCAAACACTGGTGCCGTTGTCAAACAATCCGGTGTCAGCTTGCTTCGACCAGACTCGTGTCAGAATTCCCGATGTTGCAAAGCGGCTCGCCCGCCGTCACTTTGACTCCCGAGGCAGCTACCCTTTAGACTCTTTCCATATGAGCTACTTCCCGCGGTATCCCCGGGGGCGTTCGCAATGGCGTGAATTCGTGACTCCTGCCATTCGCAATCTCGTGCTTGCCTGCGCCGGCGTCTTTCTCGTTCAGACGCTCCTTCAACTTTTCAACCTGCCCGCCTACCTGCTGTTCAATCGTGAATTCGGACTCGTTCCATTCGTTTTCCTTTTCAGGCTGCACCTCTGGCAACCGGTAACCTACATCTTCCTGCACGGCGGCCTGTGGCACATCCTGCTGAACATGCTTTTTCTGTGGATGTTTGGCGTGGACCTCGAGCGCGCCTGGGGTACGCACCGCTTTTATACTTACTTCTTCATCACGGGCGTCGGCGCAGCTTGCATCAACGTACTCGCCGAAATCGTAGTCCATCCCGGCGGCGCTGGAGCTTCCTTCATACCCACCATTGGCGCCTCAGGCGCGATCTACGGAATCCTGCTCGCTTCGGCCGTCATGTTCCCGGACCGCAAGATTTGGCTGATTCCCTTCCCCATTACGATTCCGATGAAGATTTACGTCATCGGCGCAGGCGCCATCGAATTTTTCCTGACGCTCGGCTCCGGCGGCGGCGATAACGTCAGCCACGTCACCCACCTCGGCGGTATGCTCGTCGGTTATCTCTATTTGCGCCGCGGTTCTTGGTTCTATCGCGCACGCAATGGCATCTCCGATTGGCAGCGGCGACGCGCACGTCGCAAATTCGATGTGTATATGAGCAAGCATAAAAATGAGCCGCCCTCCCATCCCGATCACTGGGTCAACTAACACGCTTCGCGCTTCCGGCAGACCCTGGGGGGGTATGCAAGGGTGGCATCGCTGAAGCTGCTTACCAAAACTTGCTCACAGCTTCCCTGCAAACCTTAGGAAATGCTCGAGAATGAGTGCAAGCTTAGAAGGATCACCCGCTCCCACGAACTGGCCATCCCTCTTTTGGCAATCTATCCAGTCGCTTTCACCCTTGGTGGCACTGATGGGTTCGAACTTGACGGCCTCCAACGGAGTCTCGCGCAGATTCACTTTCAGGATCCAACCCGGGTTGTCGAGGGTCCCGATATCAATCCCTGACCGATGCTCCCACTCGCCATTGCATTGCTGTGAATACCAATCCGCCAGTTTCGTGATCAAGTTCAACTCTGACATCTCTAGACTCCGGATCTGCTCGACCTCTAACGCCACACCTGTTCGCCGCCGCCGATGATGTGCAATTTCATGAAATTCGTGGTTCCGCCCACGCCCAGCGGAGTGCCCGCCACCATGCCTACCAAATCGCCCTGCCGCACCAGGCCCTCCTCGAGCAGGCGGCGCTCCGCCATTTTCGCCATACCGTCGATATCCCGTAGCATCGCCGCCTTTCGCGGCAGCACGCCCCAGAGCAGCGTGACTTGCCGGCGCGTCTCTTGACTGCGCGAAAAAGCGATGATCGGCGGACGAGGCCGGTGCTTCGAAATCAGCCGCGCGGACGAACCACTTTCCGTGAAAACCGCGATCACTTTCATCGAAAGTTCTTCCGAAGCGTGGCAAATCAGTTCCGCGGTAGTTTCGGCAAGGCTCAAAAGCGCCCGCCGGTGCGGGCGGATATGTTCCGTGATGCTCGATTCCGCTTCCAGCACGATGCGGTCCATCATCTTTACCGATTCCACCGGGTAGCATCCTGTGGCCGTTTCGGCGCTGAGCATCACGGCGTCACTGCCGTCAAAAATCGCGTTGGCCACGTCGGATGCTTCGGCGCGCGTCGGGCGCGGATTGTGGGTCATCGATTCCAACATCTGCGTCGCGGTGATCACGGGCACCCGCGCCTCGCGCGCATGGCTGATCACCATTTTCTGGATCACGGGAACGCGTTCCGGGCTCATCTCCACACCTAGGTCGCCGCGCGCCACCATGACTCCTTCCGACACTTCCAGAATTTCGTCGAGGTTGTCGATGGCCTCGGGCTTCTCGAGCTTGGCAATCACCGGAACTCTCTTGCCGGCCTTGTCCATGGCCGCCTTGGCCGCCAGCACCTCCTCCGCGGTGCGCACGAAGCTCACGCCGATGTAGTTCACGCCGCATTCCAGGGCGAAGCGCAGGTCAGTCAGATCCTTTTCCGTCAAGGCCGGAATGCGCAGCTTCACCGCCGGAAGATTGACGCCCTGGTGCTCGCGCAGTTCGCCGCCATTCACCACGCGGCACACAATGCGCTGCCGCGCGGTGGATAGCACGCGCAGTTCGATCAGCCCGTCTGCCAGCAGGATTCGATCGCCCTTGTGCACTTCCGTAGGCAGGCGCTTGTAGCTAATCGAAACGCTTTCGTTATTCCCCGGTGCATCCACCGTCGTGATTGTGAACCGGCTGTCTGCGCGCAGGTTCACACTGTGCCCGCCTTCTAGCTCGCCCGTGCGGATTTTCGGTCCTTGCAAGTCGGCGAGTATGCCGATCGGCTTCTGCTGGCGCCCCGAAGCCGCTCGTATGAGCGTGACTGTGCGCGCGTGCTCCTCCTGAGTGCCGTGAGAAAAGTTCAATCGCGCCACGTCCATCCCCGCTCGCATTAAATGATCGACTACCGCGGGCGTATGGCTCGCCGGACCGAGCGTGCAGACGATCTTGGCCCGGCGAACTTGGCTGGCCTTCCCGTTACTTCGTGACGAATTCATGAACCGCCTTGTACAGGAAGTCGACGCCCGTTCGGAAGCTGGTGATGGGAATGCGTTCATCGTCTCCGTGCATGCGCAGGATATCCGCCTCGGTCAGCGGAAAGGGAACTAATCCATACGACTGCACATTGTGCAGGCGCAGATAAGCGGAGTCGGTGTACCACGTAGATAAATAGGGAACCACCACAGCCCCGGGGAATTGCCGCTGCGCGAGGCGCTCGATGGTCTGGTAGAGCTCCGATGTAGTGGATGAGGAAGGGGCATTTGGTCCGGCATCCGGCTGCACCGTGAACTTGACCTGCGGATCGTTCACGGCTTTTTGCATTTGCTCGAGCACATCCTGGATCGAATTTCCCGGCAACAGACGGATGTTCAGGTTGGCCGAAGCTTGCGAAGGAACCACGTTTGCGCGAACGCCGGCGGTCAACTCGGTGGGCGTGATGGTATCGCGTAGCATCGAGTTCCATATCGGACTCATCGCCGCTAGACGCAAGGCTGCCAGATCGGCCCGGTCTGAAGTGTCCAATGCGCGCATCCATTTGGCGATATCTTCGTCTTCGACGGGAGTAAGTTGCTCGAAATAACGCCGCGTCACGGTCAGCAGATGCAGCGGCGTTTCGAGCGTCCCCACTTTCTGCACCGCTGCCGCTAAATGCACCACCGGATTGTCCCGTTGTGGGATGGATGCGTGTCCCGAGGTCCCCGTCGCCGTTACCGTCACGTTGTAAGCCACTTTCTCGCTGGTTTGGATGGCCACATATTGCACTTTGCCGTTTTGCAATACCACGTTTCCGCCTTCATTGAGGGCATAACCGCAGGCGATCTTGTCCCAATATCGGTCAACCACCGCCCTTATGCCGGCATCGCCGCCTTGCTCCTCGTCGTCATCCGCCAAGAAAATGACGTCCCGGCTCAGGCGCGTCCCCGAGCGTTTGAGTCCGATAAACCCGGCAAGGTTTGCCGCCACCATGCCTTTGTCATCGATCGCCCCGCGCCCGTAGATATAGTTGTCCTTCTGTGTAGCAGCGAAGGGGTCCACGCTCCACTTGGCTCGGTCCACACCCACAACGTCCAGATGGGCGAGCAGCAAAAGCGCCCTGGAGGAATCCGGTAAAGGTCCGGCTTGCAGCCGCGCGACCACGATCCCCCTTCCCGGTGTCATCTCCAGAATCGCCGCCGGGATATTCTCTTTCTGCAGCACGTTCTGGATGTATTTCGCAGCTTCCAACTCGTTGCCCGGAGGGTTCGTGGTATTGATTCGAATCAGGTCGGTCAGCCAGGTTTGCGCTTCAGCCGTCAACTGCAACAGGTCCAGCGTCCCACCCTGCGTAGGCGCTTGCGATTTCAATGTCGCCGGCCGCAGCGCCAGCATGAAGATAATTCCGGCAAGTAGGCTGAAAGCAGAAAAGATTCGCCTAGCCATTCCTTCTCCTTCTCCTTTTCCTAAACGGCTCTGCCCTTCGCACTTTTGCGCGAAGCTTTCGATACTAACATGGCTGGCTTACCGGCGAGCCGCGCGTTCGATCCGCAATGCCATTAAGACATCACTGAAATTTGCTTTTGAGATTTGTACATCCTACGGTTTCGTGGCACCATCAAAGCTACTGAGTGGCTGCGACATACAGCGCCTGCTATGATAAGGTTCATAGTCGCATACGCCTTGATTGCAGTTTTGGCCCTTGGGCCGCCGTTTGCCATCGCTCACGGTCAGGGACCACAACGCCCTCCGGCGCAGTCACCCCAACAGCAGGCTCCGCCATCCCAACCTGCGCCGCCCCCACAAGGACCCCCGCAAGGACAAGAGCAACAGCAGTCAGGCCAGCCCGGATTCGCCATCTCTATGACCGTCCCGGTAGTCAATGTCGATGTCGTCGTTACCGATAACGACGGCAATTACCTGAATGGCCTGAAGAAAGAGAACTTTCGCGTCAGCGAAGACGGCGTGTCCCAGATGATCACCAATTTTGGTACCACCGACGCTCCTATCACGGTGGTCCTGCTGCTCGAGTTCAGCCAACTCGGCTACGGCTGGTTTTTGTATAACGCCGTGAACTGGGCCGATGTATTTCTGCACCAGCTCAAGCCTAACGACTGGGTTGCGCTTGAATCCTTCAATATGCGCTCGAACGTGGAGGTGGACTTTACGCACAATCCTCGTGAAGTCGAGCAAGGCCTCGTCTCGCTCTACTTCCCCCCCTTCCATGAGTCCAATCTTTTCGATGCCCTCGCGGACGTGACCGACCGACTCCAGGACGTCAAGGGTAAGAAGGCCGTCCTGGTCCTGGCCTCCGGCATCGACACCTTCAGTCGGCTTACCTTGGACAAGACCATTGCCAAATTGAAGCAAACCGATGTAACCGTCTATTGCGTGGGCGTCGCCGAGCAACTGTTTGTTCGGACCATCTCGAACGGCGGGCTCACCTATCTCCAGGCTCAGAATCAGCTGAAGAGCTTTGCTGAAATGACCGGCGGTCGCGTCTGGTTCCCGAGATTCGATGGCGAGATTCCCGGCATCATGGCCGACGTCGCCGGCAGCCTCAGAAACGAATATAGCCTTGGCTACATTCCCATCAACCAGAAGAACGACGGCAAATATCGCAAGATCAAAGTGGAACTCGTCGCCCCTGACGGCGGGCCACTGACCGTTTTGGATCAGAAAGGCAAGAAACGCAAATTCCAGGTATACGCACGGCAGGGCTACACCGCCCCCACCAGCACCGTCAACTAGATTCAGGACTGCAGTTTCGGCTCAAACCATTCTTTTGGTTTAGTGTACGCGAGAGCGAAATGGAGAAGCAGGTCGCGCTTTCCCGGTCCGGTTCCGCGCCACTATAAAACGACCTCGTAAAGACAAAAAGCAAGAGCGCCTACTAACCACCTCCGACTCAATATCCCCGCTCTCAATATCCCCGCTCCAAATCCACCCGATTCCGCAGCGGCTCGCCCCGGAACCAGCGCTCCAGATTGTCAATGAGCAGCTCTGCTTCTCTCTGCCAGATTCGCTCGCTTATCCCGCTCGTGTGCGGCGTGATGAAAGCATTTTCAAGCGACCATAAGGGATTTTCTGGCGGCAGCGGCTCCGGCGACGCCACGTCCAGCGCCGCTCCGCCGATGGCGCGCCTTTCGAGCGCGGTGACGAGTGCCGCCTGGTCCACGAGCGAGCCTCGCGCCACATTTACCAAAACTGCGCTCCGCTTCATCGCGGCAAGCTGTTCATCGCCGATCAAATGATGTGTTTCAGGCGTTTCCGGAGCCGCCAAAATCACGTAGTCGGCAGACCGCAGCGCGGCCTTAAGCTCCGTAGCCGGAAAAGTGCGTTCCGTCAGTGACGCATCCGCCTTGCCCGAACGCGTCACCGCCCAGATATGCATCCCGAAGCCGCGCAGCCGCTCGGCCACGGCTCGCCCCACTCCGCCGAAACCCACGAGCAGGGCCACGGCGCCGCTCAGTTCCCGCGGACGCGCAGGCCCATCCCAAATCTCCTGCTGCGCCCATTTTCTCTGCGCTTGGAAGCGCATGGCCCCGGGGAAATCGCGCGCCATGGCCACGATCATTCCGGCGATGTGTTCAGCCATGGCCGGCGCGTGTACGCCGCTGGCATTGGTGAGGATAATCCCCGAACTGCGAAATTCCGGATACATCAGTTGGCCCACGCCGGCGGAGGTCGTATGTACCCACTTCAGCCGCCGGGCCTCGCTCAACTGCTCCGGCCGCAGCAGCAAGCCCACGAAAATATCGGTATCCGGAAGCTCTGCCGTGATCCGGTCGTAATGCGGCAAGTCCAGCACGCGCATCTCCGGCCATCTCTGGCGCACCGCAGCCGCCATTTCCGGCGGCGAACGCCACAGCGTGAATCGGTGATAAGAAGAGATGACCAGCTTGGTCTCAGCCGGCTTCTGCGCATTCATTCACGTTTGTCGTGCATTCGCTCCAACATCGTCATTCTGATGCTAGCGTCACCGACATCTGCTTTCCGGAAATCGCGCCTTTCGATTTCCAGTCGGGACGCAAAGCGAAGAATCCCTCTTCGCCTTTGCCTGCCATACCGAGAGCAGCCTGTGTGTTTAAGGCGAGCTCCATTCATAAACTGCATCCCGAGGGCTGCCCTTGCCCGAGGGATCTGCTTTTGGTTTTTCTCATCCCGCGTCCTCTACTTCGACGCCGAGCGCAAATCGCTCCCCGTCATCTCTTTGGGCCGCGGAATCCCCAAAACTCCCAGCATGGTCGGCGCGATGTCCCGCAGCGCGCCGCCGGGTTTAAGCCGTGCGGATCGATCCTCGTGCACCAGAATGAACGGCACCGGATTCGTCGTGTGATACGTGTGCGCACCGCCGGTCACTGGATCGATCATGGTTTCGGCATTGCCATGGTCCGCCGTGATGATCCAGGCCCCGCCGCGCGGCCGCAGCGCCTGATAAATCCGCCCGAGACACGCGTCCACCGCCTCCACGGCGCGTATCGCCGCCTCCAGCTTGCCCGAATGGCCAACCATATCGGCGTTGGCAAAATTCATGATCACCGCGTCGAACGCCCCCTTCTCGATGGCCTGAACGACGTTATCCGTGATGCCCTCGGCAGACATTTCCGGCTTCAGATCGTAGGTCGCCACTTTCGGCGAAGGCACCAGGATGCGTTCTTCGCCGCCAAAGGGCTTCTCCACGCCGCCATTAAAAAAATAAGTCACATGCGCGTACTTCTCGGTCTCCGCCACACGCAGATTGCGAAAGTTCATCTCCGCAAACACCTGCGCCAGGATGTACTCGAGTTTCTCCGGCCCAAAAAGATATTGGAGCCAGGAGAATGTCTTGTCATATTGCGTCATGGCCACGAAGAAAAGGTTCTTTGGCCGCGCCGCATCGGCGAATTTATCGAAGCCCGGCTCCGCGATCGCCCGCGTTATCTGACGCGCACGGTCGGCGCGGAAATTGGAAAAGATTACGGCATCATCGTCGCGAATCGGCGCGACCGGCGCGGCCGTGGCCCCGCTGTCGGTCGTGATCACGACCGGCTCGACGAATTCGTCCGTGATACCCTGTTCGTAGCTCTGGCGCACCGCCTCGATGGGATCCGCCGAGCGACGCTCGGCTTCCCCATGCACGACCGCGCGATAGGCGCGCTCGATACGCTCCCAGCGGTTATCGCGATCCATCGCGTAGTATCGGCCCACGACCGACGGGATCCCCCCCACGCCCAGCTCGCGCATTTTTTGTTGCAGTTTCCGCAGGTAATCGATGCCACTATGTGGCGGCGTGTCGCGCCCGTCCAGGAAGCAATGTACAAAGACGCGCTCGACCTTGTTCTGCTGCGCCATCCGCAGCAGCGCGAAAAGATGATCGATGTGCGAGTGCACGCCGCCATCGCTCACCAGCCCCAAAAGATGCAGTTGCCGCTCGCGCCCGCGCTTCATCGCGCCGAGCAAAAGTTCATTGCGAAAAAGCGCGCCGCTGCTGAACGCCTGATCGATCCTCGTGATGTCCATCAACACGATGCGCCCGGCCCCGATATTCAGGTGCCCTACTTCGCTGTTGCCCATCTGCCCTTCCGGCAGCCCGACCGATGGGCCCGAAGTGTGAATCAGGGTGTTCGGAAACTGCGCCAGCAGCTTGTCGTAATTCGGCTTGCGCGCCAGGGCGATGGCGTTGCCCTTGCTCTCGGCTCGATAGCCCCATCCATCGAGCACCGTCAGTATGATCGGTTTGGGTCGTTTGCCCATAAGCCGTCAACAATACACGCTATCGCCACGAAATGGACCTTTGGCTCTGTTGCCTCTTGAATGTTCAGCCGTCTCGTCATTCTGAGAGGCTGTGACTTTTTGATTTTTCGCAAAAACCGTCGCTGAAAACATTGAGGTTAGGTGCGAAAAATTCGCGAATTGTGAATAAACTTGCAGCCTCCCAGCGGAGTGTCCCGATCTGTTTCCTCAGGGACTGGCGTATTTGCGATTTCCGCTCGGGACACGCAGTCGAAGAATCCCTCCTGATTTCATCGAGCGACCAGCCGCAACCAAGCATCTTGCCATCGGCAGAGGGCAATAAGGGCAATACCGGTATATTGTATCCGGGGTCGGAGAAGCATATGATGCCCGAAAAATAAGCCGGAAATCGAGTGGAAAGGACTACTCCATGAAACTTGCCTTTGGTTTGGCGTTGTGCGCGTGCTTAACGGGCGCCGTGCTGTGGGCTCAGAGCGACGACTTCGCCGAATATCAGGGCTGGATGAAATCCAATGCCGCTACTGTGGCCGATATCAGTAAGAATCTCACAGCCAAAGACGGCGCCGCGGCCCACACCGGCGTTCGAAAGCTCCAGGAGAACCTGGCCATGGTCATGGCCTATTGGCAGTCCCGAAACGTAACCGACGGCGTCAGATTCGCTCTTGACGCTACCTACGGGGTCGCCCAGGTCGACGTGCTGATCTCTCAGAGTAAGTTCGACGATGCCGCCGCGGCGCTGAAGACGGCTCAAGGCAGTTGCGCCAACTGCCACATGGCCCACCGCGACAAAGCCCCCGACGGATCCTTCAAGATCAAAATAAAGTGAACATCCGATCAGGATGTTCATCCCGAGCGAACATCGTGCGTGAAGGATCTCTCTTGGTATCGTATCCTTCCGTCGGTGGAACACCGATTCATGTGCCCGTACTGTGGTGAAGAAATCTCCATGATCCTGGATCTCTCCGTTCCGCGCCAGGTTTACATCGAAGATTGCGAGGTCTGCTGCAATCCCATCGAGATCAGCTATACCGCTGAAGACGACGAGCTCATCGGCTTCACCGCCAAGCGCCTCGAATAGCAGCGCCCCGGCGCTATGATTTGATCGCGCTCTTCCGCCTGTCTCCCCGAAAGCAACCTCAAAACTGAGTGTCGGCGGCGACGATAGGCGAGCCTTTCCCAGTCGGAGCGTCATACTCTTTGGATAGGTTTTCGACCCGAATCATGGGGCCCCTTTGGGGCGCGCAAAAGTCTACCTGCAGGATGAGCTTTTGCGCGCGAGCTCTTGCACCTTAACAATGTCACGAGGTTCTCAACCCCTAAACAAGGCTGTCAACGCCGCGCCGGACCCAACCTGCAGTGCGTTTTATTTCCGCGTCTGCGGTAAAATGGCCATGCGACCAGGATGGCCGTCCCGAGCGAACATGGTGAAGGAGCGGGGGACCTCTCCTAGGCCCAGCAACCGCTTTACTCCTGCGGTAAAATAAAACATGCTTGAATTCTGCCCCGAGACGCACCTAAGGTCCCCGCGCGCGTTAGTCCACCATCAGCGCGTGTTATCGGTTTTTGCCCGTGGCACAGCCACCTTCAGCGATCCGCCTGCGTTTCCGCGGGGCATAGCCATTGCGGGGCACGGCACAACGGTGCCCAATAGAGCCAACTCCTCTAGAATGATATCCTTGCATGGAAATGGGGGGTACCCCGCTGTTAAAGCAATCCGTCAACTTTATGAATAACGCCATCCGCAATATCGCCATCATCGCCCACGTGGACCACGGCAAAACCACTCTCGTGGACGCCATGCTGCGCCAAAGCGGCATCTTCCGCAGCAATCAGGAAGTCGTCGAGCGCGTCATGGATTCCAACGAACTCGAACGTGAACGCGGCATTACCATCCTGGCCAAGAACACCGCGCTTTTCTATCGCGATATCCGTATCAATATCGTGGATACGCCCGGGCACAGCGACTTTGGCGGCGAGGTCGAGCGCGCACTGCGTATGGTTGACGGCGTGCTCCTCCTGGTGGACGCCAGCGAAGGCCCGCTGCCCCAGACGCGCTACGTCCTGCAAAAGGCCCTGCAGGCGAAGCTTCCTCCCATCGTCGTCCTGAATAAGATCGACCGCTCCGATGCCCGCCCCGCGGCCGTCCTCGACGAAATTTACAGTCTTTTCATCGACCTTGACGCCACCGAAGACCAACTCGATTTTCCGGTGCTCTACACGAACGCCAAGACCGGCGTCGCCCACCGCCAGTGGGGAGAATCCAGCGGAGATGATGCCCGCGATCTCACGTTCCTGTTCGACGCCATTCTGAACACCATCCCCCCGCCCGCCGGCGATCCGCAAAAGACGCTCCAGGTTCAAGTCACCAATCTCGATTACAGCGATTATCTCGGCCGCATCGCCATCGCGCGCGTTTTCGAGGGAACCCTGCACTGCGGCGATCAGGTCGGCATCGCCAAACTCGGCGGCTCTCTTCAAACCACGCGCATCAGCAAGCTCTTTACCTTTCGCGGCCTCGAGCGCGACGAAGCCGAAACCGTCTGCGCGGGAGATATCGTCGCTATCGCCGGCGTCGAAGGCATTCAGATTGGCGAGACTCTCACCGATCCGGAAAATCCTGCTCCGCTCGAGCCGCTGCTGATCGATGAGCCTACGCTGGCCATGATCTTCACGGTCAATAGCTCGCCTCTCTCCGGACGAGACGGCCACTCGGTTACCTCCCGTGACCTGCGTGATCGCCTGCAGAAGGAACTGCTCACTAACGTCTCCATCCGCGTCGAGAATACCGACACTCCGGAAGCGTTTCGCGTCCTCGGCCGTGGCGAATTGCAATTGGCTATTCTCATTGAAACCATGCGCCGCGAAGGATACGAATTGATGGTCGGCAAGCCCGAGATTGTGGTCCGCTCCGAAAACGGCCGCCGCCTCGAGCCGCTCGAGATGCTGGTCATCGATTGCCCGGAAAGCTTCATTGGCATCGTCATGGAAACGCTCGGAGCCCGCCGCGGCGAGCTCACCCAGATGATCAACCACGGCTCTGGCCGCGTGCGCATGGAATTTCGCATTCCCTCGCGCGGCCTGATCGGCCTGCGCGGACAATTGCTCACCGAAACTCGTGGCACTGCCTTGATCCATTCCATCCTTGCGGGCTGGACCGATTACGTCGGCGAAATGGCATCGCGCGCGACCGGGGCGGTCGTCGCCGACCGCGGCGGCATGACCACGGCTTTTGCGCTGTGGAATCTTCAGGAACGCGGTGTGATGTTCGTTGCTCCCGGCACCGAGGTCTACGAAGGGATGATCGTCGGTGATAATTCCCGCGAAGCCGATATGGACGTCAACGTCACGAAAGAAAAAAAGCAGACCAATATGCGCGCTTCCACTGCCGACGAAGCCATTCGCCTGATTCCCCATCGCGAGCTGAGCCTCGAACAGGCCATCGAGTACATCGCCGAAGACGAATACGTGGAAGTCACACCGAAGTCTCTGCGCCTGCGTAAAAAAGTTCTCGACGCCAAGAAGCGCCCTCGCCGCTGGCAGCAGATTCGCGCCAGCGCTGAAACCCCCGCGTGAGCGGATCGCGTTCAGCTAAGGTGTCATTCCGAGGCGTCCGCCCTTGCGCGGACGACGAGGGGGGACCTGGGGGTAGGAGGACAACATCCAATGGGTGTCGAGCATCATTCGCTGTTTACGATTGGGATAGAGTCGATATTTGAAAATTCTGTGCATAGCTCCGGTAACGGCTCGCTGACCCAGACTAAAGTCTGAGATTGCGCTCGCCGAGAGGTTCAATTCGTTACGCGGAGTACACCGATTCCCGCGATCTTTTCGCCGCAGCGGCCTGCTGCTTTCTCTGCAACGCATGACGAATCGCGCGATAGCCGAGCAGCACGGCGACGACTGCCGCGAAGCGCAGCGGCACGGTTTCGTCCGACTTCACCAGCCAGTAGTAGTGAGTGACCCCGGCGATTGCGCTGATGTAAATCAGATTGTGCAGCATCTGCCAGCGCCGGCCGCCCAGGCGCCGGATCATCCCGCTGGTGGAAGTTGCCGCCAGAGGAATCAGGAGCACAAACGCCGTGAATCCCTCGGTGATGAATGGCCGCTTGTAAACGTCGGCGATCATAGCGTGAACATCGAAACCCGAATACAGCCAGACCCAAGTCGCGAAATGGAGAGAGACGTAAAAGAAGGCGAAGAGACCAAACATGCGCCGGAGGCGAATCAGCCAGTTCTGTTTCAGAATCCGCCGCAGCGGCGTTATCGATAGGGTCGCGCACAGGCCCACCAGTGTCCACGTTCCCGTGGAGTGCGTGATGTATTCAACCGGGTTCGCACCCAACTCGTCGTGGAAACCCATCCAGACGAGATGTGCCAGGGGCGCCAAACATACCAGGAAAATCGGCGGCTTGAGCCACCGTATATTTATGTGCCGAGAAAGATCCTTCATGTTCGAGCGCAAGCGAAGGCGCTCTCAGTAATATTTTCGCAGATCCATCCCGTTGTACATGCTGGCGACTTGATCGCCGTAGCCATTGAACATCAGCGTCTTGATCCGTTTGCCGAAGAACGATCCATCCAGCCGGCGTTCGGTCGCCTGGCTCCAGCGTGGATGATCCACCTGCGGGTTGACGTTGGAGTAGAAGCCATATTCATGGGCATTGGCGAGGTTCCAGGTGGTCGGAGGCATATTCTGCGTGAAGCGAACCTTCACGATCGACTTAATGCTCTTAAACCCGTACTTCCACGGAAGCACCATGCGCACCGGCGCACCATCCTGGTTCGGCAGAGTCTCCCCATACATTCCGAAGGTCAGCAACGCCAGCGGGTTCATCGCTTCGTCGATCCGCAGGCCCTCGACGTAGGGGAGTGCGATCCCCGCGCGCGGCCCGAGCGGCATCTGCTTGATGTCGTAGTAGCTCTGGAAGGCGACAAACTTCGCGCTCGGCTTGGGATCTACAAGCTTCGCCAGCACGCTGAAGGGATAGCCGATCCACGGAACCACGATGGACCACGCCTCCACGCAGCGGTGTCGGTAAATCCGTTCTTCGAGCGGGGCGAGCTTGCGCAACTGTTCGATGTCGAAGTTGCGCGGCTTGTTCACTTCGCCTTCGACCGACACACTCCACGGCGACGTCACGAATTTCGTGGCATTTCTGGACGGATCATTCTTGCCCGTTCCGAATTCATAGTAGTTGTTGTAGCTCTCCACGTCCTTGGCAGGCGTTGGCGGTTCGTCGGTCGAAAAAGGACTCTTCGCTAGCGGCCCCAGCTTCGCTTCGTCGGCGAACACACGCGCCGACTCGAACCAATCCGAAACCGAGCGCGCAGCCAGCGTAACCGCCCCGGTCGCCACCGCGACACCGGCCAGAAATTTTCGCCGATTCATATACGCGGAATTCGGGGTGACTTCGGAATAGGGGATATCGCTGGGCTTCTTGATCAGCATGGCTGCCTCCGTGACGCCGGTCTCTTATCTGATTTTACCGCGTTTGTTGAAGGTTGGTGTAACGATCCTCGGCATTTTTGGTACTTAAAGTCATCCGGCTCCCCGATCGGCCGCCGTCGCCCCGGTCGCCGCACGTGGCAGCGTGATCTGCTTAGCGTAGAGTTCGCGCACGCGTTCCAGCGTATCGATCTGCTCCGGTGTCTTGTCCGCACGGATTCGCAGAATTCGCGGAAAGCGAAGCGCAAATCCGCTTTCGTGCCGGTTCGAGCGCTGCATGTTGTTGAAGGCCACCTCCAGCACGATTTTTGGCTCCACGATGCGCCGGAATCCCTGATCTTGCAAAGTGTGCTTCACAAAATAATCCGTGAACTCGTGGATCTCGGCGTCGGTAAGTCCGGAATAAGCTTTCCCGATATTGAGCAGACGATCGCCTTGGCGCACGGCAAAGGTATAGTCGGAGAGCACGCCGTGACGTTTGCCGTGGCCATATTCCACCGCCGTAACGACAACGTCCAGCGTGGCGAAGGGCTCTTTCAGCTTGAACCAGAAGCGGCCGCGGCGTCCCGGGGTATAGAGCGAGTCCGGAGCCTTGGCGACGATTCCTTCGTGCCCTGCGGCCAGAGCGGCCCGAAAACTTTCCTCGAGCGCCTCGCGCGTCTCGCACATACGTTCCGGCGCCAGTCGCAGCTGCTTCGTTTGTGCCGGCGCGAGAAGGTGCTTCAGCCGGCGGCGCCGTTCGACGAAAGGCGTATCCAAAAGAAGCTCGCCGTCGTAATAAAGAAGATCGAACAGCACGAACTTCACAGGAATTTCTTCCATCAGCCAGAGATCGGGATTCCGGCGCCCCAGCCGTTTCTGAAGTTGTGTGAAGGGCAAAGCTTGCGCTCCGTGCCAAGCGAGAATCTCCCCGTCGACGATGAATTCGCCGGGCAGTGCGAGCAGGGGATCACGCAATTCGGGGAATTCGATCACTTCGTCCAGCGTCCGCGAAAAAATCTTCACACCGTTGCCGCTTTTATGCGCCTGCGCACGAATGCCGTCATATTTTTCTTCCACGACCATCGGCTCGGCGGCGTTCTGGAAAACCTCTGCGGCAGTTTCAACAGGAGTTGCTAGCATGAAGTCGATTGGATGAAAGAGCCGGAAGCGCACCGTTTCGAGCTCATTGCGAAACGCGCATTGCAGCGTTTCGCCGATATCGCCGAGCAGCATATTGGCGCGCCGCACGGAGGCGAGGGGGCGTTCATAGGCCTTGGCGATGGCTTCCTCCACCAGGCTCTCGCGGAGGCCAATGCGCAGATCGCCGGTCATGACCTTGACTATGTACTTCACTTCGGGCGGCCGGGCCCTCGCCAGGAGCCTGCGAACCAATTCCGTTTTTTCATTTTGCCCACGGGCGCTCGCCAATTCGCCGAAAACGGATGTGGCTTCCGCGAGCGAGACGCCCGGCGCGTCAACGCGCTCGGCCAAGAGTTCTTCGGCCATGTCGCCGAGATCGCCGTGCTTGCGATAGGCGCCACTCATGGCCTCGCCACTCTTCTCGGAGAGTTCGCCAATCAAGCGCCAGAGCAGCCTGCCGCCTATTCCGAGAACGCGTTCGTCCCAGCGCGGAAAAGGTCTGCCGGTGAGGAAGGTCGCGGCGCGCGCTGCGTCCTCGACGGGTAACGTCTGCAGAAGACTGCTCACCAGCCGCACTTTGTCCGTTTTCTTGGTAGTGGCGGCGACGGCATCGCAAGTCTGAGCGAATCGCAGCATTTGACAGGCAGGGTAGTTTCCGAACGCGTTACAACGCCGCAGCCATGGCGGCAACCGGAGCGGCCGAATCTGCCGCCGCGCCATCGCGGAACGTGACGAATGCGCCGGAATTGGCCGCCACGCGATCTCCCGGCACGACAATTCCGATCAGGTTGAGCGGATCGGCGGCGGAAACCGTCACTATTTCGCCGCCGGCGGGTTCGCGGCGCGCAGCCCGAAGCGAGTCCACGGCCACAGGCAGCGCGAATTGCTCGCCGAGAAAATCCGTCACGAATCTGCCGCCGCGCACTTCTCCGCGGCCTTCCAGCCGCCGCAGCATGCCCACCAGCTCGCGCCAAGGCGGCAGAATGCTTTCGCGGGCCAGGACCTCGCGGCAGACCATGCCGTAGCGCCGCAAGAGCACGTTGCAAATTGCTTCCAGGGCACGATCGTGGTCGGCGCTCCGATCGGAACCCCGTTCAGCCGGCCCATCGACATACAACAGCGACCACCGTCCGCTGCTGTGGCGCGGCCGTGCGCTTCGTCCCGTGCCGTGTCCTGAGCGGCGCTTGGGATCAATCAGTGCGCGCAGATTGTCGAATCCATCGGCGGTAATCAGACCCGCCGTCACCAGTTCCCAAAGCCCGGTTTCGACTTCTGCCTTCAGCCGCCCCGAGCCGCGAACAATATCCGGGAAAAACGAAGCGCCTCGCTCGCGCAGGAAGGCGTGCACTTCGCGGGCGGCCGCGCTTAAACCCTGCGCCTGCTGGCCGTCTTGACCGCGACGCGCGGCCATCCAATCGGCATCATCGCGCACGAAAAACGCAATTGGCGCGACGCTCGTGGGTATCACACGGCGCCCGCCCGAAGTGACCGCCTCCAAAGTGGCGGGATGCGGCGATAACCGTCCCCAGCCCACCGCCCCCGTGAGGCAGAGTTGATCGAGAACCTGTGGCGCGTAACTGGTGACGCGCTGCCGCAGAATCCGGTGTTCCCAGGAATTTGCGGGAGCTTCAAAGCCCTGAAGCTGACGCAAAATTTCGAGCGTACCGCGCTCTCCGGCAAGCTGTGTGCCCAGAGCGGCGTGTTGCCAGCGCAGCAACCAGCGCATGAATTGCGCCGGCGTGACCGGCTGCACCTGCTTGCGCAATTCGCCGACGGTGAGCCGGTGGATGCGCGCGAGCAAACGGCGCTCACACCACTCCATCTCCCCTCTTGCGGTGCTGGTGAACTGGCCGCGAAGTATGGAACCGCCGGCTTCGAGACGCAGCAGAGCCTTGCCAATATCCGCAAGCGGGACGCCGAGAACTTCGGCCAGTTCTCCGGCCGTCGTCGGACCGGCATGCGACATCCAGCCCGTGATCATCGTCAGCACGGCCTCTTCTTGCGACGGCGCGGTACTGCCGATATCGGGCAGCGGATCGGCAAAGGAAGCTGCGCCATAAACTTGCTTGAATAGGGCCGCTCTTTCCGCGCACACCCAATAGGTGTGGCCATCTCGCTCAGCGCGCGTTACACGGTTCTGTCGGATCAATTCAACGAAATCCGGTTGCCATTGAGGCAGCGATTCTGCCAGTCGTTCTTGCAGGGCGGGCCAGGCGCGCGAAGCTGCCGCTGGCGAAGAGACCGCCTGCTCCGGCTCTGGCAGCGCCACGAACGTGAGCAGTGCGTCGTGCAGTTCATCGGCATCGCGCACGTCCGGCCAGGCATCGCGCCTTACTTCATCAATGGCTCCGGGATCGAGCCGGCCCAATTCAGACGCGAGCGATTCTGGCAAAGCGCGGCGCACATTCACGGCGCGCGCGCGACGTTCCTCGAGCGGCGCGTCGTCGAGGTAAGCGTAAGGATTGGCGTTCAGAATTTCGTGCGAGAAGGCCGAGGGCACCGGTGTATCCACGGCGAGGCACTTGATGCGACCTTCGACGAGATCGGTCAAAACGCGCTTCAGGCCCTCGACGTCGAGCGCTTCGGTGAGGACGTCCTTCATCGTCTCGCGCACCAGGGGATGATCGGGAATGGCGATATCGCCGACGATATTTTCCTGGCAGGCCAGCGCTTGCGGAAAAACCGCCGCGAGCAAGTCTTCGGCGCGCATGCGCTGAATCTGGGGAGCGATTCTCTTGCCGCCTCGGAAACGCAGCAGCGCGAGGGCGCGGCCCGCGGCCCAGCGCCAGCGCACCGTGAATAGCGGCGCCGCGAGCACGGCCTGCTCCAAGATCTGCTGCACCGAAGCGGGAAGCAAATATCGGAAAACGTCTGTCAGCGGGAAGCTATGCTGTTCGCCCAGCGAAATATTCAGGCCATTGTCGGTGGCCGCGGCCTGCAACTCGAAATTGAACGAACGGCAAAACTTTTTTCGCAGCGCCAGGCCCCAGGCCTTATTGACGCGAGCGCCGAAGGGAGCGTGAATCACGAGCTGCATGCCGCCGCCCTCGTCGAAGAAGCGTTCCGCAATAACCAGCTCTTGCGAAGGCACCGCGCCGAGCACGGCGATCCCGCTCAAAACGTACTTGACGATTTGCTCCGCGCCGGCATCGTCGAGACCGCACTCCTGCTTGAGCCACTCTCTGGTGGCCGCCGAGACGGCAGATGCGAAACCCGCGCGGAAAGCTCCGCCGTGCGCGCCGGTGCCTCGCCGCGCCAAAAGGGAACGCTGGGGGGCGCTCCTTGCGCGTCTTCTACAACCACGCGGCCAGCCTGAATGCGGCGGATGCGCCACGAGGAATTGCCCAGCAACATGATGTCGCCGGCCAGACTCTCGACGGCGAAATCTTCGTCCACGGTTCCAACCGGAGTGTCATCCGGCGCCGCCACCACGCTGTAAAGCGCATTCTCCGGTATAGCGCCGCCGCTGGTGATCGCCGCGAGGCGGCTTCCGCGGCGGCCTTTGAGGCGATGGTTCACCCGATCGCGGAAAAGATAGGCGCCGTAACGGCCGCGGCGAGCGGCGATGCCTTCCGAAAGCATTTCCACGAGGGCATCAAAATCGGAGCGCGGCAGATCGCGATAGGGATAGGCGCGGCGAATCAATTGGTAGAGATCGCCTTCGCGCCACTCTTCCGCGGCACAGGCAGCGACGATCTGTTGCGCGAGCACGTCCAGCGGATTCGCGGGAATCTCCAGCTTGTCCAGCTCTCCCGCGCGGACGCTGCTCGCTACCGCAGCGCATTCCACAAGCTCATCGAGCGAGGTGGCGAAGATACGCCCCTTGGGAATGGCGCCGCGCCAGTGCCCGGCGCGGCCGATGCGCTGCAGCGCCACGGCAATTGCGCGCGGCGAGCCGATCTGGCAAACCAGATCCACGTAGCCGATATCGATGCCCAATTCGAGCGACGCGGTTGCGACGAGCACGCGTACTTGGCCCGCTTTCAGCTTTTGCTCCGCAGCGAGACGCAGCTTGCGCGAAAGGCTGCCGTGATGCGCCGCGACTGCCTCTTTCCCGAGGCGCTCGGCCAGATGGTGCGCAACGCGTTCGGAAAGCCGCCGCGTATTTACAAAGACCAGCGTGGAGCGATGCTGCAAAACGAGGGCGGCGATGCGGTCGTAAATTTCGCCCCACATTTCGTTGGAAGCGACCGGCCCAAGCTCGCTCGGGGGCACTTCGATGGCGATGTCGAGGCGCCGGCCGTGGCCAGTATCCACGATGACGGGCGCCGGCCGGTTATTCCCGGCGAGAAACTGCGCGATCAACTCGATGGGTTTTTGGGTGGCGGAGAGGCCGATGCGTACCGGCGGGCGCGGGAGCAAGGCTTCGAGCCGCTCGAGCGAAAGCGCCAGATGAGCGCCGCGTTTATCGTCAGCCACGGCGTGAATTTCATCCACGATAATCGTCTCTATGTTGCGTAGGATGGCGCGGCTTCTCTCGGCGGTGAGCAGGATGTAGAGCGATTCGGGCGTGGTAACTAGAATATGCGGCGGGCGCACCAGCATGTTCCGCCGTTCGTGCATCAAGGTGTCGCCGGTGCGCACGCCGACGCGAATTTCGGGCATCAGCAAGCCGCGTTCGGCGGCTTTGCAAAGAATTTCGCCGAGCGGGGCTTCGAGATTTTTTTGGATGTCGTTGCCCAGCGCCTTCAGCGGAGAAACGTATAAAACTTCGGTCACGTCTTGCAGTGCACCAGTAAGCGCTTTGCGGACCAGCTGGTCGATGCAGGCTAGAAACGCAGCGAGCGTTTTGCCGGAGCCGGTGGGCGCCGAAATTACGGTGGTTCGCCGACCGAGGATGTGCGGCCAGCCGAGCTCCTGCGGTTCGGTAGGCGAGGCGAAGCGCTCGAGGAACCATTCGCGGACGATGGGGTGAGCCCAATCGAGCCCAGCCGTGGCGCCGCCTGGGGCAGGAAGGTTCGCAGTATCACCTGGTGAGGGAATGCGGGCAGCCATTGGGTAATTGTAGCTCGTCGGCGAAGAAAGTGCGAAGAGCGTAGAAATGACGCTGGGGAACGGCGCGGCCTTATTCGCGTAGGCCGGGAGGCGCCATGAAACTCCGCAAATCGCCGGAAGCAATGAGGGTAGGGCTGATTCAACCGCATGGGGCCAAGCCTTTCGCGCCTGTGGCGGGACGCGTCATGAAGGAGTACGTCGCGCTGCCGGAGTCGATGATTCGCGACAGCCAACGCCTGTCTTCGTGGGTGGCCAAGGCCCTCGTTTATGGCGAGTCGCTCGTGCCCAAAACAAAAAGGACACACACAACGAAAAGCAAGGCCAAGAAAAAGAAATAATTTCGATTGCCTCTTTTTTCAAGTGGCCAGATTCGCGGGATTGCTTCTGGGCCGGCTGGCGGCAGCCAGCAGCGCCTCGGCGTAGAGAGCGCCCGCGGGCGTGTCTTCGTGTTTAAAATAGGTAAAAACGTCACCCGCTTGCGCCAACTGCAGAGCCTGGTTCGCCAGCTCAGCGCGCTGCGTTGCGGGATAACTCTGTTTGCGCAGCCGAAAGTAGGTGAAGTCGGCAGTCTGAACGTTGGGAGTCTCCAATTTTTCGCTCTCCGCCTGGCATAAAGCGGCGTTCGCCCCCCGCAAGGCATCGAAAACTTCGCCGCAGAACCAAGACTCATGCCGAAACTCAAAGGCAACACGCGTTTCGCGCGGTAATTGCGCCAGAAAATTCTTGAGGCGCGGCAGATCGCAGCGCAAGAACGGCGGCAATTGAAACAGGACGGGGCCCAGCTTGCCGGCGCTGTGCAAAGGGCTGAGCGAGGCGAGAAAGCGCGAGGTCCACTCCTCGGAATCTTTCAGCCGCTTGACGTGTGTGATGTTCTGGTGCGCCTTCACGGCAAATTGGAAACCCTGGGGCGTGGAAGCGATCCAGCCCGCCAGCAATTTCTCCGTGGGGAAGCGGCGAAACGTGTAATTCAGTTCGACGGAATTCAACCGACTGGCGTAGTAGCCCAGGAATTTGGCTGCAGGAAGTTTGGCGGGATAAAACTCCGGCTTCCATTGCGGGTACGCCCAGCCAGAGGTCCCTGCATACAGCTTACCCATGGTTTCTTAGCTCTATCGGCATCTCGCGAGCCTCGCGCGGCGGCCCTGCTCGCGCGAGCAGCAATTATCTTCCTGCGCCTACTTCATAACTCATCGGCAAGGGCAAGCCTTGGCTTGACCGCTGGGCGTTTTGCTTGCGCTGCCATTCCATCCAGGCTCTCAGGAGCCCGGCCGTCAAAATGCAAGTGGCCCAAAAATCGACGCCGACGACCTGAAACAACCGTTGGGCCTTCGCGCCGGCGATTAATGGCTCGACAGCTTCTATCGCTACTGCCGCGCAAATCAGCAGCTTCGATCGCGGCGAAGGAAATCCCGGCGCCGTTAAAAGCAAACCCGCAACCATCGCCGGCCAGAGCAATACGACGAAGGCGATCCTGTGTGAGACAGGTTCAAGAAGAGGCAGCGCACAAAAAGCCAGCGCCTCGCTCAAAAGAAGCCGCGGCTGGCTCTCCCGCGTCGCAGGAGTCTTGCGCACCAGCCACAGCAGCCCGAGATATGCGCCGGCCGCCAGCAGCGCCGAAATCCAGGTCACTAAGCGCGGGTCCATATGCAGCAAATGAAGCTGATGGTAATTAGGGTCCGGCCATTTCGAATAGTCCATGGTCGTCAGATATCTTTGCAGGACGCCGCTCAGCGACTGGCTCGGGAACCACGTGCTAACCCCCAGGCTGCCCGTGCCCCATTCCTGTGCAATCCACTGGCGAACCAAACGGAGATTGTCGCCCCATCCGAAGTATGCCGCGGGCAACAACATGAATCCGGTGATCAGGATCAGCGTCAGCGCGGCGACGCGCGCCCGCCGCCGTGCCGCAATAATGGGCAAAAAAAACAGAGGCCACACCTTCAAGCTGGTGGCGAAGGCCAGAAGGAAAGCGGACCGGCTCGAATTCGCCTCGAGCGAAAGCAGGCTCGCCGCAACCAAGGCGAACACTAGAAACTGTGCGTTTCCCAAGCCGAACTCTTGCGTCACGAAACCGCCGCACAGTAGCACCGGCACGAGCCACCAGAAACCAGTTCGCGGAAAATCCAAGCGCCGGCCGAGCGCGCAAGCCAATGCATACAACACAGCGCATTTCAGCGCAGCCCAGGCCGCGGCCGCTGCTTTATAAGGCAGCAAGGCGAAGGGCAGAAAGGCCAGCAGGAAAACCGGCGGATAGCGAAAATACTGCGGCCATCCAATGCCGCTCAAGGGCCCATACAATTGCCCTTGATGGTCGAGCAGTACGCGCGACACATAGTAATAAACCCGAAGATCGGCCGAACGCGTGGCTCGCGAGTAAACAAGAGCCACGGCCAGCAACGCTAGAGTCACAAGCAGCGCCTGAACGATGCGTCTCAAACGCAAGCAGCACCCTTCGAAATACCAAAGATCCTCCGAACTATAGCAGGTTCAGCGCTAACGGATTACCGAAGCAATCTGCTAACTTCGATTGACACCCAAACCCTTAGGAGTAAACTTCGCACACGATTTCTTGAAATGAGCGCCTTCTCCCTCGAAACAAACCTGCGGAGGAAAACGATGCGCAGAGCCGGACTGACGCTGATAGCTATTGCCTTTGGTGTGTTGATTGGATTTCTTGTGGCGAATCGATGGTCCGTTCGCGGACAGGCCCGGCCCGCCGCCGGATTCGCTGCCGTGCCCGGCGAAATCGGTGGCTGGGATCTCACCGGACCGTATGACGTGGTGAAGGACTGGCCCAAGCCACTGAGCCAGTTGTCAGGACACGAAAAGTGGACCTGGGGCTCGGTTGAAGGCGTTTTCGCCGAGAGCCCCAATAGGGTATTCATCTTTCAGCGCGGCGAATTGCCGGCGATGGCCCGGCCGATGACTCGCGCGATTCCTGAAATCGGGCCAAGCCTTTCTTTTCCGGTAGGCCAGGTGCCGTTCCGCAACGCCTCCCAAGGGCCCGCCTCCAGCCCACCGGGAGCCGGAGGTCCGGGTGCCGATCCTTCCGATCCCGCGCAAGCCTGGAAAGGAAGGATGGGCACCGACGCGCGTTGGGAACATCTGCTCGTCGCGGTGGATGCCAATGGCAACATCACCGAGCAATGGACGCAGTGGGATTCGCTTTTCAAGCGGCCTCATTCCATTTACATCAATCCCTATGATCCGGACAAATACGTCTGGGTGGTCGACGATCACAATCACGCCCTGTTCAAGTTCACCCACGACGGCAAACAGCTCGTACAAACCATCGGGACCAAAGGCGAGGCTGGCGAGGATGACAAGCACTTTAATCGCCCGACGTATATTGCCTGGCTGCCGGACAGCACCATGTTTGTATCGGATGGATATAACGGACACAGGGTGGTGAAGCTGGACAAGAACGGCAAATTCTTGATGGCTTGGGGCGAAAAGGGCAATCCCCCAAACGAGACGCGGCCGGGCTACTTCAACGTGGTACACGGCATCGCCGCCGATCCGGTGTCGCGCCGCATTTACGTCAGCGATCGAGGCAACCGCCGCATGCAAGTATTCGATGAGAACGGAAAATTCATCGAGCAGTGGCCGTTCGCGCAGCCGTCATCGGTGAACTGCCTATACATCGGGGCCGATCGGAAGGTGTGGGCATTTGAGGACGCCACCTCGAAAGTCGTGGAATACGACTCCGACGGCCACCTTCTGTATGCCTGGGGCACTCTGGGTGATTGGCCCGGAGGCTTGTTCAACATGCATGGCGCAAGCGTAGACCAGGAAGGCAACCTCTATGTCGCCGAAGTGGCCGGTGGGCGTGTGCAGAAGTTCCGTCCGCGCTCGGGCGCGAATCCCGAGTACCTGGTCAGCAAGCCGGTCTACGCCGCTTGGAAATAACGGGCGTTTACCTCGTCATTTCCACTTCGCGCAAAAGTCGTGACCATCAGATGGTGCATTCCAACTAGCGGCAGCGCCAGCCTTTGCACCCTAGTTCCGGCCGTGGCCTTCTTGATCTTCGTCGTCGGCATACACCACGACACCGACACCGGTCACGGGCACAAAGATGTGGTTATTCTCACTGTTTGCTGCGAGCGAGTGTGTATCCCCCACATCGATGCTAGCAATTACCTGATAGCTCGTAGCGTCGACTACGAATATGGGTTGATTGCCAAAGTAAACGCGGTTGTCTCCCGGGTTGTACCAAATTTCGTCGCCGCTGACTCCGGCGATCGTGGCCAGGGTGGCGCCTGTTCTGGCATCGAGGACCACACCACAGCTGGTCATTAAACGCTGCCCGGGCAGCAGGGCCAAACCGGCCGGACCGCAAGGCGTCGTTATGGGGAAGACGTTGGTCACGCTTTCCGTCTTGGGATTGATTTCGTCAACTTCTCCGTTCGGGTTCGCGACCGTGGCGGGCACCGACATGTAAAACCTATGCCTTTGCTGGTCCCAAACGGGCTGCTCGAGGCCGGCGGTAGCTTGGGGGTAGGAGATATGCCCAACACGGTACGAGTTTCCACCGAGATAAACGTCACAAACGGAACTGCGTCCCTGTCGTTGGCAACCAAGATGACTTGATCCACAGGATCATAAGCCAACTCGTCCGCCCGGTGATCTCCGCCGGTAGGTATGCTGGTCACAACGGACCCTGTGGCCAGGTCGACGACTTTCACCGTGCTGTCGCCGTCGCCTGCCCAAAGCTCATTCCGTTTATGGATGACCAACACACCGTCTGGACCGGACAGCCCGGATCCGGCATTGCCGACAAACCCAGTAATGGAATAGAGAAAGGTGTCATGTTCGGCATCGATAACTTCGACGCGTCCCGTCCCCGGAGTGCTGGTGCGATCTGCAAGGTAGTAGGTCTCGCTCGCGGAATCAACCCAACTAATGTCGAAATGTGGGAGGTTCCCGGGGATGGTGATTGTGGTTATTTTTCGAGGTACGATGTTGTCATCTGCAGACGAAGTTGCTACCGCAAATAAAGCTAGCAGGCCCCAAACCAGCAGTGAGATGGGAATTAGGTTCCTCTGCTTCATTAGAGGGCTCCTCCTGTTTTTGGCTTTCAAAACCCAGGGATATTTTGCGGCGAAGTACACTCCATTCATTTGCAGTTGTCAAGGACAGGGAGACCAGGGAGACTTCCGTCGGTCGCCGGAAATCCTTCCTCGATGCGCCTGGTTCCGTCAGAACAAACTTGGAGAAGTGACTGTCGTCGATAAGCGTTTTGCTCTGCAGGTATAGCGATACCGGGATTCAATTCCACTCCCCTGTAAGTCCCTTATCACCGTATGGCTATAGACACGAGACCTTAATTGTTGCCATTTGCTGCATCTATTTGTTGTTGGTACGGCCAAGTCGCCTGATAGTCCAACGCCGAAGCCCCGCCGAATCTGTTAAGCAAAGACGTTAACTTTTCAGTTGGAAGGGTTGTTACCAATCAACCCGACCGAAAGACCGAAACAACTGCTCGTTACCGTTGATTCGAGGTCGCGGCTGTGAAATCGTCCAGAAGAAGCGTGGCCGCTGGCGCTTTGTAGGCACACGAGAAATGGTAGTCTGGGTTCAGTAATGCTTGGGCACTAAGGTCCTGCCCCTTCAAAAGGTGAGCGAGATTTTCCGCCTGCGAATACGTCAGTTTGAACATAATCTCGACCTTGCCATCGGTGAACGCACTTACATCCGGGGAGTATTTTCGGCGAATAGCCGGTGCCGGCTCTCGCGATGGTGAAATGATTTTCGACGGCGAAATCTACTTCAGGTTGTCGGTTGGATTTTTCCACGGTCGACTTTTTGGCGAGAACGGACTGGAAAGTTTTGGTCGCAATGAGGGTTATAGCCCTGACGGGAATCGAACCCGTGTTTCCAGATTGAGAATCTGGTGTGCTAACCCCTGCACCACAGGGCCATCGAAGGCAAGTTTAGCAGGATTTCACAAAGCGCGGGACTGGTCGAGCACGTGGCCTGGTTTTCGGTGTCGGTACAAATACTCGCCTCGGCTGGTCCGCTCTCATTGCGGCTGTCTCTGTCATGAGTTGGGCGTATCGTTCAAGCTCAGTCTTTGGGATAAGGCAGTGCCTTGTTGCAACATCCGTACCCGTTTGAGGCCGCGTCCTAACCCTTAGACGATACCGCCGCGGAAGAAAAGCATAGAAATCTTCGCATGAGCGGTTCGTCAACGTATCTTGTCGATGAGTGTAGCCGTTGGACTCAAATTCGTGAACCCAACATTTGCCCGATTGGATATCAAGTAAGCCTTTCACTATCGATGTGAGCCTGTTTCACTTGGCTTGGCGGGTACGAAATACGAACTTCTAGTGTAGGCCGGCCTGTCCGAGCATTTCCAAGAACTGCCTGTGCGTCCGCATATCGATTGACTCGGCGACCAGTCTCCCGGAGCGGTCATACACAAAACTCTTCGGAATTCCATTGATCTGGAATAGCTCGTTCACTTTTCGTCCCGAATCCAGAAGAACCGGATAGGTGACGTTTCGCTTGGCAATGAACGGCTTTACCTTCGTCACGTCCTCATCTGAGATGCCTAGTATCACGAATCCTTGGTCTTTGAACCGCTCGTACAGGCTTTCGAGATCAGGCATCTCCTTGAGACAGGGTGGGCACCAGGTGGCCCAGAAGTTGACCAATACTACTTTGCCGCCGAGATCCCTCAGCGTCCAACTTTGCCCCTGCAAGTCTGTCAACGTGAAATTCGCGCCCTGACGCCGCTCGTCGTCTGCATCAATTTTCGACAACGCTGCGGCAAACTGCAAATCGTCCAAGGACGCCTGAACATGCTCGTATCGCACGAGCTGCGCGAGCTCGACATAGGGAACCCCAGGTTGTCCCGGCTTTGAGTGGATCGGTTGCTCGCGGAGCGAATCCGCCAACGTGGTTGCGACCTCTTGTAGCGCGTCGTATCCAAAGTCGCCCTCGGTTGACAAGCTTGCAAGCTGAACAGCCAGGCGCAGTTTATTCGGCGTCACAGGAAGCTGTCGAATCGCAGACGCCAGCTGTCTGGTCTTGCGAGCCCTTGCCTCGTCCGACCTCTGACGAAGTCCATCCAGATCCTTGGCGATAGGCGCCTCTTGGCTGCTCCACGCGATCGGCCGCTTTTGCGCGCCGGCAGGGTATGGACTCGCGAGCAACCATGCAAGGATCGGCGGTGTCAGAATGAACGCCATTCCTTGTGCAAGACTTAGCTGCCGTCGAATCATGTGTAAACCTTATTTATTCAATTTATTCGTGCGCCTGAGGTGGGCCCTGTCCTTCTCATTCTCCTCGCAGGAATAGGACATGATCTCGGTGTTCTGGCGTTTGATGGGCAGAGTGACAGACCAAGGTTCGGTATAAAACTTGGGGTCCTCGAAACGGACGGTCCACTTGATATTGTCCGCGTCGACCTTTTGAAAACGCTCGACCAGATGCAGTTGGTCGCTGTGCTGATGGCCGGCGGTATCGAGCCAGGTCCGATCGTTGAGACCGACCGTATCGACCACTAAAGTGTCTCCTTCCCAGTGGCCGATCGAATCGCCAAACCACGTCGGGTCCACATCGCTCGGATGGCTGCGTCCATCGGTGTTGATAATTCGGAAAGTGCGCTGATTCTCAAACAAGATGGCCGTCACCGCAGGCGTCTGAACGATCTGGAAGGGCATGAGGCCCGCTTGAATTCCTCTCGCCGGGCCGATGGGCAAGCACTGCGTCAACGGATCATCGATTTCGTCTTCTTTTTTGAAGAGGTCGGCGGCGTAAGGGGTAAACGGAGGCTGATGACCGAGCGGTTTGGAAATGTCCGGCGTAAAAGGCGCCGACCAAACTCCATTCAGATCCGGCGGACCCGACGCTTGGGCACCGCCCGCGGGGCGTCCGGAACATGCAGTAAAAAACGGCAGGGCGAGGAGGGCAACAATGACCCCGATGAACGCTGAGCGAGAAGGGTGACTCATTTTCGCGGTCCAGGCTCAGTTCTTATCGTAGGCTTTGATGTTTCCAGGGCCGACCGTGAGTTGGTGGCCATCCTGAAACGTAATCGTCGTGCAAGCAACTAGATGGGCGCCATCTCGGGCACGAAAACCCTTGGCCGTGAGCATGTCGCCGGGTTTGACGGTATCTTTTCGCCATCCCTGCCGGGAAAGAATATTGGGGGGGCTTCCCTCAAAGGCCCAGTTCACCACTTTGCCGTTCGCGTCTTTGACGTCCAGGTAGAAGTAGATGTGCGGATTCATGAACTCCATTTTGGTGACCACTCCGGTGAGCGTCACAGGTTTGGTCTCGTCAAATTCCACGCTGAATCCGTGGTGCGCCACCACCGGCGCGGCGAATACGAACGCAGAGGCAAGCGCCAGGGCACAGAAAAGAGTGCTTCGCATAAATTTCCTCCAGGAGCAGCTCCCTAAGCCGTTTATATGCCAGCGATCCGTGCGGGTCAAGCATCGCGGGCGCACCAAGAGGACAAGCGCGCGTCATTCGGGCTTGGCCGAGGCTAGCGTTGCGGCGCCGGTGTCCGGCGCGCCGTGCCAGGGCCATTCGCCGCGCCGGAAGGCACGGAAGAAATAGAGCACGAGACCCGCAATAAGCAGCACGATGGCGTAACGAATTTCGCGCAGGAAATTCGGCCGCGAAATCAGAATGTAGACAAATCCCGCGATAGCGCAGAGCGCCGGCAACGGATAGAGCCACATGCGGAAGGGCCGCGGCATGTCTGGTTGCCGGGCCCGCAAGATCAACAGGCCCACCTGCTGCAATAAAAATTGCAGCAGGATGCGGATCACGACGAGCGCCGCGATCACGTCGGCCAATTGCAAAAAGCAGAACGCCGCCGCGACCACTCCCATCACCAGCAGCGAAACATTGGGGAATTTGTGTCGCGGATGAAGCCGGCCGAAAACTTCGAAATAATTTCCGTCCAGAGCGGCGGCGTAAGGCACACGCGAATATCCCAGGAGTAAAGAGAAGATCGATCCGAAGGCGGTCCAGATAATCAGCAGAGTGGCCAGCTTGCCGGCCCAGCCGCCATAAATCTGTTGCATGAAAACGGCAATAACCGAGGAGCGCGCGTTTTCGCTCGTTTGCCCCTGGAGCTGCTGCCAGGGAATCACGCCCCGAAATGAGTACCGCGCGCGGCACGTTGCGCTCTGGCTTCTCCACTTCACCCGCCAGATAACAGATGTTGTAGTAACCCCAATAATCGTATGCCGTCACGAGCAGCGCCGCTCCAAGCCCGGTAAAGAAGTTCATCGAAGGCGTGAACGCGCCTGGCGGAAAATCGAAAGCTTGGGCGGCATGAAAATGCGTGATGCCGGCGGAGATCACCCAGGCAACCGTAACGAGTACGCCTCCCCACAACCACTTCGAGAGACGCCCGATGCTGGTGATCCGCCGATAGAGCAGCGCGACGGCAAAGGCGCATGTGCCTATGGCCAGCCAGGTGCCGGGCGTGATGACCACATTCGTTTCCAGCCGTCCGAGCAGCGGGATGGCCAGATGCACATTGCCCCGTAGCAACACTCCGCGCAGATTGGGCCAGAGAAAACCTGCGTACGCGGCGAGCCCGATGCAGCCGGAAGCAATCGAGAGCGGCGCGCTGAAGGTCAACTGCCAAATGAAGAGAAACGACATCATCCGGCCGAGGCCCTTCGGCCCATAAATCTGTTTCAGATATTCGTAGGGCCCGCCAGCGCGCGGCATGGACGCGCCCAGTTCGGCGACTACCAGGCCGTCGCAGACGGAAAGCGCCGCACCGAGAATCCATCCGACGAGCGCCTGCGGACCGTGCATCGCGGCAACCACCAGCGGCAGCGTGATGAATGGGCCGACGCCGATCATGTCCAGCATGTTCAGCGCGACGGCACTGCCGAGGCCCATGCCGCGGATCAGATTTTGAGATGGCTGCGGAGAATGGGCCTGTGACTGGTGCAAACCGGAGGAATCTTGCCGCCAACTTTGGGCCGCACCGTCTTTGGTGGAAGAGGTCACAGCGTCGGGCGCTCAGGCGCAGGCGCTGACTGCGGCTTCCAGCACGCGGCGGTAATAAGCCTCGTAATGAGGGATTACGTCCTCGGCGCAGAATCGGCGGCGCGCATCTTCGCGGGCGCGCCGGCCCATCTCTCTGCCGCGATCGGCGCGCGAAAGAATTTCGACAGCAAAGCGCCCGGCGGAAGCGACGTCGCGCGGTTCGACAAGATAACCGTCGACGCCGTGCTCAACGACGTCGGGCATGCCGCCGGCCGTCGTGCCGATCACGGGCACTTCGCAAGCCATCGCTTCGAGCGCCGCGAGACCAAACGCTTCGAGATCGGAGGGCAGCAGGAAAAGGTCGGCTACGCCGAGTTTTTCATAAACGCGATCTTGCTTGCCCAGCAGGAAGACGTCTTTTGTAAGCCCCTTGCGCCGGATCGCCCATTCGACGGCGCCGCGGTCGGGGCCGTCGCCCATAAGCACAAGCTTCGCGGGCATCTTGCTGCGGACCAAATCGAAAATCTCTAGGACGTCAGGAACGCGCTTGACCGGCCGGAAATTCGATAGGTGCATCAGAATGGGCTCGCCGTTGGGCGCCCATTGTGCGCGCAAAGCGGGGTCATCCTTGCGGCAGTAGACATCGCAATTGACGAAATTGGGAATGACCTCGATGGGCCGCTTGATGTCGAAAACTTCGATGGTTTTCTTTTTCAGGTAGTTCGAGATGCACGTCACGCCGTCGGACTGTTCGATGGAAAAGCGCGTGATGGGCAGAAAGCTGCGATCGTTTCCGACCAGAGTGATATCCGTGCCGTGTAGCGTGGTGATAAAGGGCAGCCGGCGCGGGGCAGCCATGGAGCGCGCCAGTAGGGCGCTGACCGAATGCGGAATTGCGTAGTGCACATGCAGCAGGTCGAGACGCGCGGATTCCGCCACTTCCAACATTTTTACTGAGAGCGTGAGCGTGTAAGGCGCATGATCGAAGAGCGGGTAATTGGAAACCTCTACTTCGTGGAACGTGATGCGGTCGTTTGCCGTGAGACGCACCGGCGGCGCATAACTGATGAAATGCACATCATGGCCGCGAGCCGCCAGTTCCATGCCTAATTCCGTGGCAACTACCCCCGATCCACCGTAGGTGGGATAGCACGTGATTCCGATTTTCATATGATCGCGGCTTCACTCCGCCTTTGTCTGTGTCGCCAATTCGAGGGCCAACCATGTTACACCATCTCTAGAAACACCTGCGGCGGGCAAACGGCGGGCAAACCGATCCAAAGGTCGGGACTAACCTTTCCTACAGGTGGTGGGATATGCTATGGGGCAGCGTGAAGGCGGAGATCACAGAACGCGCAGGAGAGCCGCAGGTGCGCAGGAATCTCGGAGTTGGCGCACTCGCACTGGTTTTTCTAACGCTGACGGTCGTCGCGCTGGTGCTTTCGGGCGCTGTGCGTGGGCAGGCGCCGGCTGCGGCACCTTCGGCGCCAAATGATCCGAATAGCGCCGCGGCGGCTGCCTGGGAGTGGCCTACGCCCGATGCGCGTCCTCTCGAAATCGATCGCGGCGCCGCAGGGCTCTGGCAAACCCTGCTGAAGCTGCATACGCGCGCAAGTCTTCTGATGCTGACCGCGCATCCCGACGACGAAGACGGCGGCATGCTCACCTACCAATCGCGCGGGCACGGCGTGCGGGCGATTCTACTCACGCTAAACCGCGGCGAGGGCGGCCAGAACGTGATGTCTGACGATTTCTGGGACGCGCTGGGCCTGGTGCGGACCGAAGAACTGCTAGCGGCCGACCGTTATTACGATGTGCAGCAGTTCTGGGGCACAGTGGCGGATTTCGGATTTTCGAAAAGGCGCGAGGAAGCGCTTGAAGTTTGGGGGCATGACCGGCTGCTCGAGGATGCCGTGCGCGTAGTGCGCATGACGCGCCCGCTGGTGATTACATCTGTCTTCGTCGGTGGACCCACGGACGGCCATGGGCAGCATGGAGCCGCCGGACAAATTGCGCAGGAAGTGTTCGCAGCGGCTGGCGACCCGAAGATGTTTCCGCAGCAAATTCGCGCCGGGCTGCGGCCCTGGTCACCCGTAAAGATGTACGCGCGCGTGCCGATTTTCCCGATTACCGATAAGGGCATGCTCGATTCGGCCACGGGAAAGTACCATCCCGTGCGCTTTTATGATTTTGTTCACAACACGTGGACGGAAGGGCCCCTGAGCACGAATTTGGAAATTCCCGAGGGCGACGGCGATCCCCTGCTGGGTGCGAGCTTCACGCAGATCGCGCGGCAAGGCTGGTCGTTGCAGAAATCGCAGAATGGCGGAGGCGGAATTCCGCTCTCCGCACCCCTTGCAGCGCCGTACCACCGTTTCGGCTCATCGATTCCGGCCGCTGATAAAGAGCAATCGTATTTCGACGGCGTGGACACTTCTGTGGCTGGCATCGCCGATCTCGCCAGCGGCCCGGATAATGCCTTCTTGAAAGAGGGGCTGGGCCGCATCAATTCCGTGGTGGAGCAGGCCATGACGGGTTTTTCCGCCAGCGAGCCGGAAAAAATCGCGCCGCTCATGGCCGAAGGACTGAAGGAGACCAATGCGCTCATCGCGCTGGTGGCAAACAGCAAGCTTTCCGAGCAAGCGAAATACGATGTGAGCTACGAGTTGCGTGCCAAACAGGACCAATTTCAAAAGGCGATTCTTCAGGCGCTGAACCTTTCACTCGAAGCCACGGTCGCTCCCGAGCGCGAGCCCAACCGCGGGAATCCTCTTTTCGCATTGCCTGCGGAAACGATGAGATCGCTTGTGCCCAGCGCGCAGTTCGTCGTGCGTGTGCACCTGAATAACGCGGGCACGACAGCGCTGGCGCTCAACCGCATTTGGCTGCAGAGTCCGGCAGGCGAATCGTGGAGCGTATCAGCCGATTCCGCCACACCCACCCCGGCGAACTTGGAAGCGCGGCATGCTTTGGATCAGCGCTTCAACGTGAAGCCGCCGCAAGATGCCGCGCTGACGCGTCCTTACTTCTCGCGGCCCAACGAAGAGCTGCCCTATTACGACAAATTGGACGAACGCTACCGCAATTGCTCGTTTGCTCCTTATCCCCTGGCGGCCTGGGTTGAATTCAGCTATATGGGCGTGCCGTTGCGCGTCGGCCAGGTGATCCAGACCGTGCAGCAGCAGACCGGCCAAGGCATCGTGCTCAATCCGCTGGAGGTGACGCCCGCGGTTTCTGTGAGGATCTTCCCCGATGCCGGCATCACGCCACTCGGCTCGAAATCCTTCGCGCTTTCAGCGCAAGTACACAGCGAAGCGCAAACAGGTGCGAAAGGCACGGTGCGGCTGGATCTGCCCGATGGCTGGCACTCCGAGCCAGCCTCGGCTCCCTTTGCGCTCGAGCGCGCCGGCCAGGAACAAATCGTGCGCTTCGAGGTGATCGCCGATCGCCTGGAGACCAAGGCGTACACGGTGACTGCGGTCGCCGAATCTGGCGGGCGGCAATATCGCGAAGGCTTCATCACCGCGGGCTATCCAGGACTGCGCCCCTATAACCTTTACGTTCCGGCTACCTACCGCACCTCCGGCGTGGACGTGAAAATTTCTCAAGGAGTGCGGGTCGGATATGTGATGGGCACGGGCGATACAGTGCCGCAGTCACTCGAAGATCTCGGAGTCCACGTGCAACTCCTGAACGCGCAAGACATCTCTAGCGGCGATCTGCAAAAATACGATGTCATTTTGCTGGGGGTGCGCGCATATACGGCCCGGCCGGAACTCGCTACCAACCACAAGCGGCTGCTCGAATACGTGCGCAATGGGGGCGTGGTGATCGTGCAGTATCAGTCCGTGCAGTACGATCACAATTTCGGGCCCTATCCTTATACTTTGCCCAATGATGCCGAGCGCGTGGTGGACGAACGCTCGCCCGTCGTGTTCGTTGACCCGAAAAGCCCGGTGCTCACCTGGCCCAACCAGATCAACCAATCGGATTTTGCTGGCTGGGTCGAGGAACGAGGGCACAGCTTCCTAAAAACATGGGACCCGCAATACGTCGCGCCGCTCGAAACCCATGATGCGGATCAAAAGCTACAGAAAGGTGGTTTGGTTTACGCACGATATGGGCGGGGAGTCTACGTCTACGTGGCCTTCGCGTTGTATCGGCAATTGCCGGACGGCGTCGCGGGCGCGTATCGGCTCTTTGCCAATTTACTGAGCTTGCCGCGCAATCCGGCGCTCAAGCAGCCCTCCGGCGCTAACAACAGCG
The DNA here is from genome assembly GCA_003223325.1 of Acidobacteriota bacterium. GTDB lineage: Bacteria > Acidobacteriota > Terriglobia > Acidiferrales > UBA7541 > Palsa-189. The sequence continues at coordinate 62,419 of QHYS01000057.1, forward strand.
CCCGCCGCTAGCCATTTTCGAAATCCGCGAATCCGCCTCCACATATTCACACTCGATCAAGTAGTCCCTTGGGGCCGATCCTTCCAAGACGAGCATTTGCCTGAATCCTTCCATCGTCTGGCGATTCTCGAATTGTGCCCGATGTCAGAATTTTTCCGCTGCTTACTCTAGACGGCCGCCCGTCATCTTACGTCACCGTGATCTCGGACCAACTCCGCGGGGTTTGTGAAATCTCGATTGAGACCGTGCCGTACGAATTTCAGCGCGGCGGAAACCAAATGATGCGAATTCGCGCACTTATGTAAGCGTGCCTCGGAAGGCGCGTTTTCGGGTAGTGCTCATTTGAATTTCGACAGAATCTAGGAACTCAAATTGGGGCGCTACCCCTTTTCGGCGGACTTATTGCATTGCTACTGAATGTGGTAGACTCCGCCGAGACCGGCCCGCGGAGCAAAACCAGGGTGGCCGAGGCCTAGTAATCTTCTACTTCCTTGCTCCCGGTCAGGAACCAGCAACTCAGCACTCCGAAATAGGGAGGCTTAACTATGGCTATGCATGATGCTGAATCGGCAACCCGCGGCGCGAATTCCCGCAAAAAGCCCTTCTATCGAACTCTCTGGGGCCAGGTGCTCATCGGCGTAGCGATCGGCATCATTCTGGGCTGGAAGTGGCCGCACACGGCCATCGCCATGAAGCCGCTCGGGGACGCCTTTATCCGCGTCATCTCCATGATCATCACGCTGGTCATCTTTTGCACCATCGTGACCGGCATTGCTGGCATGGGAGACCTGAAAAAGGTGGGGCGCATCGGCGGCAAGGCCCTGCTCTATTTCGAAGTCGTCTCCACGATTGCGCTGCTGATCGGCCTGGTGGTGGGCAACCTGGTTCAGACGGGCGCGGGTTTCAACGCCGATCCCGCCAAACTCAATGCCGCCGCAGTGGCCAGTTACGCGGGCGCGGCGAAAACGGCAACCGTCACGGACTTTCTCATGCACATTATCCCTACGACTGTGGTGGATGCTTTTGCCCGCGGAGACATCCTGGAAGTGGTTTTCGTTTCCGTCCTGTTTGGCTTGGCCATGTCAGTGATGGGCAAGCGCGTCAAGCCCCTGGTGGACACCATCGAGGGATTGACGCAGGCTGTCTTCGGCGTGGTGAATCTGGTAATGAAGGCTGCTCCGATTGGCGCTTTTGGCGCCATGGCCTTCACCATAGGCCAGTACGGCCTTCGATCGGTGATTCCGCTGGCGAAGCTCATCAGCGCGGTTTGGATCACGTCGATCCTCTTTGTGCTTGTGGTGCTGGGAGCGATTTGCTGGGCCTCCGGTTTCGGAATCATCAGATTCCTTTCTTATATCAAGGAAGAGATCGTCCTGTGCCTCACCTTGAGCTCTTCCGAGCCGGCGCTGCCTACATTGATGGAAAAGATGGAGAGCCTCGGCTGCTCGAAGGCTCTGGTCGGCCTGGTCGTGCCCACCGGCTACACTTTCAATACAGATGGCAGCAGCATCTACATGACCCTGGCCGCCCTTTTTGTGGCCCAGGCCACCAATATTCATCTCACCGTCGGACAGCAATTAACGATTTTTGCCGTCGCCGTCCTGACGTCCAAGGGCGCGAGCGGCGTGCAGGGTGCGGCCTTCATTGCCCTGGTCGGCACGTTAATGGTGATACCCACCATTCCCGTTGCGGGCATGGCATTGATTCTGGGTGTCGACCGCTTCATGAGCATGGCCCGGGCGACCACCAACATGATTGCCAACGGAGTCGCCACAGTAGTGCTGGCGCGGTGGGAGCATGAGCTCGACCGCGCTACTTTGCGGCGCAACCTGGGCCTGCCCTTCGCGGTGGCCACGCTTCCGTTGGAACCGGCGACGGCGCAAAGAAAGTCTCTCGGTTAGGATGCCACCTCCTCATCGACGCTTCCTTGCCGCAGCGATGCGGGCCAAGTTTGAACTGCGGGAAAGCTCTTCGTGAAGCCCGAACCAGTCCTCTTCACATTTCATAAAATCCGAAAGCAGAGCGAGCAGGGCAGCGTGGAAGCTTGGCGCGCTTTGCTCGATTTCTATGGCCCTCTATTTTTTCGCCTGCTGGAGATCCACGGAGCAATCCCGATTCGAGAGGCCTCCCCGATTGTGAGGAAAATGCTGGCGGAGCTAACGGCCAACGGCTTTGAGCGCCTCCGTGCCAGTTCCCGCCAATCCGAACGCGAATTTCTGGGAGATCTCCGTGCGCTGTTGCTCGGAGTGGCACTCGACTCTGTCACATCTCAAAAGTCTGAGGTCCAGCGGACCGGTGCCTTCGAAACTGAAAAAGTCGCTAGGTTGCTCGACGGCCTTCCGCTGCTCCACAAGGAGATGCTCTTTTTCAGACTCGCGGGTTATGGCGAAAATAGTCTCGAACGCGTTATGCGCCTCTCGCCGCGCGTGGCCGAAAAGGCCTTCGAGCGTCTCGTCGAGGAATACCGGGCAGCGGTTCGCCAGACCGAGCAAGACCGGTGCCCCTGGCCCGCCGCGTGGCTCGCATTTCTAAAGCAGGCTCGCGCCCTGAAGACGGAAAGCTGCACTCCCGCGCACGAGTTGGTGCGCATTCACGATGGACAGGTGAGCTGGTATGACAAAGAGCCGGTGGAGAAGCACGTTTCCGGCTGTTTGCATTGCCTGGAGGCGTGGACAGGATTGCGCGAGGTCGGCTATTGGCGACGCGCTGCCGACCCGCTTTGCGCGTCCCAGATCGCGCAACTACTCGAAGCCATTCCCCTGGAAAAGCCGCCCGCGAAAAAGAAGTCGCTCTTCGAGCGTCTGCGCTCTTAGCAACTCACCGCTAAGAACCGTGCTTCCAGGTGCTCCGCTGGAAGAGCCAATCGAAAATCGGCAGGAAGACGTTGTAGCGGCCCTCGAAGCCGCCATGGTGCAAAAGGTGGTGATTTCTCGCCAGGTGAAGCCATCCCGGAAGCCAGCCCCCCAGATGGAAACGCCAGTGAATCTCTTCGTAAGCGATGAAATAAAGCGTGAAGCCCGCAAAGATTCCGACTGCCAGCGCGATGTGCAGGAAAAGCTCCAGTGCGAAAATTGGGAGCGCGTTCAACACAAACACCAGCACCACAACCAAGGGCGACGTGGCGAAGTTGACGTAGCGCGGCTCTTCGGGCGCCCCCGCTGTCTCGTGGTGAAGCCCATGCCGCTCGACCAGGAATCCTTGCCCCCAATGCAGGAAAAATCGGTGTAGGACATATTCAAATGCATTGGCATAGAGAATTCCCGTCAGAAATCCGGCCACGAGGTGCAGCGGCTTCCATGCGCGGGCGCCGAAAGGAACGAGCTTGAGAATCAGGGCCACGAGGACGGAGTCGATCAGAAGAGCCGTAATTGCATTGACACGCTTGACGCGGCGGGCGCGGGCAATTTCAGCGGCTCGGGACTCGACTTGGTCAGCCATGGGAAACTCCAAAGAGCTCACCCCTCGGCAAGCAGCCGAACGCGTAGTTGCTCCTGCGCATCCGGCCTGAGCTTCGCGCCGCCGAATGTAAGATAAAAAGTATCCAGCGCGCGCTGGCCCTCGGTATCGATCAGGGCCACTTCGATATTGCAGCCAAAATTCGCCAGCGTTGAGCTCAAGTGAAAAAGCAATCCCGGCCGATCTTGCGTGACGATCTCCATCAGCGTCGAATGCGGAGAACTGCTGTCGTCAAAACGGATCTGCGTCGGCACGCTGACTTTCGGCTGGGGCTTCGATTGCGCGCCGGCCCTGCCGCGCAGCAGCGTCTCGCGCGAAATGGCCCCGGTGAGCACATCCTCGATGCTCTTCTGTAAGCGCAGCAGTTCTGAAGGATTCAGTTCCAAAGTTTTGTGTGGGTCGGTGAAATGGAATGTGTCCACGACCACCCCCGCGGCGTTGGCAAACGCTTCCGCCTTCCATATGTCCATTCCCCAGGATGCCAGTGTTCCGCTGACGCCGGCAAAAAGGAACGGCCTGTCGGTTGCCAGCAGCGTCAGTGCATAGATCTGGCGGCGATGGTCGATGCGCAATTGTACATTATTCTCCTTTAGCTTCCGCGCCATCGGGAAATGCGAGGCAATCTCTTCGGCGGAATGCGCGAAGAGGTAACGGCGGGGCAGGCCTTCGAGGAAAGACGCCAGTTCCTCGCGCGAAGCTGTCGAGGAGACCAGCGGGAAAATGCGATCAACAAACTGCAAATCGCCTGACTCGGCGTGGAACCGCTCTTCATCCAGGCTGCGGCTCAGATAGTTGGCGGTAAGGACATAGAGCTGCCACAGCGATTGGGCCTTCCAAGGAGTCAGCGCCTCGGGATTGACCGCCCGGATATCCGCGTAGGTGAAAAGGCAAAGCAGCTTCAGGCGTTCCGGCGTGCCCACCTCTTCGGCGAAGACGCGGATCGTCTCCAGATCGAAAATGTCTCGACGTAAGAGATTGGCGGACATGGCCAGATGGTCCCGAATGAGAAAGCGCACGGTATCGGCCTGCTCAGGCTTCAGATCCAGGCGCGCGAATACGTTTTCAATCGCATCCAGGCTGCCGGCCACATGGTCCCCGCAGGGCATTCCTTTGCCAACATCATGAAAAAGCAGCGAAAGGAAGAGAAGCTCCGGTTCCTCCAACTCTGAAAAAAGATTGGCGAACGGGCGCTCCCAGTTTTTCTCCGCCTCCCGCAAGCGGTGAATGTTTTCGATGGCCATGAAGGAGTGCGCATCCACCGTATAGTGATGATAATAATCGCGCACCACGAGCGAATCGATGACGGCAAATTCGGGAAACAAACGCACCAGCAATCCCGAGCTATGCATGGCGCGCAGCGCTTCGGCGGCATGGGGAGCCAGCAAAATTTCGCGAAGATTGCTCCACAGACTGGGGAGAGCCGCTCCCGAATCGAATATGGAAGGCAGTGCTTCGTGGATTTGGTCCTCGGCTTCGCGGCTGAGCCTGGCTCCGTGCTTGGCGACATATCGGAAGACGTCCAAAAGACGCTGCGGCTCATGAACACCCGACGGCTCCAACAAGCTGAGGCGCGTGCCTGCTACATAGAATCCGGAATCCAACAGGCTCGATTTCCATCCCAGGAAGCCGCGAAGCTTGGCCGGCGCGGGAAGTGTTTCGTCAAGGAGTTGCGTACACAGGGCGTAAACCGCGCGCGCGTGCCGGAAATAGATGCGCATCCACTCCGCCGGGTCGATGGCTCGCCCATTTTCCACTCCAATCCCGCGCGCTGCCGCAGCCGCCTGCAACTCGTAAGAAAGCGCGTTATCGTGGCGTCCCTGCCGGTAATGCAGGAAGCAGCGCGCCGCAGCCAGGAACTCGAATGCCTTATCCATGTCCTGGAGCGCCTTGGCCGGCCAAATATCTTCCGGGGTTGCCCACATTCCCGCTTTTTCCATCTTGGAAATCAATCCCACCCACCAGGCCACGTGGTAATCGCGCAAGCCGCCCGGCGAATTCTTGAGATTGGGCTCCAGGTGAAAGATCGTGTCGCCTTCTTTTCTGTGCCTCTGCTCGGTCAGCTCGGCGAGATCGCGCAGCAAATCGGACCATCCTCCGGCGATCATATGGGGAAGGGCCCTATTGCGCAGACGTTCAAAGAGCCCGCGGTCGCCCTCAAGATAGCGGCTATCGAGGACGGAGATGTTGAACTCGGGATTGTCCGGCTGAAATTTTTCGCACTCGCTCAAAAATCGATGCGTAGGGCTGACCCGAAGTCGCAAGTCCCATAGCGCCCGGCAGATCGCCTGGGTCCCTTCTCGATAACGGCTCTCGATACTGGCATCCTCCCAGAGAAACATCAGATCGACATCCGAATGGGGAAATAGTTCCCTGCGGCCATAGCCTCCCAGCGCTACAAGGCAGAGCTTCCTCAGGTCGTTCAGTTCAGGCGCGAGAAATTCACGGCTGAGGTCGAGAATGACGCGGTCCAACAACGCGGCGCGGCCCTGAGTCGCCACGCGGCCGTTCGAAGATGCACGGAACTCACGCTCGATTCTGGCGAACTCTTCCGCGTAGAAGTCGCGGAGAACGGTAAACGGTGTAGAGGGTATGCCCACTGCAGTGGCTCGAAGCGTTTCGAAGACTTGATCCAAGTGTACTACGTTCCTCTAGAGGGCTCCTTCCCCTCTCTCCTCATCACGAATGCGGATGGCCTCATCCACCTTGGAAAGGAAAATCTTGCCGTCGCCAATTTTCCCGGTTCTGGCAGTCTTCAAAATCGTTTGCACGGCACCGTCAACCAGATTATAGGGCAGCACCATTTCGATTTTTATCTTTGGAAGTAGGTCCACTTCGTATTCTCGGCCGCGATAGGTTTCCGTATGGCCCTATCTGATGTAGGGCTTCCTTCACCGATTCGAAGCGGGAAGGCTGGATGATAGCTTCAATCCGCATCATCGACTGTCTCCTCCCTCGATCAATTGAAACTCATCAATCGTTTGAAGATGTGCACCTACATCCCATCCTGGCTGCCAGCACGGACTACGATTCAAAATCGTATCCTACTTCCCCGCGCTGCGACAGGTCCAAGCTTGCTCGTGTTCACCGAAAACCCGTGGTCCATTTATAAAATTTCTGTACATGCTTCCCGGTGCCATCTTTCACGCGCTAAAGATAGCGATGCGCTCTACCACTGGCAACATTAGTCTTTGTAAGAATCGAGCGACGCTGCGAGGCGGCGACGGCCTCATTCGGCGGCAAATAAATCGGTAACCGCGCCAAGGCTGCTGCTGGAAACCAGATGGCGATACTTTGCCAGCACACCCGAAGTGTAGCGCGGCGCCGGAGCTTTCCACGCGCTTCGCCTGCGCTCCAGTTCTTCTGCCGAGACGTGGAGCTCGAGCCTGTGTGATTGGGCATCGATGGTAATCGAATCGCCGTCGCGCACCAGTCCAATCGCGCCGCCAACGGCGGCTTCTGGAGCCACGTGCCCTACGACCAAGCCGTGCGTGCCGCCGGAAAAACGGCCGTCCGTGATCAGGCCAACCGAACTACCCAATCCGGCGCCCACCAGCGCGGACGTCGGAGCCAGCATCTCCCGCATCCCCGGGCCGCCCTTCGGCCCTTCATAACGAACCACGATGACATCGCCCGGCAGTATTGTCTTCGAGAGAATCGCGGCGAGGCAGTCCTCTTCGGAATCGAACACACGTGCGGGCCCGGTTATTTTTTCGGCTGTGGAAATCTTGGCCACCGCTCCTTCGGCAGCGAGATTGCCTTTCAAAACGACGAGGTGACCTTCGGGCGCAACGGGCTTCTCCCAGGAATGAATTACGTCTTGGCCCTTGCGGGGCTCGGTCGGAACATCTTGGAGGGTCTGGGCAACCGTTTTGCCGCTGATGGTGACCGCATCACCATGCATCACGCCGTGCGCGAGCAGAATCTTCATCACCTGCGGAATGCCGCCCGCGGCGTGTAGTTCCGTGGTGACGTACTTGCCCGAGGGCTTCAAGTCGCAAAGCACCGGCACGCGTTTGCGAATTGTTTCAAAGTCTTCCAGGACCAATGGAACGCGCGCGGCCCTGGCGATGGCGAGCAAGTGAAGAACGGCATTCGTGGAGCCGCCGATGGCCATTACCACGGCAATCGCGTTCTCGAAAGCTTTGCGCGTAATGATGTCGCGCGGCAGCAGTTGGCGGCTGATCGCATTCGCGAGCACGCGCGCGGATTCGGCCGCACTCTCTTTTTTCTCCTCATCCTCGGCCGCCATGGTCGAGGAATAGGGCATGCTCATGCCCATCGCTTCGATTGCGGAGGACATGGTGTTGGCCGTAAACATCCCGCCGCAGGAGCCGACTCCCGGGCAGGCATGGCGCTCGACTTCCAGCAACTCGCCCTTGTCAATTCGCCCGGCGCTGAATTCCCCCACCGCCTCGAAAGCGCTCACCACGGTCAGATTTTTGCCATCCAGATGGCCGGGCTTGATCGTGCCGCCATAAACAAAGATCGAGGGGATATTCAGGCGCGCGATGGCCATCATCGCGCCGGGCATGTTTTTGTCGCAGCCGCCGATGGCCACCAGGCCATCCACCTCCGCCGCGCCGCAAACCGTTTCGATCGAATCCGCAATCACCTCGCGCGAGACCAGGGAATACTTCATCCCCTCCGTGCCCATGGAGATGCCGTCGCTCACCGTGATGGTGCCGAAAATCTGCGGCATGGTTCGCGCTTTGTGCAGCGAATGCACGGCGCGTTCCGCCAAATCATTGAGCCCGGCGTTGCAAGGAGTGATGGTGCTGTAGCCGTTGGCTACGGCGACGATCGGCTTATCGAAATCGCCGTCGCCGAAGCCCACTGCGCGCAACATCGCGCGATTGGGAGTCCGTTCGAAGCCTTCGGTAACGAGCCGGCTTCTTCTGTTGAATCCGCTCGCGGTATCAGTCATGGCAATTTGAAGTTACATCGAAACAGCAGCGGCAACCACTGAAGCTGTCATTCCGAGGAGTCCGCCCAGCGCCCTCTCGCACAGATTTGCCTGCGGCAGACGACCAGGAATCTGCTTTGTTTTTTTGTAAAACAGCAGACCCCCGCTACGCTCGGGATGACAACAAAATAGGTGTCCCGCCTAGGGCTTGGCGCCAACCGCGGCGCTCGGCGGCTCGGTCGCGACCTTCACCGGATTCAAGAAGGGCATGAGCGCGCGCAACCGTGCGCCAACCTGTTCGACGAGCAAGTGCTGTTCTTTGCGCCGCATCTCCATGAATCTCTTACGCCCTGTTTCGTTTTCCGCGATCCACTCCTTCGCCATTTCGCCGTTTTGTATCCTGCCGAGCAACTCCTTCATCGTTCGGCGCGTTTCGGCGTTGACGATCTGCGGGCCGGCCATATAGTCGCCCCATTCCGCCGTATCGCTGATGGAATAGCGCATGTAATTCAGCCCACCTTGGTAGATCAAGTCCACGATCAGTTTCATTTCGTGCACGCACTCGAAATACGCGGCTTCCGGCTGATAGCCTGCCTCCACCAGGGTGTCAAATCCTGCTTTCATCAGTGCGCTGATGCCGCCGCAGAGCACGGCTTGCTCGCCGAACAGATCGGTTTCGGTCTCTTCCGTGAAGGTCGTCTCCATGACGCCCGCGCGCGTTGCGCCAATCGCTTTCCCATACGACAGCGCAAGCTGCTTGGCCTTGCCGGTGGCGTCCTGATGTATGGCCAGCAGCGCCGGCGTCCCACCGCCTTCCGCGAACACTTCACGCACGCGATGCCCCGGAGCCTTGGGCGCGATCATGGTCACATCCACATTTTTCGGAGGGTGGATCGTTCCGTAGCGAATGTTGAACCCGTGGGCAAACATCAGCATTTTGCCGGCCGGGAGATTCGGCCCGATCTCTTTTTCGTATATGGCGGGCTGCGTGGTATCCGGCGCCAGCAGCATGATCACGTCGGCCCATGCGGCCGCATCGCGATTGGACTTAACCGTAAGGCCTGTGCTGATCGCCTTCTGCCGGGACTTGCTCTCCGGATGCAGCCCCACGCAGACCGCACAGCCGCTATCCCTCAAATTCAGGGCGTGTGCGTGCCCCTGCGAACCGTACCCGATAATGGCAATCTTCTTTGCCTGAATCAGAGAGAGATCCGCGGCATCGTCGTGATGAATGGTAGCCATTCTCTTGCTCCTTAGTGAGTCGGGGACAACTGCGGCCATTCAGACCGAGCCGGGGTGCTCCGCCTCGACCAGCGCATTCGCGCCGCTCGGTCCTGGACCTGTTTTTTGCTCGCTTCGCCCGATGTCATCCTGCGCCGGCTTCGGCGAGGAACTCTCTGCGCGCTCCTGCACTCCGCGCCTCATGACCACCTGGCCCGTGCGCACCATCTCCAAAATGCCGAAGGGGCGAAGCACGTCCACCAGAGCGTGGATTTTATCCTCTGCGCCGGTAATTTCAATGATTAAGGAACGTGGCGCCAGGTCCACGACCCGCGCCCGGAAAACGCGCACGATCTCCATCAGCCGGTGCCGCGACTCTTCCGACGCCACCACCTTAATGAGCGCCAGGCTCCGCGAAATCGTGGTGGCGTGCGTGACGTCTTCCACCGACAGCACGCTCACCAGCTTGTAGATATTCGCCTCGACGCGATGAGCCGCCCCTTCCCCGATGGACGAGACGATTGTCATGCGCGAAATGTTGGGGCGCTCGGTGTGTCCGACGGTCAGCGATTCGATGTTGTATCCGCGGCGCCGGAAAAGCGAGGCAATGCGGTTGAGAACGCCCGGCTTGTTCTCCACATAGACGACGAATGTGTGTGTTTTTTCGCGCTCAGTCATCCGTCGGCCTTTCCACCAGAGGAGTCGGCCGCCGGATCATAGCGTGTAAATCGGCCCCTGCCGGCACCATGGGGTAGACCGAATCTTCCTGTTCCACGCGAAAATCGATGAGGGCTGCCCCGGCATGAAAGCGCGACGTATGCAGCGCGGGTACGACTTGCGAGCGCTCGCTCACCATAAGCCCCGGAATTCCGTAAGCCTCGGCCAGCTTCACGAAATCAGGACTCAGCAGCGGCGTTCCCGCATACCGGCCCTCGTAGAAAAATTCCTGCCATTGCCGGACCATGCCCAGATAGCCGTTGTTGATGATGGCGATCTTGACGTTCAGCTTTTCCTGAACGATGGTCGCCAGCTCCGCCATCGTCATCTGAAAACCGCCGTCTCCGGCAACCACCCAAACTTCTGCGTCCGGCCGCGCGAACTTAGCCCCAATTGCCGCTGGCAGAGAAAAACCCATAGTCCCGAGGCCGCCCGACGTAATCAACGAGCGCGGTTTTTCGTGGTGGTAATACTGCGCCTCCCACATCTGGTGCTGCCCGACGTCGGTGACAATGATGGCTTCCCCTTTTGTCTCGCGCCAAAGGTCATTGATCACGTGCGCGGCGTAGAGGTGTCCATTATCGGGAAGATTCTGGATGTCGCGGACTGCCGAATCCTGCTTCGAGACATGGACCTGCGACCACCATTCCGAATGACGGTTCGGTTTCACCAGCGGGAGCAGCCGCTCGAGGACTTCGCGCAGGTCGCCGATCAGCGGCACGTCCGCATGCACGTTCTTGTTGATTTCCGCCCGGTCGATCTCCACGTGGATTTTCTTGGCTTTTTGCGCATAGGTGTTGAGCTTGCCGGTCACGCGGTCATCGAAGCGCATCCCCAGCGCAATCAAAAGATCCGATTCCTGAATGGCCTGGTTGACCCAGGCCTCTCCGTGCATCCCCATCATCCCCAGATTCAGCGGATGCGAAGCCGGGAAAGCGCCCAGGCCGAGGAGCGTCAAAGCCACAGGAATATCGGCGGTCTCGGCAAGCCGGCGGACTTCTTCTCCTGCGCCCGAGAGAATGATGCCGTGCCCTGCCAGAATCACGGGGCGTTGCGATTCATTGATCAACACAGCCGCCTCGTTCAGTTTCGCCGGCGCGGGAAAGAAATCGGGCACTTGCCGATGCGCCCGGGGCGCGGCCGCCTCCCAATCGAACTCACAGGAGCCGAGCTGTGCGTCTTTGGTGATGTCCACCAGCACGGGGCCCGGCCGGTCGGAAGCGGCGATCTGGAAGGCTTCGCGCAGGCTGATGGCGATTTCGTCGGCGCGGGTCACCAGATAATTGTGCTTGGTGATAGGGAGAGTGATACCGGTGATGTCGGTCTCCTGGAAGGCGTCACTGCCGAGAACAACGCTGCCAACCTGGCCGGTGATGCACACGATAGGAGATGAATCCATCATTGCCGTCGCGATGCCCGTGACCATGTTGGTCGCCCCGGGACCCGACGTCGCCAATGCCACGCCCACACGGCCGCTCGCCCGTGCGTATCCGTCGGCCATGTGCGTAGCGCCTTGTTCGTGCCGCACCAGCACGTGGTGGACGCGCGATTTGGTCAGAGCATCGTAGGTTGGAAGAATGGCGCCACCGGGATATCCGAAGACGTGCTCCACTCCGAGACGCTCCAGGCATTCCCAGATAATCTCGGCGCCAGCAAGCTTCCGTGGTTTCGCGCTCTGGGACGATGTCTCGTTCATCTCCAAAGACTCATTGGCATGGTTTGGCATTTGCTGAAGATACAGTTTGGTGTCATCCCCAGCGAAGCCAGGGATCTGCTTTTCGCCAACGGCAGGAAGAAAGCAGATTCCTCGTCGCTGCACTCCCCGGATTGACAACAACCCTTTTACGCAAGCTGCTCCCTCATAAATAACAGATTTTCTGATTGCGAGTCCAATTTATGTTTCTGGCAGACACTATAAGTGCCGCTTATGCTTGGATCTCTCCAAGCCGAAGTGCTGCGACCCGTTCCGCTTCGGCACCAACCCCAATCAGTCCGTTGCCCACAGATAGAGATTGAGCATTATAGCGAAACCATCCCGCCGCCGCTTGGGCGTAACGATCCTACTCTGGCGCTCGTCTAACGGAATGAGACGCATTGTCTGCTACACTGAGGGCTAGGCCTCTGCCCGGGATGAAAGTGAGCAGATTGCTTGGATCCGCAGAAAAGGGTGCGGTTCGAAGTGCTCACCTGATTTGGATCTAAATCACAATAGATCGAAGTCAGCCATTTGAGAGGGTCATGCACGAGAAAACTACAGCACCTCCCACGCGCTCGGTGCAACTCCATCCGGACGATCCCGATAACAAGCCGGGCAAGAAGCGGTCGTCGACCCGTCCCATCGGGATCCTTCTTCTGTTCGCCGTTTTGGCTGGAGGCTTTTTCGTTTGGCGCAGTACCCACAAACCTCAAACCACCGCGGCCGCGGGTCGCGGTCGAGGCGACCGCAATGGCGATCTCAACGCGCGTGTGCCTGTCGCTGTAACCGCGGCGCAGCGGCGCGATCTGCCCGTCTATCTGGACGGGCTTGGCTCGGTCGAAGCGTTTAATACCGTTACAGTGAAGAGCCGCGTAGATGGCCAAATGATGGAGGTGCGCTTCAAGGAGGGCCAGGAGGTACATCAGGGCGATTTACTTGCGATTATCGATCCCAGACCATTCGAGGTGGCCTTGGCCCAGGCGCAGGCGAACCACGCCAAGGATCAGGCGCAGCTGGCGGATGCGAAACTTATAGCCCAGCGCGATGGCCAACTCCTCAAGGACGGAATTATCCCGCAGCAGCAGTACGATACGCAGGTGGCACTGACCAATCAACTTCAGGCAGCGGTTGCCGCCGATCAAGCCCAGATTGATAGCGCCAAACTGAATATCGACTACGCGCATATCACTGCCCCCATCGACGGGCGCGTAGGCTTGCGGCTGGTTGATCCTGGCAACATCGTTCACGCCTCAGACCAGAACGGCCTTCTGGTGATCACTCAAATGCAACCCATCGCGGCTATCTTCACGCTTCCTGAAGATAACCTGGCTGCCGTAAACAACCGCATGCGATCCGGCGCGACCCTGCAAGTATTGGCCCTGAGCCGCGACAATGGAACGGAAATCACCTCGGGCACCCTGCTCACCATAGACAACCAAATCGATCAGACCACCGGCACCTTTCGCCTGAAGGCCGTCTTCGACAATAAGGATCGTGCTTTGTGGCCCAATCAATTCGTGAATGCGCGGCTGCTGATCGACACCAAGAAGAATGCCACCATCATTCCCGCGGCCGCCATTCAGCGCGGCGATCAGGGTACCTTCGTGTATCGCGTAAAGTCCGACAACAGTGTCGAGGTTGTGCCCGTCACCGTCGGAATAACCGAAGGTACGCTCTCTTCGATTGATAGCGGCCTTTCCCCCAACGATCTCGTGGTTACTGACGGGCAGGATCGCCTGCGCGCCGGAGTGCGTGTCGATCCGCGGCCCGATACACGGCCAAACGGTACGGCGAATTCTCCCACGAATGCGCAAAATTTGTCCCCAGCGCGAGGCCGTCAATTCCAGCCCCCGCCCGGCTCTCAGTCGTTCGCGGGCCCAGGTTCACAGGGCAATCAGCCGAGCGGCTCGTCCGATAACTCACCAGGATCTCGATCGGGAAACAGGAATCGCCGCAACCCGCAGCAATGAGTCCGTCTCGTATTTTCATTCTCCGTCCGGTGGCCACCACGCTTTTGATGGCGGCGGTGATGCTCGCCGGTTTTGTGGCCTACGGCCAATTGCCGGTTTCCGCGCTGCCACAAGTGGATTATCCGACCATTCAGGTGCTCACGTTCTACCCCGGTGCCGGTCCCAGCGTGATCGTATCTTCGGTCACGGCTCCCCTCGAACGGCAATTTGGACAGGTGCCAGGACTGAAGCAGATGACTTCGACCAGCACCTTCGGCGCGTCTTTGATCACTTTGCAGTTCGATCTCGAGCAAAATATCGACGTTGCGGAACAGCAAGTACAAGCCGCCATCAATGCCGGCGGCACTTTTCTTCCGACCGACCTTCCCAATCCGCCGATTTACAGCAAAGTGAATCCGGCAGACGCGCCCATCCTGACTTTGGCGCTGAGCTGCGAGACTATGCCCCTCCAGAAGGTGGAGGACTTGGCCGATACCACCCTGGCCCAGAAGATCTCGCAACTCCCGGGCGTCGGTCTCGTGACCATCAGCGGCGGCCAGAAACCGGCCGTGCGCGTACAGGCCAATCCCGCCACACTGGCCTCCTATGGGTTAAGTCTGGAAGACCTGCGCATCGCCTTGGCCAATGCCAATCAAGATCAGGCCAAGGGCAATATTGACGGTCCGCGGCAGGCTTTTACGATTGGCGCTAACGATCAGATCTTCAGCAGCGTGCAATATAAGCCCATCATCGTCGGGTATAAGAACGGCGCGCCGGTGCGCGTCACAGACGTCGCCAATGTCATCGACGGCGTCGAAAACACCAGCCAGGCCGCCTGGTTCAATGACACTCCGGCGGTCATCCTGAATATTCAGCGGCAGCCCGGCGCCAACATCATCAACGTCGTCGATCGCATCGAAGCGCTTTTGCCCACACTCCAGGCCTCTCTGCCGCCTGCCGTTCAAGTTTCTATTCTGACCGACCGGACCACCACGATTCGCGCCTCCGTTAAGGACGTGCAATTCGAGTTGATGCTGACCGTAGCCCTGGTTGTCATGGTCATTTTCCTCTTCCTGCGCAATCTCTCCGCTACGGTAATTCCCAGCGTAGCGGTTCCCTTGTCCATCGTAGGCACATTCGCGGCCATGTATCTGCTTGGATTTTCGCTCGACAACCTGTCCCTGATGGCCCTCACGATCTCCACCGGTTTCCTCGTCGACGATGCCATCGTCATGATCGAGAATATCGACCGCTATCTCGAAGACGGGTATTCACCTCTTGACGCCGCTCTCAAGGGCTCCGGACAGATTGGTTTCACCATCATTTCGCTGACCGTCTCGCTCATCGCCGTACTGATTCCTCTGCTTTTCATGGGCGATATCGTGGGCCGCCTGTTCCGCGAATTTGCCATCACCCTGAGCGTGGCCATTCTGATTTCGGCGGGCGTGTCTTTGACACTCACTCCCATGATGTGTGCGAAGTTGCTGCGCCATCGCCCCTTGGCCCAGCAGGGGAAGTTCTATCGAGTTTCTGAACGCTGGTGGCGATGGGTGATCGACCGCTATGCCGGCAGCCTTCGCGTCGTGCTGCGGCACCAAACCGTGACGCTCTTCATAACGCTGGGTACATTGGTCTTGACCTTGTATATGTACGTGGTTGTGCCCAAGGGCTTCTTTCCGGTGCAGGACACCGGCGTGATCCTGGGCATCTCTCAAGCCCCGGAGACTACCTCGTTCGACGGCATGTCGGAAAAGCAACGGCAACTCGCGCATGTAATCCTCGAAGACCCCGATGTGGTGAGCCTCTCCTCCTTTATCGGTGTGGATGGCACGAACATGACCCCGAACAGCGGGCGCATTCAAATTAACCTTAAGCCTCGCGAAGAACGGTCCTCCGACGTCACGCAGATCATCCGCAGGCTCTCCGACAAGCTGGAATCGGTTGAGGGCATCACGTTGTACATGCAGGCCGTCCAGGACCTCACCGTGGAAGATCGCGTGAGCCGCACGCAATATCAGTACAGCCTGGAAGCCGCCGACCCCAACGAGTTAGCCACCTGGGTACCCTTGCTCGTGCAAAAACTGCAGGCCCTCCCCAATCTGCGGGATGTCGCCACCGATCAGCAGAATCATGCCCTGGAAGAAGACTTGGTCGTGGATCGCGATACCGCTTCGCGCCTTGGCGTCACCACAGCCGCCATCGACAATACGCTATACGACGCCTTCGGACAGCGCCTAGTCTCCATCATGTTCACGCAGATCAACCAGTATCACGTGGTTTTAGAAGTGGCGCCCGAATTCCGGCAAAACCCGGAGGCGCTCAGGAGCCTTTACGTTAAGTCCAATACGGGAGAACAAGTCCCCCTGAGCGCCTTTACCCATTTCGAACCGAATACCGCTTCACTTACACTCAATCACCAGGGCCAGTTCCCCTCCACCACGGTCTCCTTCAACTTGGCTCCGGGAGCTTCCCTCGGCGACGCCGTTCAGGAAATCGAAAGCGTAGGGCGCGAAATTGGCATGCCCCAGAGCATCGCCGCGAGCTTCCAGGGCACGGCCGCCGCCTTTCGCAATTCGCTGGCTAATGAAACCTGGTTGCTCCTGGCCGCCGTGGTAACGGTTTACATTGTGCTGGGAGTCCTGTATGAGAGTTACATCCATCCGCTGACGATCCTCTCAACGTTGCCGTCAGCGGGTGTAGGCGCCATTCTCGCCCTACAGCTCTTTCACCTAGATTTAGGTGTAATCGCGCTGATTGGAGTCATTCTGTTGATCGGTATCGTGAAGAAGAACGCCATCATGATGATCGACTTCGCTCTCGAAGCCGAACGAGGCGAACATCTGCCTCCCGACGAAGCCATTTATCAGGCCTGCCTCCTGCGCTTCCGGCCCATCATGATGACCACCATGGCTGCGCTGTTCGGAGCTTTGCCGCTGGCCGTGGGGAGCGGTACCGGTTCCGAGTTGCGCCAGCCACTGGGCATTTGCATCATCGGAGGATTGCTGATCAGTCAATTGCTCACGCTTTACACCACTCCGGTCGTGTACATCTGGTTTGATCGCCTCGCCAGCCACTTTCGCCGAGCTCAACCGATTCCAGGGCGGCTGGAGGCCCCCCAACCTGGCGATTAGCCGGAGAGAATACTGGCGATGAATATTTCTGCTCCATTCATCCGTCGTCCGGTAGCGACTTCGCTGCTCACCATTGCGCTGTTGCTGTCCGGCATCCTGGCCTACCGCATGCTGCCCGTCTCGCCATTGCCGGACGTGGTGTATCCAGTCGTCTTCGTCTCTGCCCAATTGCCGGGAGCTAGCCCTGAAACCATGGCCTCTGCCGTGGCCACGCCGCTGGAGCGCATGTTCGGTCGTATAGCGGGCATAACCCAAATGACTTCCTCGAGCCAAGTCGGCTCGACCCAGGTTGTTTTGGTTTTTGATCTCAGCCGCGATATCGACGGCGCGGCGCGTGACGTGCAGGCGGCCATCAATGCCGCTCGCGGTCAGTTGCCAGCCAACCTTCCCAGCAATCCAAACTGGCGCAAGGTCAACCCTGCCGAGTCGCCCATCCTGGTTCTCAGCCTGACCTCCGATACGGCCACGCAGCCGCAGATGTATGACGTGGCCGATTCGATCCTTGCTCAGAAAATCGCCCAAGTTGATGGCGTCGGCTTGGTCCAGGTAGGCGGCAGCTCGCGACCTGCCGTGCGGGCCGAGGTCAATCCGCTGTTGCTCAGTAAGCTTGGTCTGGGCCTGGAAGACGTGCGCACTGCGCTCGCCAGTGCCAATGCCAACCGGCCCAAGGGCGCTCTCGTCGATAACCAACAAATGCGCGTCTTGAACGACAATGACCAGCTTTTTGTAGCCAAACAATACGCGCCGCTGATCATTGCCTATCGCAATGGCGCGCCAGTCCGGCTCTCCGACGTCGCCTCGGTAGTGGATTCCCAGGAGGACCTCCGCAACGCCGGTTCGGTGAATGGCAAGCCCTCTGTGCTGCTGACCGTTTATCGGCAGCCCCAGGCAAACATTATCGAGACGGTGGACGGCGTCATGGCCATCTTGCCGCTGCTGCAAGCTTCCATCCCGCCTTCGATCCGCATCGGCATAGCTCAGGACCGCACCACAACCATTCGCGCCTCCGTGCACGATATCGAGGTGACTCTGATCATCTCCGTTCTCCTCGTCATATTGGTTGTCTTTGCTTTCCTGCGCAGCATCTGGGCCACGTCCATCCCCACCATTGCTGTGCCTCTCTCGCTGATAGGCACTTTCGGGGTCATGTATTTGGCCGGCTACACCATCGATAACCTTTCTTTGATGGCCCTGACCATCTCCACTGGCTTCGTGGTGGACGATGCCATCGTGGTCGTAGAGAACATTACTCGCTATGTGGAAAAGGGGATGACCCCGTTCGCAGCGGCGCTCGAGGGTGCGCGCGAGATTGGCTTCACGGTGTTGTCCATGAGCACGTCGCTCGTGGCCGTCTTCATTCCCATTCTCTTGATGGGCGGGATCGTCGGCCGCATGTTCCGCGAGTTCGCCGTCACCCTGAGTGTCGCCGTAGTCATATCCCTGGTTGTCTCGCTGACCACCACACCGACCATGTGTGCCAAACTTCTGAAAGAAGAAAAGCATCGCAAGCACAACTGGCTCTACCGATTGAGCGAACGCGGCTTTGACCATCTGTATCACGCATATGCCGACAGCCTTGGCTGGGTGCTGCGAAACCGGGTTTTCGTCCTGGGTGCCACCGTAGCCACCGTCTGCCTGGCGATCTACCTCTATATCGTCGTTCCCAAAGGCTTCTTTCCTCAGCAGGACACCGGCCGCATTTTCGGCCAGGCCCGCGCCGGGGAGGATGTCTCCTTCCAAGCCATGCGGCAGAAGTTTCTGCAGTACGTCTCCATCGTTCAGGCCGATCCCGCTGTGGACAATATCAACGGCTATACCGGCGGCCGTTCCGTAAATACGGCCAATTTCAACATCACCCTGAAGCCGCTCTCGGAACGCAAAGTCAGCGCATTCCAGGTGGTGAACCGGCTGCGTCCCAAGCTGGCCGCCATTCCCGGGGCCACTTTATTCCTCCAGCCCTCTCAGGACGTGCAAATTGGCGGCCGCCTCGGCAACGGTTCGTATCAATACACGCTGATAGGCGATAACCTGAAGGATCTTCTCTACTGGGCCCCACTGATGGAATCGAAATTAAAGCAGGTTCCTATTCTTCAGGACGTGAATACGGACCTGCAGAATCGCGGTCTGGAAGCCAATCTAGTCATTGACCGCGATACCGCTAGCCGCCTGGGAGTTTCGGCCAGCGCCATTGACAACATCCTTTACGACGCTTTCGGCCAGCGCCAGGTCTCGGTGATGTACGAGGGCATCAATCAGTACCACGTTGTGATGGAGGTCGATCCGAAGTTCCGGCAGGATCCTCAGGCGCTCAACGACATTTACGTTCCTTCCAGCACCGGCCGGCCTGTTCCACTCAGCGCTTTCACGCACTATGCACAATCCACGACTTGGCTCCACGTCAATCACCAGGGAGTTTTCCCTGCCGTGACCATCACCTTCAACCTCGATCCTCGTATCCCGCTGGGCGATGCCGTGGCTCAGATCCAAAACGTGGAGCGGGCCATTGGCCTGCCTGCCAGCATCCGCGCAGGTTTCCAGGGCGCGGCGCAAGCCTTCCAAAGTTCGCTGTCTACCGAGCCGCTTCTGATTCTCGCCGCCCTGGCCACCGTCTACATCGTCCTCGGAATTCTTTATGAAAACTACGTCCACCCTCTCACCATTCTGTCCACGCTGCCTTCGGCCGGTGTCGGAGCGTTGCTCGCCATCCTGGTCACCAACAGCCAGCTCGATATCATCGCTCTGATCGGCATCATCCTGTTAATCGGCATCGTGAAGAAAAACGCCATTCTCATGATCGATTTCGCCATTCAGGCCGAACGCAACGAAGGCAATAGCCCGGAACAATCCATCTACCAGGCATGTCTGCTGCGCTTTCGGCCCATCATGATGACCACTATGGCCGCGCTTTTGGGTGCCATTCCAATCGCCATCAGCCGAGGTAACGGCGCCGAAGTACGCCGGCCGCTGGGTATCGCCATTTGCGGAGGCTTGATCGTCAGCCAGATGCTGACTCTGTACACCACCCCGGTTGTCTATCTGTATCTCGATCGCTTCCGTGCCTGGGCCAGCGGCGGCAAGCGCCTGCGCCGCCTGGACGCCTCCCCTTCTTCCGCCCACGCACCTTCCCCGCACTCCGCCACCGACTGACCTCGCGGCTGGCGGGCCCAACTTTGCAAATGCGTTTGCTGGGAATTGAGACGACACGTTCGACTCCGCGCCAACTCAAAAATGACCTTTTGCGCTGCGCCCTTTGCCCTTTCCTGATTCGCCAACGCGTTCGGTATTGCGGCTTATTATTCGGTTAGTATATCGTTGTCCGCGTTCTCCTTGAATAATTGTCTCTCCATGCGCGCACGCCCACCGATCTGGAATCGCAACGCCTCCCAGCCGTCCCCAGTCCGACCCCTTCCTTGGCCTGCCGGTGGCGAGCGTTGATCACAAGCGAGCGGCTCAGGTTATTTCTATATGCAAGTCTTTTCATCGTTGCCTTGGTTCGCCCTGGTGCGAATTTGTGGGCACAATCAGCGACGACCGGGGCGCTGCGAGGGGCCGTCGTCGATCCCACCGGTGCCGCCGTTCCAGGCGTGATGGTCACTCTTAGCAACGTTACGACGGGGCAAGAACAAATGGCCATGACCGGCGCAAATGGCCTCTACGGATTCTCGTTGCTTCCTCCCGGAACCTATCACGTGGTTTTTTCTGCGAGGGGATTCAAGACCTCGGTGGCGATGTCCGTAGTCGTCAATGTCTCGGAGGCCCCTGAGTTGGATGCCCAGCTCGAGACCGGAGCAGCGGAAGAGCGCGTTACCTGCCAGTGCCAGCTCAGCCAGGCGGCGACGTCCTCTAGCGGCACGTTGGTAGACAGCAAGACCCTTACGGCGGTCCCTCTCACTACCCGCAATTTAACGCAAGTGCTATCGATGTCTTCCGGTTCCGCAGCCAGTGTGAATAATGCCGGATTGATCGGAGCGGGCTCCCAGGACGTAAACGTGAACGGCAGTATCGCGGTCGGTCTTTATACAGTAGATGGCGCGGCTTCCGCCAGCACCGTGCCAAACCCCGATACGATCTCCGAATTCAAGATTCAAACTTCGCAATACGATGCCGGCTACGGCACCAAGGTACCTAACACCAATCTAGTTACCCGCTCCGGTGGAAACGATTTCCACGGAGATGTCTGGGAATTCGTGCGCAACGATATTTTCAACGCCAATGCGTTTTTCCGGAATGCCGCCGGACAACCCAAAGCGACCCTGAAACAGAACCAGTTCGGCGGCACGTTGGGCGGACCCGTTAAGAAAGATAAGGTGCTCTTCTTTGGTTCTTATCAGGGGACCCGCCAAGTGAACGGCCTGGATCCTACGGGCTCCTTATCCACGGTTATTCTTCCTCCTCTGAGCGACGATCGCTCGGCGGCCACAATCGGTTCGCAGTTCTGTCCAGCGAATAAGCCTGCGAACGTGCGGTCCGCTTACTTGACCTTTGCGGGAGGAACGCAGGTGGCCTGTGATGGCTCGAACATCAATCCCGTGGCCCTGAAGCTGCTCCAACTGAAGCTGCCTGACGGCAGCTATTTGATATCAACGCCTCAAACCGTTTTGTCAAGCGGCCTCGGCCTCTCCTCATACAGTCTTAAATCTACCTATGACGAGAACCAATACCTCGCGAACATTTCCTATGTCATTTCCAAAAAGCATACGCTCACCGGCCGGCTCTATTACGCCACGGCTCGCACGAATCGAGCCTTCGGGTCCGCGTTCCTGCGTCCTGCCGAGACGCCGCCGACTCCGGGCTTTCCGGTGATCCTCGACGACACGAACGTCATCAGCAGCATACAACTCAATTCGGTATTGACACCCAACATGGCCAATGAAGCGCGCATGACTTTCACCAACAATCGATCCGACCCAATGGTCACCGGCCTGCCAACAACCGCCTCCATCGGCATGACGCCGGCCAACACCTTGGCGCCGTTTTTGCCGGACATCATCATGAAGGGACCGCTGGGAGATTTTCAGGCGGGGAATGTCTACAGTGATTTTCTCAACTATAGCAAGATCTATTCTTGGGCAGACACGTTCTCCTGGACTCACGGCAGGCATACGACTCGCACGGGAGTGTTTGCTCTAAGGGAGCCTTTGGAATCGTCCAACATCGCCCTCGCTCGAGGAAGACTGGCCTTTCAAAACTTCACGGACTTGTTGTTGGGAATGAGCGCGGCGCAAAACGGCAGTCCCCAGGGACGCAGCAATGTTCAATCCATTGAAGCCAATGAAGGCTTAGGGCCGACAGGTAACGTCATACTATTGCTGCGGTTCAACCATGTCGCCGCCTTCGTGGAGGACGACATAAAAGTCAGCGGGCGTCTTACGCTCAATCTGGGCCTGCGCTGGGAATACCTGCCATCTTCATTTGGCCGAACCGGGGACCTGGGCAATGCTTTCCCGTCGCTCTTACAAACCGTGCCCATCCCGCTTGCTTCTGGCACTTATGCCGGCCTGACTGTGCCGCCTGACTACAATCCCAACCAAATTAACCCCTATACAGGCCAGCCCTTCGGGCCGCCTCCTCCCGGGGTGGTCGTACGCCCCAACGATGGTTACTATCAGAATGCCGCTCGTTGGGATGCCTTCTCTCCTCGTTTCTCATTTGCCTGGCAACCCGGCAGCAAGCAAGGCCGCCTGGCCGTGCGCAGCGGCTACGGGTGGTTCTACCAGCCTCTCAGCGACAGGGGGAATGCCACAGGTACTCCATCGGAAAATATTGAGCCGCTCGCTCAACTGATCGGTAGTTCGGGAGCGAGCAATGGTGCGTCCACACTACAAAACCCATTCCCGCCCACCATGCTGGGGTTCACGCTCCGAACACCCACCTCACATCTGGACGACCGCACGATCGGACCGAACTTCCAAAACCCTAAGTTGCAGCAATGGAACCTGAACGTGCAGTACGCTTTCTCCCGTAATTTGAGTCTCGACCTCGGTTATGTGGGATCGCACGGCAACGATCTGTTTCTCCTTTATGGTTCGAACCAGCCGTTGCTGGCAAGTCCAGGCCACCCAGTAAACTGCGGCCTACCGAATACCGCCGCCGGGTTGGGCGTCACGCCCGCTATTTTTGCCATACTAGGTGTCGATCGATCGGGCTGCGTGACCACGAACACATCCGTCAATGCCGGGCTGCGCGTCCCGATCGTTGGCGACACGCCGACAGGCTTGCTCGCGCACCAGTATCTCGGGGGCTCCTGGTATCACAGCGCGCAGGCCACTCTGCGGCAGCAGATCTCTCGCGGTTTGAGCTTTCAGTTTGCCTATACTTTTTCCAAGGCCGAAGGCAACACAACAGTTCTCAACGACCAGCGAAATCTTGCCTTAGACTGGGCGCCTACGAATTTCGATCGCAGGCACCGCTCGATTACAAACTTTAGTTACGATCTGCCCGGCTTCCAAAGGAGTGGATTTGTTGGCGCCGCGTCGCGAGGCTGGTCGGTCTCTGGAATCGTTATCGTGCAAAGTGGAACGCCGATGACGCTGACCGACAAGAACGGCAGCGCTGTTTACGGTTTCGCCGGCACGGCCACGATCACAATGTGCCCCGGAGCGTCCTATCAGGATCTGTTGACCTCCGGCGCTACCACTTCTCGCTTGGACGGTTGGTTTAATAAGTCGGCAATCTGTAAGGTCGCAGCAATCGGTTCCGATGGGTCTTCGGGATACGGGACTGCGGGTCAAGGTATCGTCACCGGGCCCGGACAGTTCAATACGGATATCTCTATCGGCAAGACGACCACGGTTGGCGGCCTACGGGAAAACGCACAATTGGCTTTCCGCACGGAGTTCTACAATGCTCTCAATCACCCCCAATTCTCCAATCCCGGCACAATTCTTGGTACGGCAACCTTCGGCGTCATCACTCAAACCTCGGTGGCGCCGCGTCTCATCCAGTTCGGTTTGAAGTACGTTT
This sequence comes from Acidobacteriota bacterium, assembly GCA_003223325.1. Lineage (GTDB taxonomy): Bacteria > Acidobacteriota > Terriglobia > Acidiferrales > UBA7541 > Palsa-189. The sequence continues at coordinate 86,455 of QHYS01000057.1, forward strand.
TCTAGGAATTTAGGCGAAACTTCGGTAAGAAACGGCGCCCCGCTTTCGCTTTCTCGCGAACCGGCCCGGGACGATCCCGGACTTCTTCGATATTCGGTTGGTCGCCGAACGTCAGGGACCTGGCCGTATTGGAATGGCAGGTTTTTCGTTCAGGAAGCGCTGTCGAAAACTCAGTTCATCCGAGATAGTGTAGATCGTTTCAGTCATGATGCCATCGTTTTTCAACTTGAACGTTAGCTGTCCATCCCAGGGCTTCGTATAAGCCTTGGGATCATCGAAGGTGAAATTGAAAACCAATGTCTCCGGATCGACTCGCCTGATGCGCTCTATCATGTGGAGATCCTCGGTATGCGGGTGGCCGATGGGATCAAGCCAGGTGGAATCTTTGAAACCCACCGAATCCACCACCAGCGTATCCCCCTCCCACTTGCCAACCGACTCCCCAAACCACGAAATGTCTGGAACCTCCGAATGTGGCCGGTTGAGGGCAATTTGCCGCCAGGATTTGTTGTATTCCCATAGTTGATAAACATAGTCGGGGGTCTGCACGATTTTGAATCTCATCGGATGAATGGAGGCGCGCGGATAACCGTCTGGGTCGGCATATCTCAACGCCGGATCGGTGGTCTTTGCAAAATCCTGATCCGGTCCCGTGGCAGGCCGCTCGGACTTCATTCGAGTAATAGCCCAGGGCGTATACGGTATATCGCCCTCCGTTCCCGGCTTTTTTTTGCCCATTGGATCTGAGGGACTCAAAGACTGAATTCCCTTCCCCAGCCAAATGCCGGAGAGATCGGGCCCTTGGGAAGCTGGCTTTTCGGCATTACTCCCGGAACACCCCGCGACAAATCCGAGCATTCCCAACAGTGATATCCCCATCAGCGAAAAGAAAGACGAACGCAATCGCTTTCCCATTTTCAAGCGCCCTCCCCAACGCTCAGCCCCTAAGCATTTCTTTGCCGTCGGCCTTGATCAACTTGATGAAGCGCCCCACGCTCCCGCCTCTCTGCGAGGGATTGAAGGTAATCTTGATGATCTCTCCCGGCTGCAGGCTCTTTCGATTCCAGCCGCGATTCGCCATCACCGGCGGCGAGTTCGCCTCGATAATCCAATGCCTCACCTTTCCCTTGTCGTCTTTGGCGTCCAAGCCGATCTCCACGTGAGGATTCGTCCATTGGAACTCCGTCACCGTCGCATCGACTGTCAGCTCTTTCGACATGTCATATAACGATGCACCTCCGTGGTGAGCACACAAAGGAAGTGTCACGAACAACGGAATCGCCAGTAGAAGTGCACCCAGGGTCAGCACCTTGGCTTTCATCGGCACCCTCCATCTTCTTTGAAAGAACACCGGAACCACCCCAGCGACAAAACATCCGCTAAACCTGATCTCCTGCACGTCTCGATTCCCGCATCATGCTTCCGATAGCCACCCGCCTACAATGTCTTTTTATCGGTCGCGGAGCATTAGCTCCGTGGCTCAGAAACTTAATCGGCTCTGGATGCTTTTTTGTAAGTCTTGCTAGCTTAATCCAGTAGGCCGTGCCATTGTGTGCTGGCGGCGGTGGCGTGCCTGGTCCAGCTTGCGGCGGCGGCAACGGAGCAATGGGCATGGCTGGCTGCGGGTCATCGACCGTGTTGGCGATGAACATTCCCGGCTGCGTGTACTCCTGACCGCTCAGCAATGAGAAATGTAACTGCCAGAGATCCTCAAGCCCCGGCGAAGAATGAACCGTCTGCATCGTCTCCGGCTCGCCGCCTTTGCGCGTGCCGTCGTTCATAATGGCCACGCGCGGATGCAGCGCGTGTACCAGCACGGGCGAATTGGAGCTTGCCTGTCCATGGTGCAGACCCAAGAGGACATCGACGCTGCCGAGCCGGTTATTCGGGCACATCAGCTCGAACTCCTTGTTCTTGGTCAAATCACCCAAGTGCGCAGTGCGAAATTTGCCGTAGGTAATGAAAATGCCCACCGATTGTGGGTCCTCGGCATTGTTTTCTCCTGGCTTGAAATTGGCGCAGTAGGAATTAGGCCCGCCTGCGCCGGGCATCGCCTTGATCAACTCCCCCGCGGAAGTCACCACGGTCACATCAACGCTACCCATGCGAATCTTGTCGCCCGGTTTCGCCACCGTGTGCTTGGCGTCGGCGATGAGCTGCGGATACATCTTCTGCAAGAAATCATCGGCGGCCTGGCCGGGCTGGACGTTTGGGCCATGGTCGATGAATTCGCGGACGGGGATCTGCGGAGCGAGCTCCGCCAGCCCTCCGAAGTGGTCGCCGTGCCAGTGTGTAATGATCAGATGATCGATCTGTTTAAGCCCAGCATCTTTGACCGCCGCCATGATGCGGCCGGCATCACGAACGGCGCCCGGCGGGACATTGCCCGTATCCATGAGCAACGATTCCCCGGAAGGCGAGACAAACAGCGTCGCATTGCCACCCTCGACGTCGATTACATAGACGTCGAACATCTTTGCAGGCTGGCTCTGCGCAATAGTGACCGAAGCAGAAAGCGCCACAGCCGTCATTAACATTAGTGTGGCGCGCATCAGAGTCGTCCTAACCAGGGATCGATACGGGCCCAGTATGGCCAAAACCTTTGCCGCTCTCGTATTCATGGTGAGTCTCCCTGCGGGCACAACCATCGCGCCCGTCCGTGACAATTTGCCCGTGTGCGGAGGTGCGATTGTCGCCTATCGCTTGCGGGTAGGGTAACACGAGCCACCGCTTCGTACACCTACCGCCGGTAAATTCGGGTAAATTCGTTGTGTCGGTGGGATGAGAAGCGTAGGATGCCCGAGCCGGGGTTTTGAATCCATTCCGGCGACGAATCTATTCCGGCCAAGGGAGCAACGTTTATGAATTTAATCAAGATCGTCTTGGTAGTTGCTCTGAAGACGCTCGTGGGAGTTGGCGTCGCGGTCTTGTTGTGCGGTCGTGCGAACGCGCAGGAGTCTGGGAGCGCAGCCGGGGCTGGGAACAGAGAAGGACCCGCGAACACTCAGGGATTGGTGACGCAGCGCAATCTATCTCTGCCGATGGCCAAGACCATTGCCGAAGCCGCCCTGGCGGCGTGCCGTGAGAAGGGTTACCACACCGCAGCAGCCGTCGTGGATCGCGCAGGACAGGTGTTGGTCATCCTGCGCGACGAACAAGCCACGCCGCAGGTGGCCGAGATGGCCCGGCGCAAAGCCTACACGGCGCGCATGTTCCGCACCACTACACTCGAGTTTCAGAAGCGCACCGCAGACAATCCGGCGTACGCCGCGCAACGCAACCTCCCCGATATCCTGGCCCTGAGTGGCGGAGCTCCGATTAAGGTGGGCGAAGAGACGGTTGGCGCCGTGGGAAGCGCAGGATCCACTCTGGAGCAGGATGACGCCTGCGCCAAGGCAGGCATCGCCAAGGTGGCCGACCTGCTGAAGTAGGCGACTCAGATGGAAATCGCGAGTGAAGTGACGCTCGCCAAAGAACGAATGACCTTACAAAAGCCTGGCATGAACTGGGGCCGCTCATGAGTGTAGTACAAAATTCTGCAGTCAAGAGTTTGGCGGTACCCGCACAGTTGTCTGACCAGTCGCAGTGGGTGGCCATCGTTTGTGGGTGCATCGTGGCCTTCGCCTATTCCGCCAACTACACCAATCACGCCCCTCTGGCGCTCCCTCTGATGCGCGAATTCGGGTTCAATCAGGCTCTGGCCGGCTTTCTGACCACGGGCATCTTTGCGACTCACGCCCTCATGCAGATACCCGGCGGACACCTGGTTGACCGGCTCGGCGCCAAGCGCGTGCTTTTGTGCGCCCTCGCCTGGGTGACGCTCGGCAACCTGGGGATGGCGTCTGCCGGCGCGTATTGGCAGTTGCTCCTTTGCAAGATTTTCACCGGTCTCGGCACCGGGGTCTGCTTTGTAGGGGGCGCACGCTACGTGCACGCGGCAGCCCGGGCCGGACCCTGGCTGAACTTGGCGCAGGGACTTTTTGGCGGTTCCGTCCAGCTCGGAGCGGGATTCGTGATTTTGGCAGTCCCGAGACTTTACCTTTTGGCCGGATGGCGCGCGACGTTTTTCGTATCCGCCGGAATGGCCCTTACAGCGGCGATCATCTGGCTGGCCGCAGCACCGAACGTCACCTCCGGCGCCGCTCCACCCGGACGGTTCGGCGAGATGCTACTGGCGCCTCAGCTCTGGTTGCTGGGACTTGTGCAAATGGCTAGCTTCGGCCTCTCCGTAGTGGTGGGGTCATGGGTGGTGGTCCTTCTGACGAAAGCTCTGAAAGTTCCCGCAACTCAGGCCGGGCTGATCGGATCGTTGGTCCTGTTGCTGGGCATCGTGTCGCGGCCGCTCGGAGGCATGCTCCGCCGGCATCTGGGCATTCGTCCCTTGTTCATCAGCAGTCTTTTGATCATCGCTTTGGGCTGTTTCGCCTTCGTGTTGTCCTCAATTTCTTTGGGCATCGCAGTGGTGGCGGTGGTGCTGATTGGCATGGGTGTCGGCCTGCCCTACGCCGCGATGTTCTCGCGTGCGGGGGCGCTGTTTCCAGGCCGGGCCGGAGCGGCCATGGGGCTCGTGAACATGCTGGGAATTTTCATGATCCTGGGCGGCGCTCCGCTTGTGGGGCACCTAGCAGACTTGTCGGGCACCTTCCGGACAAGCTTTGTTGTGCTCGGGGGATTTTCGCTGTTGGTGTGCGCCGCGGTTCCTCTTATCGATCGCGACGAACCGGTACTTTCTCCGCGCGTATCGCCGTTTTGAGAAGTACCAGGCGAGATTCTGAACGAGAACTCCATCCGGTCACGGATCACCTAGCGACAGGAGGAAGAAATCATGAAGATGAGGACATCGACTGCGGTGCTCTCAGGGATAGCTGCAGTTCTGGTGAGCGGCTGGCTCGGAGCGAAAGCTCAGGAGGGCGTCGGAGCTGCCCATCACGCATTGATCGTGACCTTTTCCACCGCTGACATTGGGCGCCAAGGTCATTTTTATGTGGGCGGCCATTATGCTGGGGAACCAGGCAAGGAAACCATGGACGGTGCCATGTACGTTGAGGTGTGGGTCCCCAAGGCCATCCGGCACCCTTATCCGATACTATTCATCACCGGCGGCGGAGGCCAGGGAGCCTACAGCTTGCTGCAAACGCCAGACGGGCGGCCCGGCTGGGCGTATGACTTCGTCAGCCAGGGCTATACGGTTTACATGATGGACTATCCGGGGCAAGGACGTTCTGCCTATGTCCCCGGGGGTCTCGACGGCAACTTAGTCCCGCCCCCGTTCAGGTCCACTGATGGAGGAAGTCTGGACAGGCGGCCGGCCACCATCGTCTGCGGCGAGCAGTTGGCCGCAGGCAAAGAAGTATAGGCAATGGCCGAGCGACGCGCCGAATAAAGGCAAGATGGGCGACCCCGTGTTTGATTATTTCGCTAAGACCGAACTCCCCGTAGTGGCGAGCCCAAACCAAGAGAAACGTACTGCGGACGCGCTGGTGCAATTGGCGGATATGATCGGCCAGCCGGTCATCTTGATGCTCAACTCCGGGGCAGCAGCAGCCGGCTGGCAGGTCGCAGATGCGCGCCCCAAGCTGGTCAAGGGCATCGTCGCTGTAGAACCGGTCGCGCCGCCGGTTGAGAACGCGGAAAGGGGCGCGACCGGTCCGGGTCGTGTATGGGGCCTCACGAATCTGCCGGTGCACTATGATCCCCCAATCAACGAAGCAGCCGAATTGCAAACCATTCGCCAGGACAAGCCAGACGCGCCGGACCTGCTCCCGTGCTGGATTCAGAAGGAGCCCGCGCACAAACTCGCAAACCTGGAAACCATTCCGGTGCTCGATGTGTCCGGAGAGGCCAGTTATCACCGTCCGTACGCCCATTGCGTGGCCAAGTGGCTCAATCAGGCAGGTGTAAGGGCCACCTTTGTGAAACTCGAAGATGTCAGGCTGCCCGGTAATGGTCACCAGATGATGTCCGAAAAGAACAGCGCCGGCGTCGCCAAGTACCTTCAGGGCTGGATCGAAAAGAACGTGCACTGAGCAAAATCTCACCGGTTGCACGTTTTCGGATGGCGGAGTTTCGCCTTAGCTACTGGGCCTCTGCGTAGACCAGCTTCACGTCGGCGGCAATCCGCTCGACGTTTGCAAAATCCGGATGCTTCGCATGAAGCTCCGTAGTCAGCAGCATTCCGGCTTCTTGAGCTCGAGAGCGCGCCCCTGAAGCTCCTGCAGCATCGCACGTTGTTTGGCGATCAGCGAGCCGTCTCCGAGTTCGCCATGATCCGGCACGATCAGGCGCGGCTTCAGGGGCTCGACCTTATCCAGGACTGCCAGCCAGCCTTTCATCGTTGCCTCGCCATCGGGCATGATCGGAAAAAGCTTGCTCTGCACGATATCTCCGGGAATCAGCACGCTATCCTCTTCGACGAAGACCAGCATGTCTCCCTTGGTGTGCGCCGCTCCCAGGCAGAAGAGTCGCGCGCTCACGCCGCCGAGATCGAGTTTCATCTCGCCGTCAAGCAGAATGTCCGGCGTTCGCAGCTTCACGTCCTGCAGCAGATCCTTGTTTTGCTGCGACATTTCGCGAAAGCGCGCCATGTGTTGCGGGAGCCGCTGATTCAGCTCCTCCTGCTGCACCACCGGCCGAATCAGCACCGTGTGCGGCGGGAACGCCTGCTCACCGGTGGTGTGCTCGGAGTGATAGTGCGTAGTCGTGAGGTAGAGATTCTGGCCCTTCGCCAGCTTTTCCACTGCCCGCATCACGGTGGCCCCGTTGCGCGTGCCGAGCCCCGTATCGATCACCAGCGTCCCGCGGTTTCCCACAACAATCCCAATGTTGGGAAATCCCACCAGCGCGTAGACATGCTCGGAAACTTGCTTCAGCGTCTGCTCGGACACAAGCGGCTGCGCCAACTGTGCCCTCGCCACGCACGCAAAAATCAAGCACACCGCCGCCGCCAATCCCGCAACCTCGCCATTTCGTGGAATCCTCATAACGCCGTGACCTCGCATTCCTCTAGACCGAATCTTATACACCCGACTCCCTCGTGAGTGAACTACCTTGTCTCTGAGCGGGGCCCTTGCGTCTCAAAAAACGCTGCCACGTGCTCCAACGCCTCTTTGCAACGCCGGCTCTAAGGTCTTTCCGACTCGCTCGTTCGGGGTAGCAAAGGAGAGGCAATGGAAATCATGCCGAAGGAGCTGAAGAATCAGCAGACGCTGCGGCACGCCATCGAGAGGGCTGTAAAGCTGCGGGCTGAAACCGAACGACCGGATCGCACAAACCAAGCGGCCGTGTGCACTCGAGCGCCCGGCGGCAGTTCTAGATCCGCGAATTGGCGGCCAACACATTTCAATTCTGATTGTCGGCGTGAAACCAAACATGTTCTGCCGCAACTGTGCTGCGCGAAACCCCGGTACCGCGGGGGCTGCCACAGTTACTCTTTGCCGCCATTGCCTGGCAACGCGCCGTGGTTAAGGTCTAGATCGGTGCCATTTTATGAGGAACGTTATGCTCATCCAAAGTACAATCAGTTCAGCAACAAGCTTCAGTAGGTCGTAGCCCAGTCCGCGCACGTGTTCCTCCCGCACAGGGCGCGGATTCTACCACTTTTTTTATAAGAACCTCTCGGCACCCGCATTGTGGAAATTTCGTTCCCGATTAGTTAGCAGCGCCCGCTCATGTGCCGCATCGTACGGACGGTGAGGTGCTGCCCAGCGAAAGCCAGACAGTGTAACGTGTCGGATTGGGAACGCTCAGGGATTTCCTGTATTTCAGCGGAAACCGAGCCCTTTGCTATGATCCCTGGATTGTGACAAGTGTGCTCGTTGTAGACGATCAAAGCGTCGTTCGTCGAAACATCCGCTCGTTGCTCGCGGAGCAGACCGGCTGGTTACTGTCCGAAGCTGAGAATGGCAAGGTTGCTGTGGATCTCACCCGTAAGAATCGCCCCGATATCGTGGTGCTCGATCTCGTCATGCCCATAATGAATGGATTCGAAGCGGCAATCGAAATTAGGAAGATTGCTCCACGTACGAAGATAGTCTTCATCAGTAGCCATTACGCACCCGACCAAACCTCCGCAGTTACGCGGCTGTTCGGAGCCGATTTCGTGTCAAAGTCCGAGGTCGGAAAAGAGCTCATCCCCACAATCAACCGCTTGCTGGACGTATAAGCTGTCTTAAGGATCTTAAGGACTTGACGAACGCTCCGCCGCGCAGATACCATTATTCATCCGCGCTGCAGCTGCGCGGGGCGATCTTCATGCAGAGTGGCTGAGGGGTTCGGGCCCGACGACGCCACGACAACCGGACTGACGCAGTTAGCCAGTCGGCAGGTGCCAATTCCCGCCCGGTTTGCGGGGGACATGAAGCGTCGTAGGAAAGGGCTTTTCGCCTCGTTCCCCCACACCCGGAGCGAGGCATTTTTTTTGGCGCGCAGGGGCCCGGCGCAGCCCGGAGACGGCTATGAGCGAACACTACACGTTGCGCTGCCGGGAATGTAATCGCGACTGGGGCAATCGCCCCGGCTCGATTTGCGAAGACTGTCTCGCCCCGCTCGAAGTCAAATACGACCTCGACGCCGCGCGCGCGAGCTTCACACGCGAAAATATCGCCCGCCGCCCCGCCAGTCTCTGGCGCTATGCGGAACTGCTGCCGATTCCCGCAGGATACAGACCCGAAATTCCCGTAGGCATGACGCCGCTGGTCTCTTCGGCAAGGCTTGGCGCGCAGATTGGCTCGCGCCGCCTCTACATCAAAAACGACGCGGTGAATTTCCCCACGCTCTCGTTCAAGGATCGCGTTGTGGCCGTGGCGCTTACGCAAGCCAAAGCCTTCGGATTCCAAACCGTGAGTTGCTCTTCCACGGGAAATCTTGCCAACGCTGTCGCAGCCCAGGCGGCGCGGCAGGGCTTCGACGCCTGGATCTTCATCCCTGCCGATCTCGAGCCCGCGAAAATTCTGGGCACCCAGGTTTTCGGCGCGCGCCTCGTGCGCATCGCCGGAAATTACGACCAGGTGAACCGGCTCTGTTCGCAGATCGGAGAGCGTTTTCACTGGGGCTTCGTGAATATCAATCTGCGGCCCTACTATGCGGAAGGCTCCAAGACAGTGGGCTACGAAATCGCCGAACAGCTCGGCTGGCACCTCCCCGACAACATCGTCGTGCCTATGGCCGGCGGTTCGTTGATCACAAAGATTCATAAAGCCTTTCAGGAATTGATTGCGCTCGGAATCGTAGAATCAAAGACCGTGCGATTCTTCGGAGCTCAAGCCACTGGTTGCTCGCCCATCTCCCGCGCCGTCAAGAACGGCAAAGACGAAATCGATCCGCAGAAACCCTCCACGATCGCGCGCTCTTTGGCCATCGGCAATCCCGCCGACGGGCTTTACGCGAGCCGCGCCATCCGCACGAGTGGGGGCTGGTCCGAAGATGTTTCCGATGAAGAGATCGTAGCCGGCATGGAGCTTCTGGCTACAAGCGAGGGAATCTTCGGGGAAACAGCCGCGGGCGTAACCGTCGGATGCGCGAAGGCGTTGATCGCGCAGGGCCGCATACAGACTGACGAGGAAACCGTCCTCTGCGTCACCGGCAACGGCCTCAAAACTACCGACGCGCTCGCCGGCCGTTATCCTCTGGAGGACGCCATCGAGCCGCGCCTGGCCGCGTTTGAAAAGTTCATCGGACAGACCATGGCCGTTTCCGCCGTCTCGTAGTCGTGCCGCCGGATTCTGTCAGTTCAGGCGGCCGCGTTTTTTCTGCTGTCGTTCCCGCTTCTAGCGCCAATGTGGGATGCGCTTTTGATTCCGCCGCGATTGCGCTCGCCCTTTACCTTCGTGCTTCGGCCGCGCCGGCGGAATCCGGTTTCCAGCTTAACTATCGCGGCGCGAATGCCGACCAGATTCCGCGCGATGCAAGCAATCTGCTCGTGCGAGCGATGCAGAGCGCAGCAGCCGCCATGGGTGCCTCGCTTCCTTCCGTGCATCTCGACGTGCACAACGACATTCCGCTGGCTGTCGGTCTCGGTTCGAGCGCCGCGGCGATCATCGCCGGAGTTCTGCTCGGAGGAAGGCTCTGCGGCAGCGAGCTCCTGCCTGCGGAAACACTTCGACTCGCTATGGAAATCGAAGGCCATCCCGATAACGTCGCCGCGGCACTCCACGGCGGCTTTGTGGTGGCTGCAAAGCCGGAAGGCGATGCGAGCGCATTGGTCGCCAAGGCAAACGTTTCGCAGAACCTGGATTTCATCGCCGTGATTCCGGAAGTGTCCCTGCCTACAGAAAAGGCGCGCGCCGTGCTTCCGGCGCAGTATTCGCGTCGCGACGTTGTTGCCAACCTCCAGCGCACCGCGCTCCTCGCGGCGCGCTTCTTCTCTGGCGGCGAACTCTCGCCGGAAATATTCCGCGACGCGCTGCATCAGCCGTATCGCAGTCCCCTCGTTCCAGGCATCGCGGAATGCCTCGCGTTTCGCCATCCGGGTCTCGCGGGCGTGTTCCTGAGCGGAGCAGGCTCGGCGGTTATGGCCATTGCGCGCCACAGCGCCGGGGAAATTGGAGACGCCTTGGTCGGCGAGTTTCGGCGGAAAGGGACCGGCGCGCGTGCTCTTACATCGAGAGCAGACAATAGCGGCGCCAAGCTTTTCGCGGGTGACTTGCGGGCCGTGGAGGCCGCTGAATCGCGCCTCAAATCCCGGCCGTAAACGATCAGCGAAGCAGATCTTCGAGCTGGGTGCGCAGGTCGGTCTTGGCGTCGCGGTATTTCACGATCACCGGCGTGTAGAGCGAAAGCCCCCAGTCTTTGCCGCGTCCGTGAGAGATGGCGCGCGAGCCAGCCACGACGACGGCCTTTTCGGGGATGATCAAAGGCTGATCGTCGCGCGCGGTCAGCACATTTCCGCTGCCGAGATCGTAGACGGGCGTAGAGCGATTCAGGATGGTTCCGGTGCCCAGAACAGCTCCGCGTTTCACGACCGTGCCTTCGTAAACGCCACAATTTCCCCCCACGAGCACCTCGTCCTCGATGATGACGGGCATCGCGCCGACCGGCTCGAGAACTCCGCCGATTTGCGCCGCCGCGGAAATATGGCAGTTCCTGCCGACCTGCGCGCAACTCCCGACGAGAGCGTGCGAATCGATCATGGTCTGTTCTCCGACGTAGGCGCCTACGTTGATGAACATCGGAGGCATGCAAGTGACGCCTTTGCCGAGAAAGCAGCCGTCCCGCAGGCTCGATCCACCCGGAACGATACGCACCGCGCTGGCGAGGGTTACGCTTTTGAGCGGATAAGTGGCCTTGTCGAAGAATGCTTGTCCCGCGCCGTTACTGGACATGGGCACGACCGCGCCCATGCGGAAGCCCAGCAGAATGCCCTTCTTCACCCAGCGGTTTACGCGCCAACCGGTCGGCGAAGTCGTATCCGGTTCGGCGGCCCGAACGCTTCCGTCGTTCAAACCATCTTTGAATTCCTGGAAAAGCCGTAGATGTTCATCGCCGTATCGGTCGGGAGGCTTATCGAAGAGCGACTCAATTTGCTCTTGCAACATGCCTGTCTCCGACGAGGCCCAAGCACTCGAGCACGCCGCGGATTTTCTCCTCGTTTTCGGGAAGCGGAGGGCACAAAGGAAGCCGCCACACCGGCTCGAGCAAACCCATCGCTGCCATGGCCGCCTTCACGGGAATCGGGCTCGATTCGATGAAATTCACCTCCATCAACGGAAGGAATCTGCGCTGCAGACGCCTCGCTTCCTCGAAATTGTTTTCCAGGCAATGACGAATGAGCTGTGTCATCTCCGCCGGAATTTCGTTGGACACCACGGATATAAGGCCCTTGCCGCCAAGAGCGATGATGGGCAGCGCGAGCGCGTCATCGCCCGAGAGGACCATAAAATCTTCCGGCAAGTGGCCGAGCATGGACGCGACTTGACTGATGTCGCCCGAAGCCTCCTTGATTCCGACAATGTTGTCGATTTCCGCAAGCCTCCGCAGCGTGGCGGTGTCGACATTTGTGGCCGTTCGGCGGGGCACGCTATAGAGGACAATTGGCAGCGAAATCGCCGAAGCAATCGCTTTGTAGTGTTGGTGGAGTCCTGCCGGCGTGGGTTTGTTGTAGTACGGGGTTACCGAAAGGATTCCGTCCACGCCCATTGACTCCAGTTCCTTCGCCAGGGCGATCACTTCCGCTGTGTTGTACCCGCCTGCTCCGGCTAGTACGGGAACGCGGCCGCCGGCTTCTTCCATGGCGATTTCCACGATGCGCAGGTGTTCGTGTCGGCCGAGTGTGGGGTTCTCACCGGTCGTGCCGCAGGGCACGAGGAAATCAATTCCCGCATCAATCTGGCGGCGTACCAGCCTGTGAAGGGCCCGTTCATCGAGCGAAAAATCGCGCCGAAACGGAGTGACTAACGCGGTGCCGCATCCTGCAAACATTTGGCCTCCTCAGTGCCGGTCGAACAAAACGTCACTAAATTCAAACCAACCCTTTTTGCCGATCACCCATTTCGCGGCCGTGAGTGCGCCGCGCGCAAAGCCTTCGCGGCTACGCGCGGTGTGACGCAACGTGATCGTGTCGGCCGCGGAATCGAAACCAATTTCGTGCGTGCCTGTATGAGCGCCCGCCCGGTTCGAGCTTACATCGACGCGCCGGCTCGGATCGGCCTTTTTCATCTCCTCCACCAATTTCAGTAACGTGCCGCTCGGCGCGTCTTTTTTTGTGGAGTGATGAATTTCCCAGGCCCACGCTCCGTACTCCTTGTAAGGAGCGAACTGCCGCGACGCCTCCGAGACCAAACGTAGAAATATATTAACGCCGATGGAGAAGTTCGGACTCCATACCAATCCCGTGCGGGCCTTTTTCACGGCGGCTTTGGCGCGATCCATCTCGTCGGTCCAGCCCGTCGTGCCGATGACTGCGTTAATACCCGCGGCAGAGAGCCGCTCGATATCCGTCAAGACCGCCTCAGGAACAGAAAAATCCACGGCCACGTCGATGCCGCGAAAGCGCTCCCGCGTGATGCCCCGGCCATTTTCATTTTCGGCGATATCGAGGCGCAGCGGAACCTCAAACCCGTAATCGGAAGCAAGTTGCTCCACGAGGTGGCCCATTTTGCCGTATCCGATGATCGCCAGATTCATTTCTTTAATCGAAAAAGGCCGGATCCGCGCCGCGAAAAAATTCCTGGTGCAAGAGTTTCACCGTTCTCTCCGCATCACAAGCCGCAACGACGAAACCAAGATTCAGCAGCGATGCGCCCTGCGAAATCATGCGAATATTGATCCCCCGCAAAGCGCCAAAGGCGCGAGCAGCCACGCCAGGCGTATGCCGCAGATTATCCCCGACGATGCAAACGATGGCCTGGTCCCTTTCGACGCTGACCTCGGAAAATTCTTGCAGAGCCTGGCAGATTTCGCCGAGTCGCGCCGGATCGTCTATGGTCAAGGAGACACTGACTTCGGAACTCGCCAGCATGTCCACGGCGGCTTCCGCGCGGCTGAAGATCTCGAAAATGCGATAGAGAAACCCATGCGCCATGAGCATGCGCGTGGAGCGGATATTGACGATGTGAATCCCGCGCTTGCAGGAGATCGCTTTGATGACATTGGAGCAGGGCACCGCCTCGGCAACGATTCGCGTGCCCGAGACATCCGGACGCCGCGAGTTCAGCACCACGACGGGAATATTCTTTTCGATCGCAGGCAGCAAGGTCGAAGGGTGCAGCACCTTAGCGCCGAAATAGGCGAGCTCCGCCGCCTCCGCGAAAGAGATCGTTTCAACGCGGCGCGCTTCAGGCACAAGTTTCGGATCGCAGGTCATGACGCCGTCAACATCGGTCCAAATCTGAATCTCCTCGGCAGCGATACCGGCGCCGATTATGGCAGCGCTGAAGTCGGAGCCTCCGCGGCCGAGTGTGGTGGTCACGCCGCTTTCGGCGGCGCCGATGAACCCTCCGAGCACCGGCACTTTGCTTTGGCTGACGAGCGGCAAAATCTGATCTCGCGCGCGAGCGTAGGTCTGGGAGTATAACGGCGTAGCCGCTTTGTGGCGCGCATCGGTGAGCACCACGCAGCGTGCATCCACATGCGCGGCGTTGATACCAAGATGGGGAAACACAAGGGCGATCAAGCGGCTCGACAGGCGTTCTCCATAGCTCGAGAGAGCATCGACGAATTCGGGACCGAATTCACCGAGAACCGCCAATTGCCCGAGCAAGTCAGCCATTTCTTGAAAATGGCAGTCGAGAGTCCCCCGGAGTTCGCCCTGACTCGACACCGGAAGCAACAAGCCGATTTCGCGCTCGTGCATTTCCCTCAGGGCGTGCAGCCTTTCGAGCAGTCGATTTCCCTCGGGCCCGCCGGCGACCGCCTCCTCACCCAAAGTCAAGAGCTGCTGGGTGGTCTTGCCCATGGCTGAGACCACCACAACGGGTTCGCGGGCGAGCGCTCGCCTGACGATTGCCGCCATGCGTTCCACCGCGGGAGCCGATTCGAGAGACGAGCCGCCAAATTTCATTACAATCATGCCGCGATCATCCTTTGCCCAACGTGCAGAATCTCTGAAAAAAGCTGATCCCTCGGTCCTCCGCCCCAATACGGGCAAAACCGGCGCGTATTGGGGACCCCGGTCGGGATGACAACGTGCCTTCTATGATCAACAAGATCATGTAAGAGCCAGAAGCTTTTTCACCATCTGCTGATAGATGGCGCTCGCCGCCACAAGCTCTTTCTTAGATACGCGCTCTTCGCTCGTATGCGCCACGTGGATAGTGCCGGGACCAAGTAAATAAGGCTTGCCCCAGCTATTGCCGAATACGGGCACGTCCGTCGTATAGGCAACGATGGAAGTCTCAAACCCATCGAGGCGGTCCAAGCGAATCTCCGGGATGCACAGAACTTCGCGGACCTCGGCTCGATCACCAACTGCACCGATCACGGCTTCCCGAACCGGCGCGGCATCGCCGACCAACCGAATGGCGATTTCGGCCATTGCCGAGTCTGGAATCACATTGGGTGCTCGCCCCCCGGAAATGACGCCGATGTTCAAAGTGCTCCGGCCGAGCACAGGGTCTTCCGGCAAAGCGATCCTGCGAATCTGCTGGAGCGCATCGAGAAGCTTTTCAATGGCCGAGTCGCCCAACTCGGGATGGGCAGAGTGCGCCAGTTTGCCGCGGGCTTCGACTTCGCAGCGCAGCAGACCCTTGGTGGCTAGCGCCAGTTTATTTTCCGTTGGTTCTCCGTTTATCAAGAAGCGCGAGCCTCGCGGGTTCCGAGCGGCGGCGTAAGCTCCGGCGCTGTTGCGCTCTTCGCCAACTACAAAAAGCAAACCGAAATCACGCACGCCGCCCTCGAGCAGGCCCTCCGCGGCTCCGATCATGGAGGCCATAATGCCCTTAGCGTCCGCGGAGCCGCGTCCCCAGATAGAGTCGGCATCTTCTCGCGAGGGGAAAAAGGGAGGAACGGTGTCCATATGAGTCGACAGCGTAACCACCAGATCTCCCCAATGAGCGAATACATTGAAGCGATCGGCCTCGATGGGCCACCGTTCGAGCTGTCCCGCAAAACGGGCGCTTAAAGGGGCGAGGGTATTTAGCAGGAACTCTCCTACCGCTGCCTCGTGGTTGGTCACAGATTCGATATCCACGAGCTTGCGCGTAAGCTGGAAAATGTCGGTCATGTTCACCCCAGCACCCGTAAAAGCGACGCGTGCCGGGGACCCCGCTCCTTTGTCCGACTACACGCAAAAAACGGCGTGCTGTGGAAACCCCAGTAGGACTCCTCGGAACGTTTCCCAAGCTACAAACGGTCCAACTAACTTCGGCTAAATACGGATGGAGACAGAGAAGGAAGGACGAATGACAAACTGCGGTCTTCACTTCCCGATAGCGCTCCATCGGTGAGCTGCGAAAGCTCTCTGCTTCGCGAAAAGCGCAGCCTGCGGATAGCCCTTCGCGTTAAGCGACTTTCGCCATAAGCAAACAGATGACAGTAGACGAGTCTTAGCCTCGTCTCCCAACCGGCGCGGAGCGCGCCTCGGCGACGATTTCGGCGGAACCTTAGGCAGGAACAGGTGTTAGCTGCGTCCCGGCCCCTTTGGCGCGGGCCTCCAAAAGCGCCTCGGAAAAGCCGGCCCGGCTACTGATGGCCTCCGCACCTCTATCAAGAGCCGTTAAAAGCTAGCAGCTTGCGGGAAGAGGTGTCAAGCCAGCGAATCCGACCTTGGATTCGCATCTGAACCGCCCAAAAAATCATTGAACTAGCGCAATTAACTTGAGATGATTAGCCCTCATCCGGTTCAGCCAAGTGGTCTGGCTATCGCACCGCCCCAACGCCCGATACTCGCGCTCGAGAGGCGCGCGCCGGGGCCCCGGTCCGCAGTGATGCGTATCGAAACTGCGATAATTTTCGGTCCGTCTAACAAGTTTGGAGGAAGTGACCATGAACTCTACTAGATTTCGCGAGCTCCTCTGGCTTGCTCGCATTGCCTTCGTGATCATCGCCTGGCAGCCCGCGGCGCTGCGCGCTCAAGCAGCCAAGAGCGCTGCGCCGACTGGTGGGCAGTTCAACGTCGTTAAAGAGATTATGGATCATAAAGATACGCTCCAGTGGAAGCCGGCGGGCAACGGAATTCCGGCCGACGTATGCACGATCCTTCTAGTCTGCAACGGAACGACTAAAGTGATTGCGCTTCCCCGGGCAACCGAGGGCGGCCAGCCAGTGGGACGAGGGGTCTACCTGACGCAGGACGACAAAAAAGCGGAGGTGCTCGTGCTCGAACGTCAGACGCCCGTAGACACGTACTTTTTCCTGCTTACTTCTCAGGGGACATTGGCGAAGGCGGCGTACGCGCAGGTCAACAGCAGGTCCTGGGTGCCGGTCGGCATGGCGCTTGCGGGTTCCGTGTTCGATAAGGATAAAGTCGTGTGGCACAACTGGGCGTCGAAGCTGGGCACAGCGGCAGCTGCGGACAAGAAACCAGAGTCCTGAACCCGGAGTCTGAACCTGGATTCGGAATTGCCCCTCGTATAGTTCCGAAGAAGAACCCCAAAAAGCAGATCCTTCCGTGCACCCGAGTGCGTTCCTTGACGGAGTTAGGCGGAGGTATCGGCCTTGCCGTTTTTACTACTTTCGGGCTTGCCATCCAGCTTGCTATCAGCACCGCGGATCAATTCCACGAAAGCGCTAGCCGCGCGGGGCAAATGGCGGTCGCGGCGGTAGATCAATCCCAGTTCGCGCCACAATTCAACGTCCTTGATAGGAATGAGCTTCACTCGGCCGGCGCGGACGTCGTCTTTGGTGAAACCTTCGCTGATCAGAGATACACCAAGATTCGCGCCGACGAAAAGCTTGATCATCGTCACGCTGGGCAATTCCATAACAATGCGTAGGTCGGCCACATAGGGACGGAAAACTTTGTCAAGCACCTGGCGCGTAAAGCCGGTCTTGGGAAAAATCAGCGGCTGGCCGGCGATATCCTTGGCGCTGACTTCCTTTTGCTTGGAGAGCGGATTTTTCGTGCTGACCATCAGCATCACGCGATCGCGATAAATGGAGTGCACTTTGAGGCTGGGCGATTTCACCGGCAGAGTCACAATGCCCAGATCGATGGTGCCGTCTTCCACGCGCTGCAGAATTTTGTGGCTGAAATTGCGGTAGATGCTGATCTGCACGTCGGGAAACGTGCGATGGAACCGGGAGAAAACTTCCGGCAATACGTAGAGGCAGGTGGCCTCGTTCGCGCCGATGGCCAGAATGCCACGGGGCATCTCCGATTGATCGGCCACGGCGCGCAGCGATTCCTGACGCAGCGATAGGAAGCGCGCCGCATATTCAAACAGCACTTCTCCCGCCGGAGTCAGCCGAACGGTCTTGCCCATGCGCCCGAACAGCTTTTCGCCGTACTCCTGTTCGAGCTGGCGAATTTGGGCGCTAACGGCGGATTGCGAACGGAAAACCTTGCGGCCGGCTAGGGAAAAACTGCCGTGCTTAGCCACTTCAACAAAGGTATTGAGCTGATCGAAATCCATCTTACGTGGCCCGCAATTCTAGCGGAAACGGCGGGCAAATTCATCTTCCGCTGTTTCGCATTCACTGACTCCTAATCCGATGGCTGACGAGCTCGTCTGCAGTCTGCAGATCTTCCGATTCTACGCAAATCCTATAAAATAGCGGGCAGGGCCTCAGATGGAAGAGCAGGCTTCCTAATCGGGCGGTCGGTCTCCGCCCCCCCTTGTTTTCTGTAGGTTGGAGTTGGTTCTAGCAGGTGGGCGTAAGAGGCGAAGCGGGTCGGGTTGCAGGTCATTTGCGAGAAGAATGCGAGAAGTGAGCCTCACTCACCGCGTGCATTTACAGCTTGCGCATAATATTTGCAACGATGGGTTTCACGATGCCCAATGAGGAGGATATTTATTTACGCAGTAACAGGTACTCCGTCAAGCTGGCAAACGGTCTTAGTGACGGAGTTTCCTCATCATGTCTTGCCCTTCCGCTTCGGTGAGCACCCCCTTTCGCATTAGCGCCAGAATAAGTGCAGAAATCACATTGGGTATTTCGCCGCCAACCTTATCTTTGGTACCCTCTCCGGCACTCCGAGGCGGCTCTGTAGGCAACTTCCCGCCCAATTCCGCGATCCAGTTCCCGAGGACCTGCTTTTGCTCCGCCTGGGCCGCGACGAAGGCCAAACCCATGCCTACGCCGAATTTCATGTTGGTGACCTTTGCTTGCGCGTCAAACGAGTGCGCGCCTCTAGTGATCCTGATTTGTACGGCCGTCGATACCAGAAGAGGGCTAAGGGTGTCCACATAGCAGCCGCCTAAGGAGAGATCACTCACGCGCCCCTTAATTCTCGTTCCAGACTGAACCTCCACGACCTCTACATCCGCATTAAATGGGAACCTCGGAAAACGACGGCGCTCCTGCTTTCTATCTCGAATGCTCCGGCGAGTAGCGTCGTCTTCGGCGCTGGTTATTCGTTCAGCAGGATCGTCCGACATTGTATTTCGTGGTGACAATTACAAACGTATGTTGAATTAGTGCCACTTTGCCTGTTATCTCCGGCATGGACAACAGCAAGCGAACATTCTTGCTTCGGGATAGTACACTTGATTCTTAGATGCGCGATACCTCTTCTGTAGTGGAATCAGAAGCTGAGCCCAGGATGCGCCAAAGAGCCCGCCGCGGTGGAGCATAAGAACAGGCTGCCCTGTTCCCACTTCGAGGACGTACATTGGTTGCTGAGCCGACCTGATCCGCACAAGCCGAGAACGGACTACAAGGTGATACCGAGACAGCAGTCGCTGTTCGGCCTTCTTGAACCGATCAGCTTCTGGTCCCACCGGAAGTGGCACGCACCGGCTCGGCTGATCGCTCGCTCCACGCAGCCTCCGACCGCTTTAGAGCGATTAGACTAGCCTTCAAGCCGAGTCCAGGAATTTCTCGACGGTTCATCGTTTAAATCTCCCTGCGCAGACCCAGGCATGGGGAACGTGGGCGAGGCACAGCGAGGTTCAGGGGCTTGGTCTCCTCAAATCAAAAGGCCGTCACGGTACCCAGGGCGGCTATCTATCGCAACAGAGGCTCGGGCGTCAAGCTGGGAACTGCGGCTTCACGGCGCTCTCTGGTAAGCTTTCGGTAGACATGCGTAGCCGCGCGGATTTCTCAGCGGCCAGGTGGGGCTCCGGCTCTCGCCAGCGTTTCATAGTAATTCCCCGGCATCCAGGCCGCAGGGTCGCGCGCCACCTCCGCAGCGTCTTTCTGGAGTTCCGTCAGGTAGACCAGGGAATTGGCGCCCTTCAATTCGCATCGCGTGGTTGAGTCTTTCGGCTTTCTGAGCTTCGGTAGCGCGACCCATAAGTCAACATATATGCAACCGTCTGTGGCGGGCATGGCACAAATACGAGCCGATCAGCGATACTTCAATACGTGATCAAAACTGAAGTTATCTTTTGCTTCTGAAGGAGTGAGCGCTCCGTCTTGCGGGGGACATTTTTCTGAGCACGGTCAAATCCAAATCCTCTCGCGACGGCCCTTGCCCATCACGTGGTGGGCTGAGGATGGAGGACCAGATCAGCTAAGCTCAGCCCGACCAACTCTGACACACGCAACCCGCCGGCAAAGGCTAAGTGGAGCATCGCACGGTCCCGCAACCCGTCCCGGGAACTCGGGTCAGGAACATCCAGTAAGGCTTGAATTTCTTCACGATTGAGATAGCCGATGATCACCTCGTCGGTCTTCTTCACCGGGACGGCACGAATTCGGCGGGCTTGCTCAAGACACGACGGTAGGCGGTATTCCAAAAACCGGAAGAACGTCTTGATAGCGGCCAATCTTGCGGCAGATCGTCCCTGATCGCCGATGGACGAAACGTACTACTAAGCTGCAACGTTCGTACTCTTGCGACTAGATGATGTGTTATTCGAGACTGATGTTCACACGCACTTGTGACGGTCAAGCCGGTCGCCTTCCCGTGCGGTGGGTTACCATGATGGCCATTGAAAAGATAATTTCAAGAGCATCTAGGGGAGATGACACGCAGTTTGAATGCCACGTGGACAAAGAGATTTGGGTCGTGTCACTCCACTTCGACGCGGCGCTGATTGCTTCAAGAAGCTCTCGATGTCTTTACCGTAGTAAAGGAGGCGATCGCCATATCGGAGGCGATCACGGTATGGGCTGGGAGTTTAGAAGCGATGAGAAGGGTAGGCATTGGAAAGTCGTAACCAATCCAGCGTTGGTTAATCTGCTCGACTGCCTTCATTTTGCATGTCTCCGAAAAGATGAAACCGAAAGTGCCGCGCCCCAAAGCAGAAGATCGCGACGGGAAGGTGAGCTTTCCACTTTGCCTATCGAAACGCTTGAGCCACAAAGCTTCCGCCAGCCGAATCGATGCGCATCTTACGCGGAGGGGTTCGGAAAGCTTTAGAGCTAGTGTTCTCCAAACCACCTTTCCCCGTGTCGCACCGATTCCAACCTTCAACTCTCGCGAAATTTTCTTCCGAGTTTTTCATGTCGCTTCGCGACATCCACGAAGCATGAAAATGCGATCGAGATTGGCTTATGATTCGCTCGCCTGCGCAGGAAGAAGGCCGATCTTGCTTGGAGCATAAAGCCCGCTTCCGAGTTTGGCCTGGACATCGCTCCGAACCCCAAATTGTCGCCTGGCTTCCACGAGAGCACGCGGAGCAGATTGTTTCACCTTTCGATGTCCTCCGGCGCAGGGAGAAGGGAGAGAAGGATGGAGAACATTCTCGCTTGCTGTGCCGGGTTAGATGTGCACAAAGCTTGCGCTTCATATTGCACCTTGTCCCGATTTGATAGCGGTCGGTTTACGGCCGCCACGCCCTTTGATAATCGTGACACCCCGAAGTGGCTCATAGAAAGAATCGCAGCGGGGATTGCAATCGATACGCCGCAACAGACCGGACCGCGCCCACCCATGCAGGGTCGTTTCGGAGACTCCTAAGGTCTTGCTCATCTCTTTCGCCGTCAACAGGCCTTGTTCGCGCAACCGGTCGAACCGGCTCTTGAGGTGATAGACCGTACGAATATGCACGATCTTCCTTACCGTAAACGGCTGGCTTTGCCAAGTCCGATGTCCCCGCTGATTGAGAATTTCCGCCACTTCACGATCACAGTGCTCGTTCAACAAAACGTCGACCTCCGCCACGACCTCCGGCTTGTTTTTGCGAATCTGCGCCATGGGCAACGGTCGATCGACGGTCAGCGTCCGCGTAGCGCCTCCTCGCAAGCGTACGTGTACGGTGATGTTATCAGCCTTAATCAGGGTCACGTCTTCGATGAGCAACCTTAGCATCCGTTTCCTCTCACGCGCCTCGAGTTCCGGATCATTCCAGATGCGCGGAAAATCAGTAGCGAGCGAGAGGACTTTCTGGCGCACCTCTTCCTCAGTCAAGCGGCGCTGCTGCTCGGTATGCCGCTCGTAGTCTTCCTGCGCCGCGGCGTGAGCGCGCAATTTCTCATTCCACTCGGCCTCCAGGGAGCCGGCCACGAGGCGATGGTCGGGATCGACGCTCATGTATCGCCGACGGGCTAACTCGGCCTCGTACCGTGCTCGCTCCACCTGTTGCCGACGCAGCGCGTCGGTTTCGGCACAACGCGCTTCCACTTCCTGTGCGACGGCGAGCGCCACCTCGAGTGTCAGCGGCTGTACCAACTCGAGCAAGAGATCGCTCACCGCTCGATCCACAATGTTGCCCGCACACGCTGACATACTTTCGAGCCTCGGTGGATCGAGGCTTCTTGGCAGACGTAAGTGATTGCAATTTTTTCTTTTGCACTCCAGTAATGCACCCCCATGCGTTCCCCGCAGAGACCGCACAGCACGCGTCCCTGCAATAAAGCCGGTCCCTCTCGCGCCGGCCCCCATCTGCGCGTGCTGCTGAACGCCAAAGTATTTTCGGCCAGGCGCTTCTGATTCGCCTCAAATCGATCCCAACTGATGTAGCCCGGATGCACGTCGCGGATCAGAAACTGCCATTCCTCCTGGGGCACTTTGAGTGAGACGGACTTTCCATCCGGCTTTCGGCGCCTGCGTGTGCGGCCATAGACGAAGGCGCCGGCATATCGGGGGTTGTGCAGAATTTGGACGATACGGGTGTGGTCGACCCGGCCCCAGTGCAGTTCGCCCTTCTGGGCTCCCTCGTGAATTCGCCGAGGAAACCGCAGATCTTCCTCGCGAAAATAGCGGACGGTCTGCATGGCCGAACCAGTGCGCTCAAAGGTGTCGAAGACCAATCGTATGGCGGACTGGACTTCCCGATCCGGATCGATCCCCATGCTTCCGTCCGGCAGGTAAACCAAACCAATCGGTGGTCTCATCTCGAGCTCGGCGCGGCGCGCTTTATTGAGTACGCCGCCACGCATCCGCGCCTTCAGAAAATGCAGTTCCGCCTGGCTCAGTTCTCCCTTCAAACCGAGAAGAAGCTTGTCATTGAATGTCGCGGGATCGTAGAGGCCGTCCTCATCCAGGATCAAAGTGCCGGCGATTTCGCACAACTCCATCAGGCGGTGCCAATCCGCGCAGTTCCGCGCCAACCGGGAGACCTCCAGCCCCATGATGATCCCGGCCTTGCCGAGCGCCACTTCACTGACCAGTTGTGGGAATCCGTCGCGGCCAGCCGCGTGAGATGCGGTTTTACCGAGATCACAATCAATCACATGGAGGTGCTCAACCGGCCAGCCGAGCGCCACCGCCCGCTCGCGCAGCGCGTACTGACGCTGCGTGCTCTCGGTGTTCTCCAACACCTGGCGAGGCGTCGACTGACGAATGTAGAGATACGCATCCCGCTCCAGATGGGCGTTCGTGACTTTCCGTTCAGGCATGCACGGAATCCTTTCCCCGATGGAGAATCCACCCCGCCATCATCTGAACCAGTTCCCTGGAGACCTCCGAAGGAATCGGCGATCGGCCCGCAGGAGCTGGCGAAGGCCAAGAATCTAGCACCTGCCTTGAGGCACTGGCCCAAGCCAACATTCCATGGCGAAGCAAAACGGTAGGGCCTCGGGTTGCCCCGGACTGGTCCGCAGGGTCGATGAGGTAAGGACGCAACGCTTCGTACGCTGCCGCTGCATCGCCGGGAATCGAAGACTTCAAGTTTGCTGACGCGGTTTTTTTTTGCGCCGCGCCAGAGCTCGCTCGAGACTGCGTCTGTGGACGGTAATGGCAAAACGTTCTTGAATAGCTTTCACGCACTGAACGGTGGTGAGCTGGCGTTCTGACTCCCGCAAACTGACCACGTAGTCCAGAACTTCGGCGCTCAGCTTGTGTCCACCCTTCGGCCCCCGCCGAGCCGGCAATAGGCCGGCCAGTCCAGATCGTTGGAAAGACGCTTGGGCCTGATAAAACGTGGGGCGCGAAACGCCAAAAGCGGCAGCGGCCTCGAGAATCGACATCTGTTCGGCAGTGTGGCGTCGCAGCATCTCGTAGCGGGCCTGCAGAAGATCGCGGGGATCGAAGAAGAGGTTCTGTTGGAACAGGGGATCGGTCACGGTGTCCGCATGAGGATTGAGCGTGCCAGTCTGTTTCAGTTCTTCGGCCTTCTGGTCGCGCGGGCTGCGTTTGGGCATCTGGATGGTGTTCGCTATGTAATAATAATTAAGCCTCACATAGAATGTCAAGCAAAATCGAAAGCCCCAGGATCCTGGTGCATGTTGGCGATATACAGAGGAAGTTAAGAGGAGTCCCTGATCCGCGTGGAAGCGCCCCTCCGACCCATGCGGCGGATTTATTTTGACATATGAGGCGTAATTACATTTACACATTTGGATGACTCCCTTCCCCCCGCTTCTGCCGATCCAGCCCCTCCCGCAGCTCCAGAAGATCATCCACGCGGAATGCAGAACGACCGGCGGAAATTCGGGTGAATGCATCGATCGGAAACAGGTCCGTGATATTGACTAGAAAGGACTTCAGTCGCCCGTCGGGGCCGTAGTAAAAAACACGGTCCTCTCCCCAACTGAGGTGTCGGGCGACCATTTCATATTCATTCCCCACCAACGGATGAAAGGGATGGGTGATGCGGAATCGACCGGCGGATTTACCGGCATGGCCTGTAGTTGCTGATATTCCATAAAGAGTCAGTCGAAGCCTGTGTGCGGCAAATCGAACCGAGCGGTCGCGTGCATAGTGAGACTCGCCACTGGGGAACGATGACTCGAGACCTTGTGGCGATGGCTGATTGGCTGGCGGCCGAAGGAGTTAGGAATGTAGCCATGGAGTCCACCGGAGTGTTTTGGAAGCCGATTTTCAACATCTTGGAAAACCGCTTCACGGTGTTGCTGGTGAATGCGCGCCATCTCAAACAGGTGCCGGGGCGCAAGAGTGACGTTCGGGATTGCCAATGGATTGCGCAATTGCTGCAATGTGGACTGCTGAAGGGCAGCTTCATTCCCCCGCGTCCGCAGCGCGAGTTGCGGGACCTCACGCGACACCGGACCCAGTTGGTGGAAGAAAAGACGCGCACTATCACTCGAATTCAAAAAGTCCTGGAAGATGCCAATATCAAGCTGGCCTCGGTGGCCACCGATGTAATGGGCGTTTCCGGCCGGGCCATGATTCAACGATTGATGGAAGGAGAGACCGACCCCCACAAGCTCGCGGATCTGGCGCAGCGCCAATTACGCGGGAAGATTCCCGAGCTGGAGAAAGCCCTGGAGGGGAAGCTGACCGATCATCATCGCTTCTTGCTGAAGCTGCTCTGGAAAGAACTAGCCCAACAGGAGGAGTTGATCGCCGAGCTGGACGCCAAAATCGAGGAGCACACACGCCCTTTCGCGGCTGAGATCGGCCGCCTAGACGCCATCCCCGGGGTCGATCAGCGCGTGGCCCAGGTCCTGCTGGCTGAAGTGGGAGCCGACATCAAACCGTTCCCGAGCGATCAGCATTTATCTTCGTGGGCGGGGATGTGTCCGGGCAATGAAGAAAGCGCCGGGAAGCGGAGAAGAAGACGCATCACGCCGGGCAACCGCTGGCTTAAGAAAACCTTAGCACAAGCGGCTTGGGCCGCGAGTCGCACAAAGAACACCTACTTGGCTACCCAGTATCGCCGCGTGGCGGGTCACCGTGGGAGGAAGCGCGCCCTGATTGCCGTGGGCCATTCGATGCTGGTGATTTTCTACCACATGATGAGCTCAGGGGCGACCTACGCCAACTTAGGCGGCGATTTTTTCGACCGCCTCGAACCGGAGCGTCTGACCCGTTATTACGTCAAGCGCCTGGAACGCCTCGGCCACAAGGTCACGCTCGAAACCAACATTGCCGCCTGACCTGAACAAAATTTTCGGAGCAGAACTTAGTAGTGATTCATTGACATGATTCCTTTTTCGGTATACACCTTTGGAAATCGATTCGGAATTATTCGGGCAAACGATTCTCCTAGCAGTGTTTTCTGATGCCTGTTTGGCACGGTTCTTGCCTTAGTGGGAAGAAGCATTGACGTGGAAGGTAAAGCCAAGCCCGCCAGCTTCAAAACGAGTGCCGCCGGCTTGTCCATCCTAATCGTAGACGACGAGGATGCGACACGGGAGTTGTGCCGCGATATCGCCTTGGAAATGGGCCTGGAAGTACACACGGCCTCTACCACGAGCGAGGCGCTCGACACGTTGGAGCAGTCGCCCGTCGACATCGTCGTCACCGACCTTCGGGTACCACAGCTGGGAGGACTCGAGCTTCTGAAGCGCATCAACTCGAGCCAGCCGAATACCTCGGTGATGATGCTCACCCAATACGGAACGATAGAAACTGCCGTGGCAGCCACGAGGCTGGGAGCTCGGGACTATGTCACCAAGCCTTTTCACGTAGCGGAACTGCGAGCCAAGATCGAGCGGCTGATTCAGAGTGTCGAACTGGACCACGAAAATCGGATTCTTCGCGAGCAATTGCGAACGCGGCCCGGCTTTGGCGCCTTAGTCGGCCTCTCCACGAAAATGCAGCGCGTCTACAAAATGGTGGAGAAGGTCAGCCAACACAACTACCCGGTGTTGATTCTGGGCGAGAGCGGAACGGGCAAGGAGCTGGTGGCGCAATCGATCCATTTTCAAGGCGTGAGGCAGAATAAACCGTTCGTTCCGGTGGATTGCTCGGGTCTGGTGCCGACCCTAATCGAATCGGAACTATTTGGCTACGTGAAAGGAGCGTTTACCGGGGCCCAGCACGCTCGCGCGGGATTGCTGGAGTCGGGGAATGGCGGGACCGTTTTTCTTGACGAGATCTGCGATCTTCCCGTGGATTTACAAGCGAAATTGCTACGGGCGCTACAGGAACGCGAGATCCGGCCCGTAGGAGCGACAGACCGGGTGCGCATCGATTTGCGCATCATTGCCGCTACCAATCGCGATCTAGAATCGGCCATTCGCGGAGGAACCTTCCGGCAGGACCTCTATTTCCGGCTGAACGTGGTGCAAATCAAATTGCCTCCGCTGCGGGAACGGAAGAGTGATATTCCGCTGCTGGTTAGTTTTTTTATGGAAAAATTCAGCGACCCACAGCGGCCTATTCGCACCATCTCTGAAGACGCCATGCGGCGGCTGATGGCTTATGACTGGCCGGGAAACGTGCGAGAACTGGAGAATGCGGTGGAGCGCGCCGTGGCGCTGGGCTCCGGCCCCATCCTACACATCGCCGATCTTCCTTCCAACCTGCAGCAAAGCTCGAGCGAGAAGTCGCTTGAATCTAACGAACTTACGACCATCGAGGAGATGATACGGCGTGCCATTTTGCGCGCGCTGCGCGAGACCAACGGAGACAAGCTGGCCGCCGCGAGATTGCTAGGTATCGGCAAAACCACGCTGTATCGCAAGCTCAAACAATACGGTCCCGAACTTCCTGCGAACTGACAGAGCGTTTTGCGCCGAGTGCTCACCTGTTTTACTGTATGGCAACGTTGCGCATTCCCGTCCGGGGACGTGTTTTGGCTTAATGTGTATCGGAGTGGGAATGCCGCTCCCGCCTGGGGGTCGCGGCACCTTTCCAAGATATTGATTCTGCAAAAAATCCAAGATGTTGACTCTGCAAAGAAGGTTTCGCCCGGTTGGCGAACGCTGTGCAGGAGATTCTGCGGAGAGCGTGATGATCCACAGAAAGATCTGGCTGCACGACCAAACGATAAGACTTGCTGTTGAAATTCTCACCACTTTCGTAACTGCGGCACTGATCGGCTACTGGATCCTGCAGACTTCTCGATAATCGGACGGACGCCGGACCAATGGAGTCCAATGCGCCATCTTGCGCCAAATGATTCTCGCATAGCGGAAAGGAGCCGCGGCGGCGATCTTGCGACCCGGCCCAGACCGCGCTCGCCGGAGATAGGATCCCGTGCCGAAGCAGTGTTGGCGACCCTGCTCGAATCGCTGGAGTGCGGGATCCTGCTGTTCGGGCCGGGAGGGGATCTGTGGGCGGTTAATGACCGGTTCGCCGAAATTCTGGGAATCGAACCGGCGAGACTGCGGGAATTGAGCAATTTGGAGCAGATCGTGGACATGGTGGCCAGCCAATTGGCGCACGGCGATAGCGTCGCAGCGCGCTGGCGGCAGCGGTTTCGGAGTGGAGAGGCATTTTGGGATGAACTGGAGCTGGCAAAACCGGACCAGAAGATCGTGGAGCGCTACGCGCGCCCGGTACTCGACCGTTATAAGCAGCCAGTCGGCTGGCTGGAGGTCCATCGAGATATCACCAACCGCCGGCAAATCGAGTCTCGGTTATTCCATAGCGAGCGGCTGGCGGCGCTGGGACAAATGGTTTCCGGCGTTGCGCATGAACTCAATAATGCGCTGACAAGCGTTTTCGGCTACGCCCAGTTGGTGCAGAAACGGACCAGAGGTTTCGAGTGGGAGGTGGAGGCCCGGCACATCCTTGAAGAAGGCGATCGCGCAAGACGTATCGCCCAAAATCTATTGCTCTTCGCACGCGGCAGCAAGAGCGAGCGTACGCCGGTGAACCTGAACGAAGTCGTAGAGCGCACGCTGCAGATCCGTGCGCACGAGCTGCGTCTGGAGAATATCAGTGTGGAGCTCGATTTGGATGAGCGGCCCCCGGAAGCGATGGCGGACGCGGCACAGATTCAGCAGGCTTTGCTCAATCTCATCGTGAACGCGGAGCAGGCCATCCGCCAAGCAAGGGAGAGCGGCCACATTTGGATTCGGACGAAACAGATTTCCGCAGATCGCATCGCTGTGGTAGTTGCCGACGATGGACCGGGCGTTCCTCCGGAAGTGGTGTTGCGAATCTTCGATCCGTTCTTCACAACGAAGCCTGCCGGCGTGGGTACCGGCCTGGGCCTTTCGATTCTGTACGGAATCGTACGCCAGCATGGCGGCGACGTTTCTGTGGAGAACCGACCAGGAGGTGGAGCGGTGTTTACGGTAGAATTGCCGAGCGCCCCAAGCTCGTCGGCCGGAGGTGAAAGGCCGTACCTGATCCGTGCACCAAGGCCGGAAGACCAGGCCGGCAGGGAGAAGGCGCGGGGAAGCCGCATTCTGGTGGTGGAAGACGAACCCACGGTAGCGCGGCTGATCGCAGACGTCCTAGGTGAAGATGGGCACTTGGTGGACACAATATTGGATAGCAGTCAGGGACTCGATCTGGCGCGGGCGCGACGGTACGATCTGGTGATCTGCGATTTACGCATGCCCTATCTGGACGGGCGCGCTCTTTACCGGCAACTAGCACACGATGAAAACCCGCTCCAGCACAGGTTGATATTCGTCACCGGCGATACCCTTGCGCCGCGAACTGTAGACTTTCTGCAAAAGTGCGGCTTGCCGTACCTGGCCAAGCCGTTTCTCGTCGAAGAATTAAAAGAGGTCGTAGCCCGTAGCTTGGCACCGACAAGCATCATTCCGTCCAGTTCCCTTGACCTGATGGAACGAGAAGTGCCTCGCGACCACGAACACGCCCCCCGGCAGCATTGGAAACGCTATGAAACTTGAGCCTCGCATCCAGATCATCTGCGGGAACCGGCGTTTGGGCGAGTATGTCAGCGAGTTTCGCAGGGCCGCCAAGTCCTTTCACCTGCAGCCAATTGCCCGGCCGGCCGGAGCTCGGCAGTCAAACGCTGGGGTTTCCGTTTTTCTCTTAGATCAATCCGGGCTTGACGGCCAACGGGAACGGGGCTTGAAAAATGCAGCGGTCCGCCTAGCCAAAACAGCGCCAGTGGTCGTGGTCGCCGCGCCGGAGCGGCAGTCGGAATTGACGGCGCTGCTTACTTCAGGGGTGGCGGACTTCGTCGTACGAACGGGCAAATTCGTACCAGTGGCCGTCGGTTTGGTAGAACGGCGCATCCGGCTCGCGAGAATGGGTACGCGGGACTCGTCGGGTGGGGTGAACGGTGGCTGCAGCGCCGATTTCGGCGAAATCCTTCGGCACGAGGTAAATAATCCTCTGACTGGAATTCTGGGAAATGCCGAGATGCTACTCGCGAAGCGAGATTATCTGCCGGCATCGGCAATTGAACGCTTGGAGACCATTGCACATCTCGCGGTGCGGCTGCGGGAGACGGTGCGACGGCTGAGCAGCGCTTTGGAATTGCGACTGGCAGGTTGATCATAAATTCGAAAGGCCACTCGCGATTCAAGACCGGGAGGGATTACAAAACTGATTCTTCAGCAGCTTCTTCTCGATTATCGCTCAGGGCGGATCTTGGATCTGCTTGTTTTGCAATTCCCGAACGCCAATTCGAAAGGTTATGCGCATAGATCACGATACACAGCAGATTGCCGGGAAGAAAGCCGTACTGCGCTGTCTGGACGCCAATGACGCAAATGACGAGACTATTTATCGCCGCGATGATCCAGCCGTACCATAATCGCTTTCCAATAAGAATTGTAGAGAGGATTGTCAGTAGGCATGAAATATAGTCAAGATTAAGCATGTCGTTGCTCTTAACGGGCCCTTTCTGTATTCATTCCTGGATACATTCTAAGAAAGTGCCAGGGACAGGCGATACTGTACCTCCGGCCAAGTGAGGTACAGTTGCCACGAATTTAGAACTCCAAAGGGCGACACAATCGACTGGCTCTGTCAGCGTTCCTTCTCAAGGTCGTTTGTCGTGCGGCGAAAGCTCCCGCCCGCGCCCCAGTGACTGTCAATCCGTCCGTAGCCATTCGTTACTACCAAAAGCTAGGCTTCGGAGCCCCTTTTCTCGCGTTCCTCCTAAACCTCTTTCCGAAAGTAGTTTTCTTCACATTCTTTTCTTTCAAGCCAGCGACGCCGCAGATGGAATCTCTCTTTCAGCAGAACTTCCAATCCGTCACCGAACGATATACCGCGGCCGTACGGCAACTGAAGTCCGGGACGACCGTCGTTTCCAGCAAAGACCTCAACACAGGCAAAGCAACTGCGCAGGACGAATATCCTCCGGTTTTATTCGAGTTCGACTCAGGGTCAAGGGTATGCAAAGCAAAGAAGGAAGGTGGTGGAAGAAGACCCAGGAAGAGTTGGCCCAATTGGAGGGCACCACGGACCGGGAATAGCAAAAGAAGAGGATCTCCGCCGGTGGGTTACCGATCAGGAATGGAAGCTCCATGGCAGGCCGCTCACCTGTACTTATGGCCGGTAAGAAAATCTCTCCTTTCGATCAGGTTATATGATTCGTCGCTCACGACTGCCGAAAACGTTGCTGGCCGCCCGGCCGCTGTTTAGGCTTGGTTGTAGAAGTCGCGGCCCGGCTAATGAACAACTCAAAACTCATCGTTCTGCTTCTTCTAGCCTTCCCAATCGGTCTCGTTTCACGTCCTGCGCACGCCCAGGATCCATCCGGAACGATTCTAATCACGGGATGCAAATCGGGCAGTGCCGTACGCGGCTATAAACATCCGGGCGGGGCGATAAGGGCATACGCGCACTTCACTTGCGGCAGTTCGGTTTACGTTTGGAACGCAACCGCGAAGACGGCGCTCGTTCAGCAAGGGTCTACGGTTGCCTACGTTGCGAGCAAATACATTTTAGGCGCGGGCACGAACGGCCAGGAGAGCCCTGTGGCGGTGCGAACCTTCTTGCAAGGCATAGCTGAAGGCCTGCAATTGCGGGATGCTTCTGCCAGCTCAGCTCGCAGGCAACTGGTGCGGAGTTGTCTGGCCAGCCGAGGCTGCCGGGTGGAGGCTTGGTCGCATTTAGCTTGGACGCGAATCAAGCAGCCGAACCAACTCATCGAATCTCCAGATTCAACTCTCCGACTCTTCGCTGGTGGCATTTACTATAGCGCTTTCGTCGTAAATCCCCCCGTTCGGTTCAGAGATCGTCCGGTCCCGAGCGTCAACTCGCCCGTGTTTGTGGTCGACGGCGGAGGATTGAGCCTCGCGATCGTAAACAATGCCTGCTACACGCTAGGCACGGACGGCAAGTGGGCCGCGGCGGGCGCGAGCGCAGTCCAGTCTGCAGCTGCAATGCAGTAGGTGATCGCCTTTAGACTGGCGCTGATACCTGCATCGTTCCGCAAAATCCCCTAACGAATGGTCGAGTGCGCTGTTTTCGCTCTTTCGGACCTGGCACAAGACCAGAAAGGGCCCCCCTAATTGAGGCACTTCGCCTGCGGGGCGGGTGACAGATCCGACCCAACCATCAAGGGAACGATGGTGATATTTTGCCCGAAAGTCCTAGGAGTGACACAGTGAAACTGCGCGAGCTGCTGCGGCAGCTGCGCAATGAGATTGCCTCCCCATCCTGCTTGGAAAATCCAAACCCGATCCCCAGGTTTCAACCCATGGG
Organism: Acidobacteriota bacterium; assembly: GCA_003223325.1. Lineage (GTDB taxonomy): Bacteria > Acidobacteriota > Terriglobia > Acidiferrales > UBA7541 > Palsa-189. The sequence continues at coordinate 118,652 of QHYS01000057.1, forward strand.
TACCGACCACCTTCTCGAATGGAGCCGCAAGACCTTCCGGCCTTAAGTACCAGAAAGCGAGTGGAACGATCAAATGCCCCTGGCAACTGAATTGATCGAAGATCGCACGAGACCAACTCATAAAAGAAGGCTCCTCGACTCCGCAGTAATAATAGGCAAGGGACAGACCGCTTTCCTGGTCTGTCAAGATGAGATCGCCTTTGGGGATCGACTCATGCACATAACTCACTGCATCGGTCATCAGCTCTCGTTTTTGATTTGCTTTGCTGATACCTGGTTCTGAGGTTATCCCATACAAATTCGATACTGCCATAAGCAGAGTGGCAACTAAGAGTCCGGCCCACAGCCTTTGGCGGCAAATGGCTGCAAACACGAAGCTCGCTGCCGCGATTGCAAAGGGGGCAAGGACTATAGTGTGGCGGCTAGCCACAAAAGGATAAGTCCCAGCGATGGCCGCTGCCCAGACCGCAGCAAACGGAACCAGAAGCTGAATACCGATATGCCTAGAGACCTGTTTCCGAGAGGTGAACACAAAGTCCCGGAAGAATAAAAACGCGACGCCGGCGATAAAGCAAGTAAGCACAGCTGCAGCGACATAACGCTGCGGAAACATATATTGAAAAATGTTCCAGGTATTCTGGCCGGTAAAGTGAAAAATGCCTTCCTGATTGAACTTAAAAAATGTAATGCCGAAGGAGGTCGCCCAAACCCCAAGATTGTTCCTGATCTTAGATATATGCGTTACGTACAGGAAGAGATAAATTGCCAATGCTCCCGTTTGCCCCATGGCCCAAGCACTCACGATTTTCCGCGGGCACTCGGAGTCCGCGATTGTCGCTAACGCGTAAACACCCATGGTGAGGACAAAGAAAGCAGCGGAGTAATGGGAGAGAATTGCCAAATAAAGAAAAAGGGAGAAACGCCACATGGTAGAGACGGATTTTTCCGCGAACGCTCGCTCGAGGAAGTAGAGAGCTGCAGCCATGCAAAACAGCAATAGCGCGTATTCTCGGACTTCAGCGGACAGAGCGATCAAAGTAGGCGAAAACGCCGCAACAAACAGGGCGATCAAGCTGGCTGGGCCGCCGAAAAGCGGCTGAATCCATTTGAAGATGAACCAGCAAAAGGCCGTTCCGGCCAAGACCGAGGGGAGGCGAAGCGCCAAGTCGGAGTGGCCCGCAAAATGACAAAGATACAGCAATAAATAGAGCAGCGGCGGATGGGCATTCGTTAGACTGGCCTTGTAAGCAAGAAGGAGGGAAGGTTCATTGATCATAAAATAATGAAGCACTTCGTCGGGATTGAAGTAGCTTCGATTGGCCGCGACTATCCTGGCTACAAAACCGGCGGTCGTCACCGCGAGCGCAATTGCCTGGAGGTGATCGTGAAGCCATCTCTCAGCGAGGCCGGCATGAAAGGCGTCGGCCTGAGGCAGTCCGGATCCGACCTCCCGCAGTGAATTCTTTTCCACATCGATTGTGGTGTTGAGGTTCATCCCTGAATCATCTCCGCAGGCACTTGACGGCCCGCACGGAATGGGATCTGGCCGCACGGTGTGGCTGTGACGACGAACTGATAGGCGAACATGGTTTTCCACGAACGTGTCAGTGCGTAATGAAGGGCGTGGAGCGGCGCGAAGGCTTGTTGTGCCATCAACGGTAATGCCAGTTGGATTGGCAATGGAGTAGCAGTCACGTCGAGAACTCGGCAGGAAGCTTCGTTCATCATCCTTCTCACAGTTCGTAGCGTGAAGAAATGGAGATGGGTCTTATCGAGGATGCCACGGTCTGTGGAGTCAAAATTCCCCAAGAGCAGGTTGAGACGAATGATCCAGTTCGCGATATTCGGGACAGAGACTACGACTTTGCCTGAATCTGTTAGTGCAGGGAGGGATCTGCGCAAGACTGCCGCGGGATCGCGCAGATGTTCCAAAACATCTGCGAACAGAATGTAGTCGAACTCGCGGCAATACGGAAAGCTGAAGGTTTCGATATCGTCGACATGCAGAAGGTCGTAATAGGCGCCAGCCTCTTCTGCTGCGGCAGCATCGCTCTCGATTCCAATGACATGATGACCTCTTTCGCCCAAGATCTTTCCCAGGTAGCCCGACGCACAGCCGACGTCGAGAATGCGGACTGGGTTCCGCTCCTGCTCAAGTTTTCTCAAGATCCAGTAATGGCTGCTGTACTTGAAATTCTTAAACGCGTAGCCACCCTGTGGTTCTACCGAAGGAGTCAAGACACTCTCCTATAGCGGGAATGGAGCGATTGGAATTGTCTGAATTCAACGAGCGAGATCTTGTGCAGAAGGAAACGGCCCAGGAGAATGAGGATGCTCAAGCCGTAAATCACACTGTCGAAGAAACTGGCGCTGGAGGCCGCGGGGAAATACTTGGTCGGAACCGGTACCTCTTGGATCCGAAATCCGAGATGAGTCGCCTGGACGAGCATTTCCTGATCGAAGACAAAGCTATCAGAATTGAACGAAAAGGGAATCTGTTCGAGAGCCCGCCGACAATAAGCCCGGTAGCCGGTATGATATTCAGCCAAGCTGAGGCCCAGCGTCCAGTTTTCCAGCTTGGTCAGAAACCGGTTACCAACGTACTTCCACCAGGGCATGCCTTGCTGGAGTGCGTTCCCCGCCAAGAATCGGGAACCTAGTACAACATCGGCTCGCCCCGTCTTGATGGGAGCGACGATTTCCGGCAAGAGTGTAGGATCGTACTGGTAATCGGGGTGAAGCATGACCACGATGTCCGCCCCCTCTTTCAGAGCTTCCGCGTAGCATGTTTTCTGATTGGCGCCGTAACCATAATTACGTGTGTGAACGAACACAGTGAGATGCAATTGACAAGCAATCTCCAGAGTTTTGTCGGTACTGCCGTCGTCAACGAGAATGATCTGGTCTACAACTTTGTGGGGAATAGCCTCATAGGTAATTTTGAGCGTTTTCGCCGCATTGTACGCAGGCATGACTACGATGATTTTCGCCCGGTTCCATTGCTCGCCGTAAGCTGCCATAGTTTCTCACCTGTGCCATTAAACTCATGATTATTTCTGGTGTCGATTACGCGCGGGCTTTGCGGTGTCTTAGAGGCTATTAACCGCTAGCAAGCATGCAAATGCGTAAGCGCAAGGTATAGGGACATGTTTCCATGGGCGAGTGTCGTAGTGAGATTTCGCGAGATGCAGCGAGACCCCAGATGTTTGGCGGGTTGAGTTTTGAAGGCTAACTCTCAGCTCCCTGTCGGCGGCGGCGAACATGAACCTGGACGGTGGCTCCGATCCTTGAAGAGTACGTGCGATCGGAAATTGCACTGGCTTTGACGATGGCGAGTGCGAACGTTACGTGCCCTTTGGCCGATTGGTCCTCGCCTGCCATTTAGGCTCGGGTCAGTAGGGTGCTCGATATCGAGAGCAAAAAATCGACTGAACGGCAGGGCAGTTTCGGACGGCAGAATCCTGTAGGATCAGTCCGAAGACGTCGTGTATTGGACAGCGGATCACACGAGAACTTCGGGGACTTCCAACCTTTGCTTGCGGAATGCCGCCTCAAAGGCGTTCACGATTCGCGGATCGAAGTCGGTCCCCGACGCCTTTACGATCGTGTCTCGTGCCTCGAACGGTGAAAGCCCTTTGCGATAGGGACGATCGCTAACCAGGGAGTCGTATACGTCAGCCACACTGATGACCATAGCCTCGACGGGTATCTGTTCGGCTTTCGTGGGATGATATCCCGACCCGTCAAACTTGTCATGGTGCGCCAGAATAATCGGCAGAACGCGTCGCAGCGATCCCCCCACGGGGCTAAGCATCTCCACACCGCGCTCGACATGGGTTCTAATCTCCTTCATCTCGTCGTCGGTCAAGCGCGCGGCCTTATAGAGAACTTCACGGCTGATTTCCAGCTTGCCGACATCATGCAAGAGTGCGGCCGCACGAACATCTTCGATCTGGTCCTCCCTCAGGCCTAGTTCGAGGGCAATTTGGGTAGCGTATATAGACACGCGGTAGGAGTGATTTTGGGTGAACTTGTCGTTAGAAATCATCTGACTCAGGATTTGCAGGACGCCGAAATAAGTCTCACGCAGCTCGCGCATGCGTTGTTGGCTATGCTCGTGGAGAGTACCTGTGGCGTAAGCGAAGATCACGAGAAATCCGGCCCAGATCGCCAGATCTGACCACCCGAGCAGATCTTCAGCGGGAATGGGGCCGTGATTGAAAAGCGAGGGGTGCATCACATTTACCCAGGTCACGAAAAGAATCGTGGCCACGGCAGCTTGTACCGCTCGAGTCCGGCCAAAGTAGTACACGGCGAAAAGCGTTGGCAGATTGTAAAAGGTTAAAACCAGCCGCTGGCCTTCGACAAAGAAATTTACCAGTGCCGCTGACGCGACAATGGAAAAAATCAAAACCAGCTCTTTATTTACTTGTGCCAAGTGGGAGATCCACTTGCCCTTCATACGTCCTCCTAGGGAGAGCGAGAGAATGACGAAGTTGCAAGAGGTCCAGCTTGGCCCGAAAAGGAGGAAGCCGCTATAGTACTTGTGAGTTTTCGTGCCGGTTGGGTAAATAACTCCGCAGGTATGCGCAAGCAGCCACTTTGGGCGGCTCGCCACGCTTACTGCTACTTCAAGTCCTTGTCCGCTCCGCGAATTTTGCGCACCAGCATAAGGATCGGATCGTAGAACTGATCCACGACCCGTTCTTTGAGGGGAATGATGGCGTTATCCGTGATGTGGATTTCTTCGGGGCAGACCTCAGTACAACATTTGGTGATATTGCAAAATCCCAAGCCGAGCTCATCTCTCAAAAGCTGCGCCCGAGACTTACCATCGACCGGATGCATCTCCAGTCCCGCTACGCGGACAAAAAAGCGCGGCCCGGCAAACTGCTCGAATTTATCGTGATCGCGCAAGACATGGCATACGTTCTGGCAAAGAAAGCATTCGATACATTTGCGGAACTCCTGCACTCGATCCACGTCCTCTTGGTAAACCTTCCAGTCCGTGCCTGGTCGGGGCGTAAATGGCGGAATCTTCTTGTTCACCTTGTAGTTCCAAGAAACGTCCGTAACCAGGTCCTTCAGTATCGGAAAAGATTTCATCGGAAAGACGGTGATGGGCTTGTCTGGCGGCAGTGCATCCATACGGGTCTTGCACATCAGCCGCGGGCGGCCGTTGACTTCGGCCGAACACGAGCCGCACTTCGCCGCTTTACAATTCCAGCGCACCGCCAAATCTGGCGCCAGATGTCCCTGGATGTAGTGGATGGCGTCGAGTACGACCATTCCGGGAGCCACGGGGACACGGTACTGCTCCGTTTTGCCGCCCTGGCGGTCTCCCCGAAAAACTTCCAAAATCGCCTCGGCCATCAGTTTCCTCCGCGACTAGTCTTCTACTTTTCCTCGGAAAGAATCTTTTGCAACTCCTTAGGTAGGGTGGGAACAAGCTCCTGGCGAAGCGCCATGGACCCGCCTTGCGAGGAGATAATATTGTTCTGCTGTCCCCACACAGTGTCCAGTGACGGATAGTCGATGCGGCTGTGCGCTCCGCGGCTTTCGCGCCGCGCCAAGGCGCTTCGCGTGACCGCTTCTGAAATCGTCAGCATCGACTTCAAGTCCTGCGCCAAGTGCCAACCCGGGTTAAAAAGACGCGATCCCTGCACCTGAGCACGCTTGACACGCGCCTTCAGCTTCTCCAATTCGTTCAACGCCCGGCGCAGGTCCTCTTCATTGCGGAAGATTCCCACCAGCTTTTGCATCGTATCTTCCAAATCCCGATGGATCTGAAAGGGGGATTCGCCACTTACATTCTGAAACGGAGCCAGCATTTCTTGCTCGGCCCCTTCGATCTGCGCTGAATCAATCGACGGCTGACTGATTTTTTTAGCGCATTGGGCGGCCGCCAAACCCGCCCGCCTTCCGAAGACCAGTAGGTCAGAAAGCGAATTGCCTCCCAGGCGGTTTGCGCCATGGAGTCCGGCTGCAACTTCGCCTGCGGCGAACAACCCCGGCACCGTCGCTGCTGCAGTTTCTGGATCGACGCGCACTCCCCCCATCATGTAGTGGCAAGTGGGTCCCACTTCCATCGGACCTTTGGTGATGTCCACGTCCGCCAATTCGAGGAACTGGTGATACATGCTGGGGAGTTTCTTCTTTACGTATTCCGCGGGCTTATGAGAAATATCCAGGAACGCGCCGCCGTGTTCCGAGCCGCGGCCTTCACGTACTTCGGTATAGATGGCACGTGCTACGACGTCGCGTGTGGATAACTCCATCCGCTTCGGATCGTACTTCTCCATGAAGCGTTCGCCAGCCTTGTTCCGAAGAATGCCCCCCTCTCCGCGGACCGCCTCGGTAACCAGAATGCCTTGCACGCCCGGCGGCCACACCATGCCCGTGGGATGGAATTGAACGAACTCCATATCCTTCAGCTCGGCCCCGGCATCGTACGCGAGAGCCATTCCATCCGCCGTGTATTCCCAGGAGTTCGAAGTAACTTTGTAGATCTTTCCAAGCCCGCCCGTTGCTAGCACGACGGACTTGGCCTTAAAGACAACGAAGCGGCCCTGTTCGCGCCAATAGCCGAAGGCACCGGCAACTCGATCGCCGTCTTTAAGTAAGCGTGTGACGGCGAACTCCATGTACACGTCGATACCCAAACTGACGCCGCGATCCTGCAGCGTGCGGATCATCTCCAGGCCGGTGCGGTCGCCCACATGACACAAACGCTTGTATGTATGCCCGCCAAAGGCCCGTTGAAGGATCAGCCCGTCGGCAGTGCGGTCGAAAAGCGCGCCCCATTGCTCAAGTTCGCGAATACGGTCAGGAGCTTCTTGCGCATGGAGCTGGGCCATGCGCCAATGGTTAAGGAACTTGCCGCCGCGCATGGTGTCGCGGAAATGCGTTCGCCAGTCATCTGCACGGTCCACATTAGCCATGGCTGCTGCGATGCCACCTTCCGCCATGACGGTGTGAGCCTTACCAAGCAGGGATTTGCAAACCACGCCGACCGACGCTCCCTGACCCAACGCCTCGATAGCCGCGCGCAGACCGGCGCCACCCGCACCAATAATCAAGACATCATGTTCGTGTGTTTCGAACTTTGTAGTCACAGGATTGTGATGTCCCGCAGCACTCCGGCCGCAACCAGCCGGATGTAAAGATCGGTGAGGCCGACAGAAATCAAGCTGCACCAGGCATAGAGCATGTGCCTCTCGTTGAGAATGCTAATCCCTCGCCACCCTGCGTGCCGCGAAGATCCAAACGAGGCACAGGAGAAGCAATCGACTTTCCCGCCAATCAGATGGCGCAGAGAGTGGCAGGAAAGCGTGTAGGTCGAAAGCAAAATCACGTTCACCAGCATGATGATGCTTCCCACGCCAATGAAGAAGTGGCCGTCGAGGATAAATGCGACTAGGGCGTCGTACCAAAGAAAGCCCAGGATAATAAAAGCGGCGTATAAGAAGTAGCGATGCATGTTCTGGAGGATGAACGGGAACTTCGTCTCTCCGCAGTAGGAGCGCTTGCGCTCGCCGACCGCGCAGGCCGGCGGATCCATGAAATACGCGCGGTAGTAAGCCTTGCGGTAGTAGTAGCAGGTGGTGCGAAATCCCAGCGGAAAGACAAGGATCAGAAGCGCCGGAGACAGCGGCCAGAAATGGTGCTGCGGATCCATCAGCGGCGAATAGAAGGGCGAAAGATAGGGTCCCCAGGCATAATAGGCGCCCTCGAAAGCCCGGTACGTCGCATAAATACCGAATGCCCCTAAGAGCAGGGCCGCAGGCAGAATCTCAGTCCACCAGGCGTCCCGCCGAAGGGTACCTACAAAGTGGCCCTCACTAACTGTTACCGACTCCTCCGCCATGTCGTTATCGGCCCCCACATTCTAGTGTCGAACGGAAAATTCCCCAGCCTGCTTCTGGCACACGTACTGCAGCCGGCCATGCCCCAGCCCGTGGGTGTGTCGGGCATCCGAAAAGATCACAGGACTGTGGATTACCTGGTGCAAGAGCAGTTCGAGAAAGAAGCGATCGCAAACACTCAGAACTCGCACACGCCCTGTATACAGAAGTCCCTTTACGCCGACCAACAAAAATACGATGTCGGATTAGTGGCTGTCAAGCGCGGGCCTACTCCTCTGCTCCGCTGCTCCTGGCGGGCAAGCTCATTTTGCTCCAAATCTTGCTTAGCTCTAGCCAAAGGCAACGTCAATTAGCAAACTCTTTGCTTCTTAGGTGACCTTCGAAGGACTACCTCTAGGAAGGACTACCGCACGTGATCACCAAAAGGGGGACTACGATTGTCACTCATTTCTAGCCTTACGAGGCGCTTGCACCGGCGACGAACTGACGTACGCGTCCGCCGATCGTGGTCGCGACGGCAGTGACTGGCTGTTGTGGAACTGGCGAAGGCGGCGTAGGCCCGTGGTTCTGAAACACCAAGCATCGCCTGTCGCTATCCCAGTCGATGCATACCACATCGCCGAGTTCGACCTGCCCAGAGGCGAGCAAGTTAGCGAGCGGCGAAACCACTTGCCGGGCAATAGCGCGTTTCAAATGCCGTGCTCCATACCTTAGGTCTGTGCCTTCGCGCAAGAGGAAGGCTCTCGCATCTGGCGTCACGCGGAACATGAAGGGCACGCGGCCTGCATCCAACACCTGCTGCTGCACAACTGCCAGTTCGATATCAAGGATCTCTCCGAGTTGCTCCGGTTGAAGCTGGTGAAAAACAACGACGCGGTCGAGCCGGTTCATGAACTCCGGCGAAAATCTGCGTCGGGCTGCTTCTAGCGCCGAGCGTTCGAGTTTTACGTTTAGGCCATCGGCTGATTCGGCGGATGGTTCAACAAATCCCATCCCCTTGCTCACCAAAGCGGCGATTTCGCGTGCTCCCAGATTGGAAGTCAGAAAGATAATGGTCTGCGAAAGATCCACGCGACGCGTGTCGCCCAGCGTCAGAGTGGCCTTGTCCAGGATGCCCAACAGTAATTGCCAGAAAGCATCGCTGGCCTTTTCTATTTCGTCAAAGAGTAAAAGGCTGAGTTTGAGCTTATCGGTATGATACTGACTCAGTCTTTCCTCGGTGATGAGAGGGTGAGTGTCCCTGTGCCCCAGGTAGCCGGGGGGCGAGCCAATGAGTTTGGCAATTTCATGCGAATGCTGAAATTCCGCGCAGTCGATTTTAAGAACTGCTCTTTTTTCGCCGAATAAAACTTCTGCCGCGGCCTCGACGATGCACGTCTTTCCTGATCCAGTGGGTCCTAAAAACAGCAGATTGCCCACCGGACGCCCGGACGCATTCAGGCCCGCGCAGAACACCTGAAAAACCGCCACTAGCGCCTCGATCGCCTCGTCTTGTCCTACGATTCTGCAGCGAAGGGCGGCCTCAAATTCTTGCAGCTGCGGGCTCCGTTTGGTGGGATCAAGTACTCGACCCTGAATACTCATTGCGCTCTCCTGAAGAGACCGCGTTTCCGTGCGGAACTCTTGCCGAAAAGCGTGTGCGGATTCTTCCTGGATCGTGAGCTTCTTTCATCTCCACCCACGATTTCCCTCTGAGTCTGCATCCAAAGGCAGCAGGTGAGAATCCGGTGTAAACCCACAGAATGGGCGTAAAACGCTGGCCTCTCATCCCTACTGGACACGTATTTCTCGCGAGAACGAGACCCGAGAAAGGCTCAGTCAAAGTACCGATAAACTCCCGATGCGAAGACACAACTCACTCAAAAAGGGTCGTTTCGGTCATACCCCGTGCGCCTAGTACGGATTGTTCCCCACCGTGCGTGAAGCTCATGACGGGTGCAACCCATCTTTTGCTGGGCGTTCGCCTTGTCTAGAATGGCCGGGTGTCGAAGTTGACCCTATTTATTGGCAAGGGGGGCGTTGGTAAGACGACGATTTCGGCCGCCTACGCCTTGCATCATGCGATGCGGAACAGGACAAGATCCGTGCTCCTGCTCTCGACGGACCCGGCCCACTCCCTTTCGGACATCTTTGGTCAAGCGCTCGTTGATCGCCCCCAAAAGCTACGCCTGGCTCCCAAGGCGCGGCTAGACGTCTGGCAGGTCGACGCCGAGAAGCAGTTTCACGCTTTTCTGAGCCGGCACAAGGAAAGGCTCCTCTCGATACTCGAGACTGGCTCCATCTTCTCCCGCGCCGATATTGAACCTTTGTTGGAAACGACGCTCCCAGGAATGGCTGAAATGGCCTCCCTTCTCGCCATCGCTGACGCCCTGGCCTCTGGCAAATATGATCAGATCGTGGTGGACACCGCTCCCATAGGGCACACTTTGAGGCTTTTCGCGTTACCACAATATTTCTCGAGTTTTCTCGACATCCTGGAGTTGGCTGCCAGCCGTGATCGGCTCTTGGCCGAACTCTTCGGCGGCGCCGTACCAGGCGCTTCGAATCCTCTGGTGGAGGAGTGGCGACGCATGGTGGAGACGGTCAGGGCGGAACTGCTCAGCAATGCGGAGATTTTTTTGGTGACTACGCCTGAAAGATTTTCTTTCAATGTGTCCCAGCGAGCTATCATCGCGCTCCGTTCGCTCTCACCTGATGTGGACCTTACGGGCATCGTTTTGAACAGGGCCGTGCTCGGATCCCAGCACTGCCGAATTTGCCGTCTGCGACACGAGGCAACTTGTACTGCACGCGTTTTTTTTCGGCGTCATTTTCCCTCAAAAAGCATTTACATCGCCGAAGACGCCGGCGCGCCGGTAATGGGGGCGCGGCTCCGAGACTTTGGTGGCCATATCTTTGCAGGCACGAGCTTTACGTGGAAAGCCGCCTCGCCAAAGTCAAGGGTTCGTGCGCTGCCGCTATCGCGCGTAGAGTGGCCGATTTTGGATCGAAATCTCTCCATGGTTTTGGGCAAAGGGGGAGTCGGGAAGACAACGATTTCCGCGGCCCTCGGTTGTAGTTCCCGGCTCCGCAGTAGTGAAGCGGTCGATATTTGCTCGGTCGACCCAGCCCCTTCTTTGGACGACGTCTTCCAGACTGAGATCTCAGATCAACCCCGTTCCGTTCTGGGGGATGCGAAATTTCGCGCGTCGGAGATGGATGCTGTCGCTGTATTCAGAAGTTGGGCTGGCCGCGTAAAGCAGATGATCAACCAGGCCACTTCTGGCGAAGCATCGAGCGTGCACGTCGATCTCTGGTTCGAGCGCCAGCTCTTTTCGCAGCTTCTCGAAAGCGTTCCGCCGGGACTGGATGAAATCCTCGCCGTGCTGCGCGTATTCGACCTGGTGCGCGGCCGTGCGAGCCGGGTGTTGATTGACATGGCCCCCACCGGCCATGCTCTCGATCTTCTGCGCACGCCTGATCGCATCCTGGTCTGGACCAAGCTATTATTGATAAGTCTGGCTCACCACCGTACACTCGCTCTGGCGCGTGATGCTGGGGTCAAAATCGCGGAACTGGGGAAGAGTGTCCGCGAGTTGGTGGAGTTTCTGAAAAACTCGCGGCAAACTTGCGTCTACGTCGTTATGCTTCCGGAAGCGCTGCCTGACAGACAAACCGAGCGGCTCATCGCCGAACTCTCCAAGCTGCGCCTTTCCACCGCAGCCATATTTGTCAATCGCGTTCTGTTCAAGGAAGACGTGGGCAAGTGCCGTCGATGTACGCGCAGGCGCCAATGGCAGCTCAGTACGCTCCGTCAGTTGTCGGCGCGTCATTCGCAGATTCCGTTGTACGTGGTGCGAGATTTTGCCCATGAGATTGCGGGTAAGAGGGCGCTCCGCACCTTCGTGGGTGAGTTATGGCGCCTGGCGTGAGGCTCAATCGGCTTTCCAGGCCCGTTCGACGCGCTCAGTCACAGGCTAGGGTCATTCACCTATATGGCCTGACGCAGGCCCCTGGTCCCTCCGCCGAATTGTTTCGCAGTTTAAAGGGCGTCGATGGAACCGCCCCCGTGGAACCGATTGCTTGCGGCGGCCTCATCTGCTGGATCAGCCGGGTGCCCGAAACCGAGTTCGCTCTGAATCTCTCGGAGAATATGCAAGATCTTGATTGGCTTGCCGAAGCCACGACGCGGCACCAGCTGGTCCTTTCCACGATTGCTCTGGCCGCGGACGTTCTGCCGGCACGTTTCGGAATAGAATTCCTCGACGACAAATCGCTCCAGTCTCATATCGGTAGCAGGCAAGCTGTTTTGAAGGCCGATCTCGATCGCATACGCGGCAAGGAGGAGTGGGACGTTAAGGTTCTTGCGCTGCCGGCGGCACCTATGCTTAGGAAGAAAGCTCGTAGCGGAAAGGAATACCTGCAGGCGAAATCTGCGCTGTCTCATCGAACGGTTGAGCGGGCCAGCCCCGAGTTACTGGATTTCGCCAAAGCGCTGCGATCGATCGCAGACGACGTCGCAGAAGGGGGAAAGTTCGCTGCGGCCAGGCGTGACCTGGAATTTCACAAGACGGTCCTGCTGAAGCGGGTGGATCGCAAGAAACTGGAAAGCTTCGTCCGCAGTTATTCTAGAAAATGGAAAAATAAACGGCGGATCGAGTGTTCCGGGCCTTGGCCGCCGTTTTCGTTCGTTTCGCAGCCGAAATCGTCTGGATCGAGCGATGACTGAAAAAACGGCCGAGATCGTTCTCTTTGGCAATGAAGAGTCCGCAGATCTGACGCTGCTGGATTTGATCGATCACGTGCTCAACACGGGTGTGATCATTCGCGGCAATCTGGTGCTCTCGCTGGCAGGTGTGGATTTGGTTTATCTGGGCCTAGACCTCATCGTGAGCTCCGTCGAGACAGCGCTGCGCCACATGTCAACGCCCGGCTGGACAGAACGTCCGGCTCTCGGTCGCCAGCCAAAGAGTTAAAAAGGGGCGGTAGTACCACATCACAAGCCCGTGCTCGCTTATTGCATCGCCGAACAACAGAGTCAAATCCGCTTACCCCCTCGCGGAGTGGAGGGAGCACGGATTGAGGGAATCGACGTGGGTATGCTGCGCTGTTTTGTGTCTGATTTCGATGCGCGCATGCATCAAGGGCACTTTCCTGAAATGGTGAAAGATTTCAGCCAAGTCTTGCAAAGGATCTTCGAGCAAGCCTCTATCATCCCCTTTCGCTTCCCGACAGTCGTCGAAAGCGAAGAGGTTTTGAGGCAATTCGTAGAAGGCCGATCCGTGGACTACCGCAGCGCCTTGCATCAATTGCGCAACAAGGTCCAAATGGATCTCCGTGTCACGCTCGAGTCCGGCGGCACACCTGAATACTCGATGCAATCGGGCAGAAGCTATCTCGAACATCGGCGGGCGCGATACCAAGAGGCCCAGTCCATTCTGAAGGAATTCCGGCGCGCCTCTGATTCGCTTGCCGAAAAATGGGTTCAGCACGATACGCCATCCGGAATTCGCGGTTTTGCGCTCGTGGATCGTTCGTCGCTCCCTGTCTTCTTAGAGAAAATCGGCCGCGTAGTGACACCTGGGGGAATTTCTGCACGCATCACGGGCCCTTGGCCTCCGAGTGAATTTGTAGAAACCGCACATGAATGAGAAGCCGTTCAGGAAAGATTCGCCGGAAGACTCCGGCGTCCGAGAAGGGGCCGCCTCGGTCCCCGCCCGCATCGAGCTGTCCCCCGATAATGTTGAACAGGGACTCGCCAAGCTCGTTCTTACCCTGATCGATTTCTTGCGGCAATTGCTGGAGCGACAGGCCATCCGCCGCATGGAGGGGGGGACGGTCAGCGATCAGGAAATCGAGCAGATGGGTGAGGCCTTGATGAAGCTGGAAGCCAAGATCGCCGAGCTTGCTGAACAATTCGGCCTTTCGCCTTCCGACTTGAATATCGACCTGGGCCCATTAGGCCATCTTCGCTAAGAACCAAGTCTCGCCGTTCCAAGTTGTTGAAAAAGCAAATACTTTCTTCGAGGCATACAGGGAAACACTTATTGACGCATTTTTGTATGGCTACTACTATCCCGCCCTTCGTCCTCTGGACGGGATCTGCACGTCTAAACCCGCCCAAAAAGAGAGCGCGATTCTATGGAGAAAGTGCCATCTATCTCTGGAACGACGAACCTTGTAGACATTTTGGATCGCGTTCTCGATAAGGGTCTGGTCATTGCCGGAGATATCCGTATCTCGCTTGCAAACGTCGAGTTACTCACGATTCGCATTCGCTTAGTGATTTGTTCTGTTGATAAGGCCGAGCAGATGGGGCTGAACTGGTGGAAATACGACCCGCATTTGACGCTGCAAGGCCCGCTACCCGCCACGCTCCCACAAGCCCAGCGAGTTGCTCGCCGACCAGGAGCTTCGAGAGCAGCGAAGCCTAGACGGAGAGTCTAATTTAGAGGAGGACGGTCCTAAGGGCAGTTGAACGGGTATCGGGTGGATCGAGCCTGATCGATGTTCTTGATCGAGTTCTTGACAAGGGCATCGTTATTGACGCCTGGGTGCGCATCTCCCTGGTCGGTATTGACCTGATCACGGTGGAAGCACGCGTGGTGGTCGCATCCATCGATACCTATTTGAAGTACGCGGATGCCGTCGGGCTCACCGGCTTGGTGGCTAGGCCGCAGCTTGGTGCAAGCACAGAGACGGAGCTGGCCATTGAACCAGCTCGGCGTGTGCCTCGTGCCTCTACGCGTCGGGGCAACCGGCGTTAGAATGAGATGGTCAATGAATGGTTCCGGTGGCTAGCCCGCGAGTCTTGGAGAAACCCGTCCTGCTCATGCAGGAGAGGGTAGGGGACTCCGCGGCACTGCGCCTGCTCTCGGCGGAACGTTCCGAAGAGATCTTCCCCATACTTCTCGAAGAGATCGTGAAGATCGGTTTCCCACGAGCGCTTGTGCTCGACGTGGACTTTGAAAATAGCGAGGTCAAAGCTTCCGCCTCACTGAACTGCGATCGAACCGAAGTGGAAAAGTTTCACACCTCACTTTGGGCCCGCGATAATCCCCTTATGGGAGTCCTGCAGCGGCTCCATCCTGGCGTCTTGCGGAATCCCGCGGGCAGAGGCGCGTCCTTCTACGCCTACCCCATGATTTATCGGAGCAGGACGCGTTGCTGGGAGGCGGAACGCGAACGCCGCGAGGATTGTCTTGCGGTTCAAAATGCCCGCCTCTCCCGCCATTTACCGTTGGAGGGGCAGACTTGCAGCGCATGCGGCATGCGCGCTTACGCCGCGCTACTTCTTGCTCAGGTCGGCAAAGACACCTCTTCAACCCGGCTGGATCAACTCCGCAGTCTTGCTGAGCGTGCCAATAGTTATCTGGCGCGATTGTTCAAAATCGAACACTATTTCAATCGCATGCGTGATATGGAAGTGACCATCTCGCGCCTCAGCGCCGTGATGCAGAGCATGGCCGACCCGGTCATTTTTACGGACGAGCAGCACCGCGTGGCCATTCAAAACCGCGCTGCCGAAAGGTTCTTCCGCGTGCCGGAAGGCATCGGTGACGGCGGGCGCCGAGCCGTGGAGTTGAATAATCTCCTGTTTTCGGCTGCGCTCTCCTCTATGATGGTCAGCGGAAAAGATAGTTCGCGCGACCTTACCTTGGTGGATGTCATGGAAGGCGAGGAAGTCCTCTTCGAAGCCGTCTGCGCGCCCACGCAAAGCTCGGATGGAACACGAACCGGTATGGTCACAGTGATGCGCGACGTGACCGATTTGCGCCGCGCCGATATGGAAGTGCGCGCCAATCTCGAAAAATTGCGTATTGCCGAAGAGATCGTGCGCCAGGAACGGGACCGCCTCAATCTGGTGATCGAAAACGTCGGAGATCCGATCATCGTCGCCGATAATTCGGCAAAGATCGTGCTCCTGGATTCACTAGCGAAAGAGCTTTTTGGAATCTCCGAGGGTTCCAAGCATCCTCAGGTCATGAAAAACCTGGCCAAGCTGGATGCTTATTTGACTGCCTTCACTTTTTCCTTTGCCGACAAGGACAACCGCTCTCTGCGCCTCTACAACCCTTCTTCCCAGACGGAAGTGGAATATGCCGCGCGTTCGGGCAAAATTTATGATGCGCGTGGCCAGGTTTCTTACACTGTAACCGTCCTACGCGATTTCACTGCCTGGCGAAAACTCGAGCAATTGCAAATGGAGCGGCGCATGCTCGAAATCGAAAAGTTCGCCGCCACCGGCAAGCTCGCGGGCACCATTGCCCATGAAATTAATAACCCCATGGAGGCGATCAAGAACGCCATACATATCCTGGGCGAGGAAATAGAGCCGGAGTCGAAGCAAATTTACGACGTGCTCAAGAATGAGACCGAACGCGTGACCCGCATCGTGCGCCAAATGCTCGGCCTCTACCGGAATGTGGTGCAGTTTGAGAGCTTCGACCTAAACGGGGTGGTCGAAGACACCCTGGCGCTCTTTGCACGCCCGCTCGCCAAGGCCAGCATCGTCGTGGATAAGAGGCTAGGCGAGCTTCCGGCGTTCAAGGGATCCGGCGATCAGTTTCGGCAGTTGCTATCGAATCTGGTCGTCAATTCTCGCGACAGTATGACCGCCGGCGGCAGGCTGGTGATTCGCACGCGAGCGATCCGTTCCACGGACGGGCTGCGCCGCTGGATCAGCCTTACTATCGCCGACACCGGCTGCGGTATCAGCCCGGAAATTCAAAAATCCATGTTCGAGCCTTTTGTGACTACCAAGGGCGGAAAGGGAACGGGCCTCGGCCTGTGGATCGTGAAAGGAATTGTCGAGAATCACACTGGCCGGATTCGCGTGCGAAGTGCCGTAGGCAAAGGAACTGTAATCAATCTCGTGTTTCCGATTTCGACGTGAGCCCCGTGAAGAAGTCCGACGATGATGTGAATATGAAGATTGAGCGACGACGATAGCGTTTCGACAAGCCTGAAAGCTGTTCGAGCGAGGAACCTGATGCCGGCCAAAGTTGAACGATCGCGGAAAGGCAATTCTAGCCTAAAAAATGATCTGCACGTGAAGATCAACGAGGCGCCTGCTGCCGCGTCGTCACCAACCCCGGGAGAGGGCGGGCGGTATGTGTATGGAATTGTTCGCTCCAAAGGGGCCATGACCTTCGGCAGTATTGGCATCGGCGGCGCGGGTGAGCAGGTCTACACCGTAAATTATCTGGACATTGCCGCCGTAGTGAGTAAAACCGCTGTGGCCATCTTCGACCCCACGCGAGAAAACGCCTTGGCTCACGAGCACGTAATCGAGACGGTGATGAAGAATCACACTATTATTCCCATGAGCTTCGGTACCGTTTTTCGTACCGACGACGATATCCGGGAAGTTTTGAAGGGAATCTATTCTTCGGTCAAAGACGTGCTCGAACAGATGGCTGGCAAATTGGAGTTCGGACTGAAAGTCAATTGGGATCGCGATCAGATTATCCAGGAATTGATGGAGCAGAACGACGAGATCCGCCGCTTCCATCGCGAGATCATTCGCAAGCAATTGCAGTCGACTTACTTCGCACGCATGCAGCTGGGGCGCATGATCGACAAGGCCTTAGCTGAACGCGCCATTCAATACGTCCGCGAAATCTATGAAGCGCTACGCATTTGTTGCGTAGCTTCGCGTGACAATCAGCCCATCGGCGACAAGATGATTATGAACGCGGCCTTCCTGGTCGAACGCGAGCGCGAATCCGAATTCGATCGGGTGGTCAATAAGATCGCCAAAAAATATGGAAAACGCCTCAAGTTCAAATACACGGGACCCTGGCCCCCTTATAACTTTGTGAACATCAGGCTGAAACTGGAGCGCGTGACAGCCTCGTAATGCAGGAGGGAGTGGCCGGTGTTCCTGATCGACGATCTATTGTCTCTCCCGATTTCGGGAATCAAATTCGTTCTGCGCACTTTGCAGCAGGTCGCCGAGGAGCAATACACAGACACCGCGCCTGCCAAAAGACGGTTGCTCGAGCTGCAACTCGCACTGGAGTCGGGCGAAATCTCCGAGAAGGAGTATGTTCGCCAGGAGGAGAATATCCTGCGGGAACTTCGTGAAATTGAGAATCGCAAGCGCAGGATGGCAGGGGCCGAGCCTGAGGAGGCTCGGGCATTGCCGCAACTGGAAGTTCATTCGGCTCTAGGCCATGAGAGCTCGGGACAATCCGGGGCCGCGACTCAAGCGAAAGCAGTTAAAAAGGCGCGTTGAGCTCTTGCCGCCCAGCGAGGATGCGGCCCGCGATGAGGGACCGCGCCTGATTCCCCTGGGAGACCGTACGCGCGAGCCGTCGCGGCTGGAGCATTATCTCGCTCTTGCCGATAGAGCTTTGAGTTTGAAGAAACGCGATCGCAGGCCGGAAGAGGATACAGAAGCCTGACCGAAGTTGCTGGAGAGACGATGGCCGAGAACAAAGGACGGAAGCGCGTGCTTTTTGTTGACGACGAACCAAGCATTCGCCTCACATTGCCGCCCATTCTGGAGAAAGCTGGTTTTGACGTGCACGTTGCCGAGAGCGTCGCGGATGCCCTTTTTGAGATTAATTCTTTTCAGTTCGACGCGCTGGTCACCGATCTGAATATTGGCGAAGAAGGCGATGGCTTCCTCGTGGGCAGCGGCATGCGGCATATTCAGCCCAATTGCACGGTATTTATCTTGACGGGCTATCCGGCATTCGAGACAGCCTTACAGGCCATCCACAGCCAGGTAGACGATTATCTCGTAAAGCCGGTGGAAATCGATTCGCTCGTCAATGCCCTGAGGGGAAAACTCGAAAACTCCACCGGCAAAGCTGAAGCGAAGCGCATTTCCGCCCTCTTCAAGGAAAAAAGCGCAGAACTCGAGGCCGCCATTATGGCGGCTATTAAGCGCGACGCCAAAAATTCCTCAAACTCCTCTGAGGAACTTGCCCGCTTCCTTTCCGGATTTCTGGGTTCAGTCATCGATTTTATGGACCAGCAAAGCGATGAGCCCAAGCCCGATGCGTTGCGTTCGGCTGCACAATATGGCCAATGGAGAGCTCGCGGGGGCGCTTCTGCTGCGAACATCGCCAAGGACTTTCGGGTCGTGGAGGAAGCTGCCTACCAAGTGATCCAAAAAAATCTGACTGTAACGGATCTGCTTCCGCTGATCTCTGACCTGAGGCGTTTAGGAATCGGATTGAATTTGCTGATGGAGCAATCGCTCCAGACGTTCGTGGGAACCGCCAAGAAGAGTCCTCCGGCGTAATTAGCTTGTTTGCTAGCCATGTCAACGGATGCCCCAATGAGTGCGTCGCCCGTTTTTGACAACCCCACCTCGCCTGGCGGCGAGGAACAGAAAAACGCCGTAGAAGAATGGAAGCGTGGAGTGGGCCAGCTATTCCTGTCGTCCCGCGATGCCATAACTCTGGTCGATCCTGCTGGCAGGATTCTCGCCTGGAACCCTTCTGCAGAACGCCTTTACGGCTGGAAGGAAGCCGAGGTCCGCGGTAAACCTTTTCTCGAACTGCTAAAAGCAGAACTACCCCGGCCTCTTGCTCAGATCGAAAATATCCTGCGGCGCGAGGGTTATTGGGAATACGAGCTAAAAGAAACCACGCGCTTGGGAACGCAGATTACCGTCGCCAGCCGCTGGATGGCTTGGAGAAACAATGCCGGCACAGCCATCGGACGTTTGCACCTGGATACCGATCTCTCGAAATTAAAGCGCACCGAGCAGCAATTACGCGTTGTTTCAGGTCATCTTCTGAATCTACGGGATGAAGAGCGGCGTAAGCTGGGCCGCGACTTGCACGATAGCGCCGGCCAGTTGCTTTCGATGGCCAAGTTGAACCATTCGCTCGCTGTGGAACATCTCGGGCGCGTCAACTCCCGCGGCGCTGCTTACCTTGAAGAATCCTCGAAACTCATCGATCAGGCCTTGTCCGAGGTCCGCACGATTTCTTACCTTCTACATCCGCCGTTGCTGGAAGAGCTCGGTTTGGCCGGTGTTCTTCCCTGGTATGTGTCGGGGTTTTCCGAGCGCAGCCGGATCAAGGTGAGTCTCGATGTGCCCAAAGAGATGGGCCGGCTTCCGCGAGAACTGGAGCTTGGCCTGTTTCGCATCCTCCAGGAGTGCCTAACGAACGTGCATCGCCACTCTAATAGCTCAACCGCCAGCATCTCCTTGTCCTTTGGCAACAAGCAAGTCCGGCTCAAGGTCGAAGATCAGGGTAAGGGCATGGCAGCAACGACGAAGGAAAGTGGTAGTCAGGGCAGGACCGCGGGCGTCGGCCTCAGCGGCATTCGGGAACGAGTCGCCAATCTTGGCGGGCACATACAAGTCCGCAGCGGCGATTGGGGCACCGCCGTCGAAGTGGTCTTTCCATCGACTGAGATGACATCCGAACCGGGCTAGAATCTTTTTTCGCAGGTAGCCATTTCGCCCTGTTTTCTAACTCCAACTCCAAGTCCTTCTTCAGAATCTCTCTACTCACTACCCACCCCTTGGAACAGCTCAGTTAAAATATGCTCATGCCTCGCCTCGAGCAATACCACCGAAAACGCCGGTTTGATCGGACTCCCGAGCCTTCCTCTGCCGAGGTGGTTCCGCAACTCGAAGGCACGTTCGTCGTGCAGAAACATGCCGCGCGCCGGCTGCACTATGACTTTCGCTTAGCCATTGATGGCGCGCTCAAGTCTTGGGCTGTGCCCAAAGGTCCTTCCCTGAATCCCGCCGATAAACGTATGGCGGTGCAAACCGAAGATCACCCTGTGAGTTACGCCGATTTCGAGGGAATTATCCCACCCGGAAATTACGGTGCGGGTACGGTGATGGTCTGGGATCGCGGAAGGTTTCGCGTCGAGGGGAAGCGCGGCGCACAAGAGCAATTGGACCGCGGCGAAATTAAATTCAGATTAAGAGGCGAAAAACTCTCGGGCAGCTTCGTACTAGTTCGCACCAAGAGGGGCGAGAAACAACCCGAATGGCTCATGATCAAGCACCAGGACGACGCCATCGATTCCGCATGGAACATCGATGAGCGCGATAATTCCGTCCTCACCGGCCGCACTCTCGACGAAATTGCCGCCGAGTTGCCACCCAAGCGCAAGCCCATCCCGATCCAGCCTGGCGAACTAGAGGGAGCGCGAGAAGCGCCGATGCCTAGCGCTCTCTCCCCCATGCTGGCCACGCTCATCGATCGCCCGTTTTCGGATCCCGGCTGGCTTTTTGAAATCAAATGGGATGGCGCCCGGTCGTTGGCATGGGTCGAGGATGGCAAGGTGCGCTTGCGCTCGCGTGCCGGCAACGAGGTTACACATCAGTATCCCGAATTGGCCACTTTGCCGCGGCACATCGGCGTTAGCCGCGCGCTTTTGGATGGCGAGATTGTCGTCCTCGACGATAAAGGCCGCAGCGATTTCGAGCTCATGCAGCAGCGCATGAATGTGCAGCGGCCCTCGCCCGATCTGCTTTCGCGCTATCCAGTGAGCTACTACTTGTTCGATCTGCTCTATGGCGATGGATACGATCTGCGGGAAGCCCCCTTGTTCGAGCGCAAAGCTCTTCTTCGTCGCATCCTGGATCCCAGCCGTGAATTTCGCTTTTCCGATCATCAGCTGGAACGCGGCAAAGAACTCTTTGAGTTAGCCCGGCAACAAAATCTCGAGGGAATTGTTGGAAAACGTATCGATAGTTTTTACTCCAGCGCGCGCAGCCAGAATTGGGTGAAGTTGAAGGCCACGAAGACCCTGGACGTCGTCGTGGGCGGCTGGACCGCGCCCCGCGGCAGCCGTACTCATTTCGGCTCTTTGCTGCTGGGCCTTAACCGGGGCAAAGCGCTTCGTTTCGTAGGGCATGTCGGTACCGGAATGGACGAGAAGATGCGCGAATTGCTCATGAGGAAGCTGCAGAAGCTCGGAATCGACGAGTGCCCTTTCGACAAAATCCCCGAAACCAACGAGCAGGCCTGCTGGGCCAAGCCCGAGTTGGTCGCACACGTGCGTTTCATCGGCTGGACTGAGGAGCCGCGCCTGCGCGCCCCGGTCTTTCTCGCTTTGCGCAATGATGTCCGGCCCGAAGAGTGCCGATGGGAAAACGAAGTGGCGCCGCACGCCGCGCCACAAGCTGGGCCTGCAATCGTTCGCTCGCCCGAAATTGTGGGTACGGTATTAGCTAAGAAAGACGAGATCGAAGCCGAGCTTTTTTCAGGGAAGCAGGAATCGGTCACCCTGGATTTCGAGGGGAAACGCTTCCGGCTGACTCATCTCAATAAAGTGTTCTTTCCTGAATCCGGTTATACCAAGCGCGACTTAGTTGCGTACTACTATCACATCGCGGACTATCTCCTTCCGTTTCTGAAGGATCGGCCCCTGGTCTTGCGCCGTTATCCTGACGGAATCAAGGGTCAGGCCTTTTTCCAGAAAAATATGCCGGAGGGCGTGCCCAAGTGGATTGAAACGCTTTCGGTACCGTTGGAAGGAAAGCGCGAAGACATCCAGTACGTAATCGCCAATGATCTTGCGTCGCTGCTCTATCTCACTGGCCTCGGCTGCATCGACCACAATCCCTGGTCGAGCCGCCGCGATGACCAGGAGCATCCCGACTATTTCTTCTTCGATCTCGATCCCGCTGAAGGTACCGAATTCCCCAGAGTGCTCAGAATTGCTCGCGCGCTACACGAAAAACTCACGCAAGTCGGATTGAAAGTATTCATGAAGACTTCGGGCGCTACCGGATTTCACCTCTATCTGCCCGTCGAACGCGTCTATCGCTTCGAGCAGTTGCGCATGTTTGGAGAAATTTTCGCGCAGCTCGTCACCGCCGAACATCCGGACCTCGTGACCCACGAACGTATCGTAGCCAAGCGTCGGCCCGGCCGCGTGATGATCGATGTAACGCAAAACTCGCTGGGCAGGCCGCTCGCCGCGCCCTACACCGTTCGCGCCTTTCCCAAAGGGCCGGTATCTGCGCCCGTGGAGATAAGAGAACTGCGGCCCGCTCTGAAACCGGAAAGATTCAACATTAGAAATCTCCTGAGCCGGCTCAAACAGAAGGGCGATTTGTGGGCCGGCTTTTGGAAAAGCCGCCAGAGAATCGAGCCCGCCCTCGATCAGCTTGGAGCGAGTGCCTTGGAGTCCAGAGCACGGCCCAAGCCTCGATGAGCCCCCCGCTGCCGATCTGCGCTTCAGTGGCTTCTCTTCCGTGGGCTGCAGTGATATTCTCCCAACCCGCAGGCAGTCGGCCTTTGTACTAACTTCGATTCGCCATAAGGGGGCCTAATGTCAAAAAACCGTACACTCTTTGCGCATGTCGCAGCCTTGCTTCGACGCTCGTCGTTGGCAGGATTGTTCGTTCTTCTTGCGATAGCCGCGGTCGCTCAGCCACAGAAGGAAGAGAAGAGCAATATGCAAGTCGTCGGCTATAACGACCTGCAAGCGCGCAGCTCCTATCAGCCTACCATCCACCAACAGGGTCAGCGCTGGGTCGCCTACATTGGCCATCACGGTGGTTCGCAACCGAATCCGCTTACCGGAAAGCAGGAAGACAACGGCACCTCCCTGCTCGACGTCACCGATCCAGCCCATCCCCGCTACCTCTCGCACATTCCGGGGGAGCCCGCCAAGAATGGCAATGCGGAATCTGGCGGCGCTCAGATGGCTCGCGTGTGCGACGGCAGCGCGCTTCCACATGCGGACAGGAGCAAGGTGTACATGCTCCGCACGTTCGGCGGATCGCAGCACGAAATTTGGGACGTGACGGATCCCACTAAGCCCAGCCGCGTGACGGTCGTCGTCAGTGGCCTGGTGGACACACATAAGAGTTGGTGGGAATGCGACACCGGCATTGCATACCTTGTTTCCGGCCTTCCTGGCTGGCGCGTTCGCCGCATGACACAAATCTATGACCTAAGTGATCCGGCCCACCCGGTGTTCATCCGCAATTTCGGTTTGCCAGGGCAGCAGCCCGGTTCGACCGGGCCCGCGCCGACCGAGTTACATGGTCCCATGTCCACGGGGCCGAGCGGCAATCGCATCTACTTCGGCTACGGAACCAACGGCAACGGCATTGTGCAAATCGTGGATCGCGATAAGCTTTTGAACGGACCTAAGGAACCCACGGACGCAAATTTGGTCTACCCGCAGATTGCGCGAGTCGATTTGCCTCCGGACGCCGGCTCGCACTCAGCCTACCCATTGCTTGCCATGGATCTGCCTGAATTCACCAAGCAGAAACCGCGTGTTTCCGCCGCTGCCGCAGGCATGGAACACGGCGAGGCGGATTCCACCGGCAAGCCGAATCAATCACACCGCGACTTCCTCCTTTCGATCGGCGAGACTACCGGAAACGAATGCCTCGAAAACAGGCAGATGGTGCGGGTCCTGGACACGTTCCCGAGGCCAGCGGGAATTTCTGTGACCGCGGCGGACGTTTCGGCACGCATTCGAGCAATGAAAATTTCACGCCCATCTACTATCGGCGGATCGTTTTCATCGCGCACTTCAATGCGGGCGTACGCGCGCTCGATATTCGTGATCCATTCCACCCCAAGGAAATTGCTTACTACATCCCCGCGATTACGGACAAGACAGACAAGCGCTGCGTAGGCACCGGTTCCGACCAGCACTGCAAAGTGGCCATTCAAACAAATAATGTGGAAGTCGACGACCGCGGCTACATCTACATCGTAGATCGTGCCAACACCGGCATGCACATCCTGGAGCTGACTGGAGGGGCGCGCCAAATCGCCAATTTCGAGTCCAAGCGTGTATCCGAGAAGCGCTAACTAACTAGGCAAGGGCTTCGCCCTTGATATCCCTGCGGGATATGGAAGTCAGGAGTCCGAAGCCAGAATGGCAGACGCATAGGCGTTGAGCAAGCGGCTGACTTCGTCCAGTGAAGTTGTGAGGCTGCTCGTGTCGCCGTATCCAAGGTCTTTCGCCAGGATCAAATAATAGCGACTCTCCTCCAGGGAAGCCTCGGCCATATTCATATATCGTGCTTTGTCAGCTTTTCCACGCCGACGAAATCCTTCGGCGATGTTGGCAGGGAC
>QHYS01000059.1 GCA_003223325.1 Acidobacteriota bacterium
TACAGGACGTAACTGGCATGCTGTTCACCGGACGCACAAGCGGAGCAGTTCGGTCGAATGCAACGCGTGCGTCGCAAGCTGAGGGAGCCCAGCAGGGCGGGCTCGAGGTTTTTGGCTTGATTCAGAAACCAGTTCCAGACATCGGCAGGGGATTCGGAGGAGTGAGTCTTCATGTGAGTATATGTGCCATATAACACATATACCTGTCAAGAAGAAAATGCAGAAAGAACCAAAAAAATGCAAAAAACGCTTGATTTGACAGGCTATTTTGCGTTTTGGACCAGAAACTAGTCTAAGTCTAGACTCGCGTGCCTCGCGCGCCGGCGAGATAACTCCCTTTCCGAAGCCCCTCACCATCTGATTGTTAAAAAAACACAACGGCTACTCGTAGTACTGTGGAGCGTGCTTCTGCCGGGAAAAGAAATTTATGTCGTGTCCGATCCACAATTGCGCCCCGTTTTTTGCCACGAAGGCCTGGAGTTTCTTCCGCGAAGCCTCCGTAACACCCGGTGCTTTTTCGCGGTCCGGCATAGAATCCAACTTGAGGTCCTCAGGATAATGATAGAGATCGCCGCTAAGAACGACGGGCCTGGTTTTCGGAAGATTGATATAGAGCGACTGGTGCCCGGGCGTATGGCCGGGTGTGAATAGAAGCATGACCGAGCCGTCACCAAAGACGTCGTAATCGCCTTCGATCATCTTGGTTTTGCTGTTCTTGAGGGCGGCGTATGCGGGATTGATCTGCACGTTGGGCCCAAACATCAACTCGTAGTCACCTCGGTGTACCAGCAGCGTCGCGCCCACAAAATCGTTGGCGTTACCGATATGGTCGTCATGAGGATGCGAGAACGCCAGATAATTGATTTTCGATGGAGGATATCCTATCTCGTCCAACTGACTTTTCAGTGTCTTCGTTACCAGGATGAAGCCCGCCGTGCTGGGAGGATCTGGTCGGTCGGCCAGGGGCGATTCATTAAAAGGCCGGCCAAAATAGCGATCGCCAAGGCCCGTGTCGAATAGCAGGGTGCCGCGGGGATGCACGATCAGATAGACTGCACAGGAAAAATTGGTGTTCTTCACCTGCTCCCTGGTGAGGCCAAACCCCTCGGGGTGGTTGGTAATAATCGTTCCACCATCTAACACATACAGCCGCAGCCCCTGGGCCGCAGACTGTAGCGCTTGAGGACGAGAGGTCGGCACAAGACCAATCACCGACAATCCCAACAGCAATCCAATCGTTCTCGAAATCTGTTTTACGGCGAATCTATCTGTTCTGTGCACTCGCAGGCACCTCATTCGGAATTGGCAAGGCCGAAGACGTTTTCTCCGGCGAAAAGGCCAGGAGAGCGTTGCCGGGGATAATACCACCGTGATGAGAATAGCCGGAGTTCACAAACAATATGCCGCCCACTACCGTCGGACCGGAGTTGCTCATGGAGCCCCCGTTCGCCTTCACGCCATTGACCGTAGCGAAATCCCGAGCCGTGTCGTACTCCCACAGGACTTTGCCATCCTGCACCGCATAGGCGCGCAGCCGGCCGTCCATGGTGCCGGAAAAAACCACGCCGGGAATGGCCGTCACGGCCGCCGGATGGGACTGTTTGCAGGCTTTGCGATCTCCACACGGCGGGTTGGCCACGCTCCAGATCGCCCGTCCATCGCTGAGACCAATTGCGGCCATTCCTCCGCTCGCATCAGGGCTCTTCGGATCGAAGAACCCATTCGGCACGTACACTCTCTGGCTGTCCCTTTCGCTATCTATGGCGATGCCCCAGAGCACACCGCCACCTGAAGTGCCTTTCCCGACCTGTTGTTCCCAAACGATTTTGCCCTGATGGTCCGGATCGAGGGCCCAAACGATTCCCGATTTGTTTCCGGCCACCAGTAGCTGGCGCCCGCCCGGCAATTCCGCTAGAACGGGCGAGGAACCGAAATCGAAGTCCGGCGCGTCTGCATCGGGGCATACCGCTGGTTCGCGATCAGGACGCCGGCAACTCGCGTTCCAGACGTCCTGTTGGGTCTCCTGCCGGACCCATTTGATCTTGCCGGTCTTCATGTCCATGGCTACGATGGAATCCGAAAGGCTGGTGGCAGGAGGAGAATAGTTGTTGCCCGTACCCACGTAGAGCGTGTTTCGCTTGACATCGAGCGTGGGTGCATTCCACACCGCCGCTCCCGAGGGGCCTACGATCTGCATCCCTGCGCTATTCTTTTGTGCAGGCCTTGCCCCTTCGGCAATCGTATAAGTCTTCCAGATTTGCTTGCCGGTCGCGGCATCCAGGGCCACAACACTTCCGCGGAAAGCACAGCAAGGATATTTTGGATCGCCGACCTGAGATTCCTCTCGCGACGAAACCGGCACGTACAAGCGGCCCCTATATAATTGCGGAGCACCCGTGATCGCAGCTCGCGAGTAGTCGTCTACTTTGACCTTCCAAATCAGCTTGCCTGATTCCGCATCCACGGAATAAACGTTCGCCGATTGGTCGCCAAAATAGACTGCCACTCGATCTCCGCGGGCGCGACTCTGGCCGACAGTGACAGCGCTTCGAATACCGGCTTCGACCTCGATCGTCCAGTGAACGCAGCCGGTCTCAGCGTCGAGGGCGAAAAGGTCGCCCTCCGCATCTCCGACGTAAAGGCGCCCTCCAACGACAACGGGCTGCGTGCCTCCAGAACTCGCCCCAGGGAAACCGAACGCCCATTTCAATTTGAGGTGCGGGACTTCGTCCACAGTCATGCGCGAAACTTGGGGCGGCGCGAAACGCGAATTGGCGACGTCGACGCCCCAGCCATTCCAGGCGCCGTCGCCCAGAGGACTGCGGAGTCTTTGCGTATTAGCGGCGCAAAATGCGGACTTGCGAATGGTGTCCGGAAGTTCGCGGCCCAACGGTTTTTCTGAAAGATATTCGGCGAGTGCGCGACGCTGCGCGCGGCTGCGCTCTGTCGCCTGAGCTTTCATCGCGCCCTTTTCGAGCGCTTGCAGAATCTGTTCAGCAGTCAGCCGGGCTAGGACGTCGCGGCCGGACGCACGCGAATCGGCATTCGTGCTAGCCTCGTGACAGGAAGAACAATAGCTTTTGAAAAGCGCAGCGCCATCTTGAGCGCGGCCCGGTGCCGCACACAGTGTTACCGAGAAGCACAGTGTGACAATGCGAAGCGGAGATTCCCCTCGCACAACCCTCTCACCAACGCGAAATGCAAAAAATGTAAATAGTTCTTCGCGCCGCTAGGGGCAATGGCCCGCATTGCAGCCGCGCGCTCGCAGACTGTGAATATCCTCGAGGCGGTCCGGAATGAATCCATCGCGGTTAGGCATTTTGACCTTTGGCAGGCTCGCAGCGTCGAGGACCTGCCCTTCGGGAATTATTTCGTTGCGATAGAGAATGAAGGCCGTCAGCGCGTAAACATCGCTGGCGCTGAGCGAACCCTCCTGTTTCGGCGGCATGGCCCGATTGATGTAGTCCCAAACGGTCGTGGCAAACGGCCAATAATTGGCAAGCGTCCGCGACGGCGTAGGGGTATTGAGCGCTCCTCGGCCTCCGATTAAGCGCGGAGCGGCCTGGCTGCCTTCCCCGTTTGGTCCATGGCAGGCCGCACACTTGGCCGCAAAAATCTCCTCAGCTTGTTTCGCGGTGCCGCTTCCTGGGGGCAGTTCTTTACCTTGCGGACCGATCGATTGGTTCCAGGCCTGGATCTCTTCCCTGCTTGGCGCTCGCCCCAGGTTGCCATAACCTGGTGCTTGCGCAAATGCAACCGAGCATTCCGCTAGGCCAAGGACTGCGAGGGCGGATAAAAGACTAGAGCAGCGCATTGCTGACACTCCCATCGCGGCTCACCTTCCAGGGCTGAATGGAGTTGAAATTACCCATATCCGCGGTTGTCGGAGGCAGCCGGAAATAATCCGCATCGACGCCCCAGTATTTGGAGAGTTCCGCCAGGGTCGGTTGCACGTGGCCCTGGTCATCGGTGCAGCGGGACTGGAGCATCGCTTCTTCACCATTCCACGTCCAGGACAAACCGAATCGCGTATGTGCTTTGGGTACGATAGGCTGCTGAAGCTGCGCGTCTTTCCAGGTCCGGCCGCCATCGACAGAGACTTCGACGCGACGAACGGCGCCGCCTCCCGACCACGCCAAGCCCGTGATTTCATAGAAACCGCGGGAGCCTAGCTGTTGGCCCCCGGAGGGCCGCGTGATCACCGATTTCGGTCCCATCTCGGATTCAAACCAGCGCGATTTGCCGTCGAGGCGCGGGCTGGGGTATTTCGTGCTTTCCATCATGGCCATGTAGGGTTGATCGACCACGTAGATCCGCCGGAGCCACTTCACATTGTTGATGCCTTGCCAGCCGGGCACCAGCAATCGCAAGGGATAACCCTGCTCAGGACGCAGCGCCTCGCCATTTTGGCCGTAGGCTAGCAGGCAATCGTCCATGGCTTTCTCGAGTGGAATACTCTTGGTGTGCCTGCCGGTCTCCGAGCCTTCGGCAACGATCCAGCTCGCACCTTTTTGCACGCCCACCTGACCCAGCAAAAGCGTAAGGGGCACGCCGGTCCAGACGCTGCAACTGGTAAGTCCATGCGTATCCTGAACAGTAGCCGAGGTCAATTTTCGCGGCTCGCCGGTGATGCCTGCCGCGGCGCTGTTGCCATGGCATTCCAGGAAATGTAGCCGCGAGACCGAAGGCAGCCGCTTGATCTCGTCGAGGGTGAAAATCAAGGGCCGGTCCACCATCCCATGAATCATCAGCTGATGGTCGCGGGAATCGATGTCCGGCGGTTCGTGACCGTGGGAGATGATGAAGTGCAATGAGGCCGGGGTAATGATTCCCATAGAATCCTGGAGGGGCGAGCGAAATCCGTAGTCTCGCCGCGCACCGGGCACGATGGGCCATAGCGCCAGGCTGCCGATCCGCACGTCGTTCTCGAAACGCGAGCGTTGGCCGTAGGCATGCAAATCTGCCGAGGGTACGTCCGCAGCGAAGAGCTTTCCGCTCGAGGAAGAAATAGCGCCTGCCGCGAAGCTTGCGAGCGCCGCACCGTTTTTCAGAAACTGTCTGCGAGGAGATCGCTTAGAGCTCATCTCTGCCTCCTGAGTGGTCATTTCCAATCGTGGCGACGGCGTCGAAGGATGTGAGTAAAATTCCGCCTCTGCGCCCAAAATGTCAAGAAAATTAAGGGTCCGCTCCCACGAGGGGATTGACTGCCGGTCCCTTCCTCTTGTTGCGTTGTTGTGCCGACCCAGCGCTTCTAGTACGGAAGGGTTTGGCCCGTCAGAAAGTCGTCGACTTTGCGGAAGAGGCTCTTTTCTTGCTTACGGGAGATTTGTTCTACGATTCTCTCAGCTTCGGGAGAAGGCCAGCACTCAAATTGTTCGCCAACTGGTCCGAGCAGGCAGGAGGTTTTACCCTCCTCCTTGTCATAGTATCGGCCAGATACAAGCAACAGTTGCCGGGACCCGGGTTCCATGTTGATTTTCTGCGGTTGCTCGATGAAATATTGGTCGGAGCTGCCCGAGTTGGTGAGCGTTATTCCCGAACGTCCCGCTTTGCCTCGAGGCGGCTGCACCAGGACGTAATTAATAGGAAAGCGCCCTTTTTTCCAGTTCGGGCTCTGGGGACCGCAGCGCCACCACTGCGCCTGATAAGGATCGCCATTGCCGTCGAAATCCACGGCGATACTCTCCAGCTTATGACAACCCTTCAAGATCACTCTGGCAGGCACACCTTGGCGTGGCGTCAGCTCATAATCGTTAGCTCCCGATCGCAGGTTCGCGCTGAAGGCCAGCACAAAAACGGCGATTAAAACAGTTCCAGGACCCCGCCGCATAGCGCCGGCAGGATATTCAAATGACCTTCTCTAGTCAACTCCAGATTCGTTTCACTCGTTTCACCGAGGCCGGTTGCAGGCCGGTCCGTTGGGCCGTTGTGATGGCAAAGCAAGCGACGTGAGGCCGGACGTTCTGCCCTCCAAAGGTGATGGTCTCGGCATCCTCCGTCTGCGGACCCCAAAAACCTCGCACCAAAGCTGGCCGGATTCTGATACTTTACTGTGCCGTTAGACGGACGCGGTTCGTAATCGAGCGGTACCATGCGGCACGACTGCATCGAAGAAAGCGAGTTGGAATATCAGCGTGGGCAACGGGCGAAACAAAACGGGACTGTTTGCCTGGTCAGAGCCGCAACTTGCTTCGAACGATCTCACGCTCGAGCCTTCACCCTTGGACCCTTCGATTGTCCAAGAAATCGTCGCGACAACCACCTGGTCGGCCGGCTATGCCGCACTCGTCAGTACATTCGCCGCGGCCGCATTCCTTGTTCATCAGTTAACCGCCAATCGTTATGGTTACTTTCGTGACGAGTTGTACTATGCCGCGTGCGGACAACATCTGGCTTGGGGCTACGTCGATCACGCCCCTCTGATCGCGCTGATCTGCTGGTTTGCGCGGCGACTGCTGGGCGATTCACTCTACGCCTTGCGTCTTTTCCCGGCTTTATCGGCCGCAGCTAAGGTTTTGCTCACAGCGTGGATAGTGCGCGAATTCGGAGGGCGGCGCTTTGCGCATCTGCTCGCTGCCGTGGTCGTCCTCTTCTGTCCGATTTATCTGACTATGGACAGCTTCCTCTCGATGAATTCTTTTGAGCCGCTTTTTTGGATGGGGTGTGTGGCCGTCGCCCTCCGCATAGCCAATGGCGGCTCCCCTCGCCTCTGGCTGCTTTTTGGGGCTATTGCTGGCGCCGGAATTCTGAATAAGCATTCCACACTATTCTTTGGCCTGGCTTTTTTTCTCGCCCTGCTGATCACGTCCGGGGCACGTTACCTGCGAAATCCCTGGATTTGGTTTGGGGCGCTGGTTGCCTTTCTGATCTTTCTCCCTAACCTGCTGTGGGAAATCGGGCACCAGTTTCCAACCATCGAAGTCCTGCGGAACGCTGCTCGATTCAAGAATGCGCCAGTTTCTTGGTACGGCTTCCTCGCGGAACAGGCGCTCCTCGTCCATCCTTTAGCGTTTCCTGTGGTTCTGGCAGGCCTATGGTTCTCTTTCGCCAACAAGGAAGGCCGCGCCTACCGCTTTCTCGGATGGAGTTATGTTCTTGTCCTGCTGCAGATGCTCATTTTGAAGGGCCGCATCTATTACGTCGCACCCATCTACCCGATGCTGTTTGCTGCAGGCGCAGTGTGGATTGAGAGATGCATCGAGGAGCGCGGTTGGGAATGGGCGCGGCAAGCCATTTTGATCCCGCTGGCCTTCGGCGGAATGGTTGCTGCGCCGCTTGCCCTGCCAATCCTTCCTGTAGGGGCGGCTGCTGCGTATTCCAATTTTTGGGACATTCACAAAGTGCGCGTGGAAAGTTACGACTCAGGACCGTTGCCACAGTTTTTCGCCGACATGTTTGGCTGGCCGAATCAAGTGAGAATCGTGGCCTCGGTTTATCGCAGCCTGCCCGCCGAGGATCGCGCGCGTTGCTCCATTCTCGCCGCCAATTATGGTGAAGCCGGGGCCATCGACTACTTCGGACCGTCCTATGGCCTGCCGCGGGCCATCAGCCCTCATAATAACTATTACTTGTGGGGCCCCGGGAACTCCTCGAACGATGTTGTAATCGCGGTGGGTATGGACCTCCGAAAACTACATCTCCTCTTCGGAGAGGTTCAGAAGGCGGCAGCGATTGAGGATCCGTATGCTGTTCCCGATGAAAATAATCTGCCCGTATACATCTGCCGTAATCCGCGCATACCGCTTTCGCAAGCCTGGCCCTGGCTAAAGTTCTTCGGCTAGCCTGACGTTCGCAATGGCGGCGGTTCGGGGATTTTCCGGCCGATTTCTACACCATGTGTTTTCTTTGCATCGCGACCCATCTCAACTTCGCTTGTAGTGAAGACCTACCCTCTTGGCGGCTGGAAGGCATTCTGCCATTCTGCGGCTGCGATGTTTCTGCGAGCCATTCGACCGAACAAAGACGGAAAAGAGCACTGCAACGATGCGATCCAAACGCGTGTTCCGCGCGCGGTACAACTCTCCCATTCCGCCTGCGCCAAATGGCGAAGAGGATTTCATAAGGGCCCAAACGTTGACCAACCTGGACGGCCATGGGCTCCCGCTAACTCTGAATTGACGGAGTATAACGCCAGCGAGGGCCTACAGAGCGGTTTTTAGTGAATGCAACACGCTTCCCTTGTTCATTAGTGCAAGGATGGTGCGGCCAGAAGGCCCTTGTCGTACATCGCCCCGTACAACAAGTATTGACGCACGGGATCGCGCGGATAGCTGATCTCGACTTTCTCGATTTGCGAATTCTTGCCGAATGTGGCGGTCACTTCCGCGTTGACGCCAGCCCAATAGGCAGGCAGGTTGAGTTTGCGGTAGCGCGCTACAACCTGGTCACGCAGTTTCGCCTCGAAATGGAGGCCGTAGCCATCTACCAGAGCCTTGATGGCTGCGTAGTCTCCTTCCGCTTTGATGCGCATGAGCTCCGCCAATAACATGCCGACGCCCTCGTGCATCTTCCAGTAATCCTTCACGCGTAGGTAAGTCTTGCCACCGCGCTCGAAGCGCTCGATGCCGCCGGCCTTATCCATAACGTAAAAGGCGATCAGTTGGCGATCGCGCTCATGGTCCTCTTCGATTGTGTCGCCGCCGGGGATGCGGCGCAATTGCGTCAGCGCCACAAGAGCTGCAGAGTCGTACATGGCCTTAGCGACTTCCTGTTGGTCGCTAATGAGCCCCAACTCCTTCAGCTTGGGATCCCAAACGTTCCATAGGGCCATTAAATCCGCGCGGGCTTCCTCCAGCGTGGAGAAATATTCCTTGAGATACGGCTCGGCGCCTCCGGAGAGCTTCTCGCTCAACTTGCCTGAACCGTGGCCTATGACTTCGTGCAGCGCGGTCATCAGCTCTTCTGCCTCAGTGCCGTACTTCTTATTCCTTGCGATCTGCTCCGGCGAATCCGCAAACTCCTCGATCGCGGATGTTCCCGTGGCCTTGTCGAGCGTGCGACTGCTGCCGGTGAAAAGAAAGTTTTTCGTCCCGTACTTCTCGTGAATCTCGTTTTCGTTCGGCAGATTGTCGCCGATCGTGTTGACAGCGAAATCGCCCGTCTCGATGAGGGTTTCTACGGCCTTGACCACCGGCGGCTGGAAAGTCTGTCGCTTGTACTTGGCATCCCACGGAGCCTTCTGCTCAAAATAGCTCGCGTTGGCCGCGAGCTTGGCCATGGCAGCGGTGACTGTTTGGTCGGTGACCGTGACGAAGCTCTGCGAACTTCCCTTAGCGCCCCGCGCATCGCGGTAGATCTCGATGAACCCATTGGCAAAGTCCACCTTGGCATCGTTCCGTACCCAGTCGGCGCCGAACTTCAGCCAATCGTTGAAGTCACCGGTCTGGTAGAAGCGGATCAAATCGCCGATGACCTCCGCCTGCTGCGCGTCGGCGAATGCGCGAGCCTTCTCTAGGCACTCGATAGCCTTCTTTAGATAAATCGCGTATAGGCCCGCAGGAATTCTGCCGTCTGCGCTCCCGGCTCGGTACACCAGTTCGCGCAATTTGCCGTCGTGGTCCTTGATGACGCGCGAGTCTAAGCGGTGCTGCTCGTGGAAATCCTTCAGGTCAGCGAGGCCGACTCCCTCGTAGAACGTGTTCGAGCTTGCCTTCAGTGGGTCCTCGCCGGGCTTAGGATTTTTGGCCGTGCTCATGGGCTCGAACGCTGGATCAAAGAGCGAAGCGCGGAGATCTTCGAGTTCCTTGGTAAGCTGCCCAGGCGTTGAGATCGGCGGCAGATCGCCATAAGCCGTTTTCATTGCGCCATTGCGCTGCGCGGTGAGCGCGGCCTCCTTTAGCTCGTCAAAGGTGAAGGAGGGCAGAAATTTCTGCGAGGTGATGTCGTTGTAGTTGCCGCGGTTGCCCCAGAATAATTCGGCAAAGCTCGTGATGCGGGTCAGGATCTGTGAATCAATTCCGGCTGGATGAGCCAAAATCTCCTCGAACAGCCGTTTCTGGCGCAGGCCAAAACGCGAGAGCTGGTCATAAATGATAGGGTCAATAGCGATCGACGCTTGGGTAAGCCAGTAAGCGAGGGCCTTTTGCCGAGGTGTCAGCGCATCGAAGCTCTCTGCCCTGACCTGGACGAAGCCAGTGTCGGCCACGCGCGCCACGAGTGGACTGGACGACGCCGGTCTTTCACTCTGACCCATGGCCATGGGAAGAAAAACTGAAAAGCAGAGCAGAACAACAATTCTCGGTTTCACGCTGCGCTCCATTGGGGAAGTTACACTCTTGGTTCTCGAGTTCCAGGCTCAGGATACCCAATTGCGAGTCTGCGCGGCGATGCGCCGGGGGTCCTCGAAGAATCTGGCTGTGATCGCTCCAAAGATGAAGCCGCCCACATGAGCCATGTAAGCGACCCCTCCGCCAGACTGCGCCGCCACCACCGAGCCGACTTGACTGAAGAGCTGTATCAAGAACCAGATTCCGATCAGCACAGCCGCCGGAATCACCGTGACGTCGACGAACCAGCCAATTAAGAGCAGCGTGCGAATCTGATCCCTTGGGTAAGTGACGATAAAACCGCCCATCACCGCGGCAATAGCTCCGCTGGCGCCCAGGTTGGGAACAGTGGAACTGCTCATTGCCGCGACCTGGGCTAGAAACGCGACCACACCACCGAGCAGATAAAACGCCAGGTAGCGCAAAGGTCCCATAGCGTCTTCGATCTCCGGGCCAAAGGCCCACAGAAAAACCATGTTGCCGATGATATGCATCCAGCCGCCATGCATGAACATGGCCGTTAGGATGGTCACCCAGCGTTGACCCGCCACGATCGTGGCGGGGACCACGGACCATTGCTGTACAAATGGATCGCCGCCCAGCAATTCCAGAACAAACACGAAAACGTTAATCGCGATGATCGAGACGGTGATAGCGGGACGATGCGCGCGCTGCCGGGAGATGTCGCGTAATGGGATTCCCACTGGATGCGCTCAATGTTTCCGGTGCTTCGCGAAATTACTTCAGTTGCGGGATGGAATCGACCTTAGGCGGCTGAGGCGCGGCTTGCACGAAGGCGTAAATATCGGCTAATTCCGCATCCGACAGCACCTTGCTCGTGTACGGCGGCATCTGGTCTCGCGGAGAACGCACCTGATACACAAAAGCTGAGAAGGGTATGGGAGCGGGCCCAAGCTTCGGCCCCGTTCCCGCCCCGCCTTGCGCCTCCCGGCCATGGCATTCGTAACAGCCATCCGCGGTGTAAATGGTCTTGCCGTTCTTGGCGTTTCCAGTGGGAGCGGTATCGGCTTTCGCGGGCGCGCTTGCCGATTGCGCCACGGCAACGGATCGCGCCGAGACGCCCAGCAATACTGTCAACACCACCAGCGTTATCAGCACAACGAACGAGCGCAGCGAGCCCCATGCCCGCACGGACGTCATGCCCCTTAATTGCCCCACGCGCGCCTTGAAGTGCTTTAGAAAATTTTTCATGGCTACCTCTAGCGGGGTTGCGTGACGGTATCTAGAAGGGCCGGCTGGCCGCGCTTTACTACATCGACCGCCCTGCGAAGTGCCGGCCCGAGATCCTTGGGATCACTGATCGGTCCCTCGGCATACCAGCCCATGCTCTGCGCCAGCTTGGCGTAATCGATATTGGGATCGAGAAGAGTTGTGCCGATACCGGCACTTTCGATGCCTCGCTGGTGCCGGTTGGCCATGCGCTGAAGATGCATGACCTCCTGATGATAGGCGCGGTTATTGTGCATGACCCAGAGCATCGGTATGCGATGATGGGCGGCCGTCCAGAGCACTCCCGGTGCGTACATCAAATCGCCGTCATTTTGCTGGTGCACATACAGCCGGCCATTTTTCCGCTGGGCCAGCGCCGCGCCCACCGCCGCCGGCGCTTGGAAGCCAACTCCCGCTGCGCTCCAAAGCCGCGTACGCTGATAATATCTGTCGTAGTTCCATTCCACGCCGCCGATGCCCCCGGCCCAGTCTTCGGTCTTCACCGCCGCCCAAACTTCCGCTGACAGGCGCGGGATGCTGATGGGGCTCGCGTCCCACCCATAACTGGCATCGACGCGCGCACGTTCCGCAGCCTTCTGGCCGGCGGCGGCAAGTTTCGCGCTGCGATCCTGGAACATTCGTTTGCGGTCGTCCGTCGTCAAGCGCTTGATCGCCTCGGTCAGCGATGGCAGCGTCACCTCCGGATCGGCGGCCATGGCCAGGTCAACATCCTGCAACCTCTGGAAATCCTGGTAATTGCTCTTGAGATAGAGGTCGCCAGTCGTGATGGTGATCAGCTTCGCGTTGGTTCGCGTAATCGACTGATAACTACGGTGCAATTGATCGCGGTAGTTGTGCAGCGCGCCCCAAAGGTCTTCCACGTTCAGGCCGAGGATTACGTCCGCATTGGCGATCAATCCACGGCCGCCCAACGATTGATTGAGTGGATGACGCGACGGCAAGTTGCCGCCCTGATCGAT
Organism: Acidobacteriota bacterium; assembly: GCA_003223325.1. Lineage (GTDB taxonomy): Bacteria > Acidobacteriota > Terriglobia > Acidiferrales > UBA7541 > Palsa-189. The sequence continues at coordinate 12,476 of QHYS01000059.1, forward strand.
CACCGGAATTTGCAGTGCTTCTGCAAATTCGATGAACTGCTGCATGCTCGTCTGCGAGCGCACAACGTGCCCGGCGATGACCACGGGATTGTCCGCCTCAACCAAAAGCTTGGCAGCCTCCGCGACTGAGCCGGAATCCCCCTGCGGAGCGGCATCGAGCACCAGTTTCGGTATGTGAAACGAAGCGTTCTGCTGAATGGGCGATTCTTGCAGCGTGCTATCGGCCACCAGGACGACCGGTTCCCGCGGCGGCGTCACCGCGATCCTGTACGCGCGTACGGCGGATTCGGCAAAATGCGGCAGCGACGCGGGGACATCGTCCCACTTGGTGTAGTCGCGGACCATTGCTGCCGCATCCTGCGCGCTATGGTCCCATTCCACGCCGGGACGCCTCTCTGCCGCATCAACGGTATTGCCAAGTACGATAAAGACCGGCGCTCTGCCCGCCCATGCGTTGTAGATACCCATCGACGCATGTTGCAATCCCACCGTGCTGTGCGCCATCACCATCATCGGCTTGCCTTCCACCGCCGAGTAGCCCTGGGCCAGCGCCACCGACGATTCTTCGTGGCAGCAGGTGATGAATTCCGGATTCTTGTTCCCTCCATAGTTCACGAGCGATTCGTGTAACGCGCGAAAACTCGAGCCCGGATTGGCGGCCACGTACTCGAAACCGAGTGACTTGATCACATCGACCATGAAATCAGAGCCGGTACGGTCGGCGGTCAAAACGCTCACCTCGGCCGTAGGATCGGCCTCCGGCCGGGGAATCGGCGGAATTGCGGGCGCCGGCGCCGAGCGCGCCACCAACGATTGCTGCCCACGCGCGGCCCCGGAGCTCGCCACCAGCGTTGCCACACCGCCAACAGCAGCGCCCTTGAGAAACTTGCGACGATCGACCAAGCTCTTCTCAGACTTCTTCATGGGTTTCTCCTGTCAGACTGCAAACTCAAGCCTCTTGTAGCACGATGCGGGGCCGCCCTGCCGAGGTTCCCTAACCTAGCGGCATTATATCTGAGTTTCCGTCCCGCGGCGTCATAGAACCGGTGCTCCGCCGCGGCCGCAAGCTGCCCGTTGTCATTGCCACCCCACGGTCGGGCTCGCCCGGGCGTGAAGCGCCACGCGCGTAAAAAAGTCGCACCCCAATGCTCCTACAGCTTTGCAGCTTAGAGCGCGTCGACTTTGTGCGCGCCCCGGGGTTTTTGTTGTCATTTCCGAGGTCGCCTCGGGCGACCGAGGAATCTGCTGCTTCCCAGCCTTTGCGGGTGCGCCAAGGCATGCCTCTCGAGCGCGAGAACTCGTGCGTTAGAAGAAGTTGCGTGCATTGGGCTGTTAGGCGTATGGTTTGGGCAAAATCAGCTGGTCCAGGAGGCCGTCCATGCGTGGAGTAGGAGTCTATTTGCGCGGAATTACCCTGTTTGTAGCGGGAATCGTTGTCGGCACTGTCTTGATGCAGCCCGGTGCGGCCCAGGAGAAACGGACCGGGCTCCGGCTCAATCACGTGGGAATCGCTGTTAGGGACTATGACGCATCGCTGAATTTCTACACGAAAGTTATGGGATACCGCATCGCATTTAAGTTCCCACCCAGCCCCGACGGCAAGCCAACCACCACTTACTTCCAAATCAGCAAGGACACATTTTTGGAAATGGCCCCGGCGAGCGCGGACGTGCCTGCGGGTGTCACGCATATGGGCATTGAAACTTCGGACATAAAAAGCACGATCGCGCAACTTCGCGCGGCCGGCGGTACGGTTGACGACATGCGTGTCAGCGGCCCCACCAAGGCGCTACTGTCAAATATCAGGGATCCCAATGGCATCCGCATGGAGCTGATCGAGCTCACCCCCGATTCGCTCCACAAGAAGGCCGAAGACTCTTGGAAGTAGCCCCCGAACTTCGAAACGTAGCGCCGCGGCCTTTAGCGCGGGCGGCAGGAAAGGCGAACGGAGCTCAACGAAACACATGAATATGCTCAAGGGCTATGCGGCCTCAGCGATCGTTGTGCTCGCCGCGCTGGCATCGTCACCTCTCACACGAACGCAAAGCTATCCCGCTGACAAAGCAGGATCGCAAAAGGACCAGCAGGCCTCTCCTTCCGACCCCGTGCTTCTCGACGGCTGGGGCCGTCCTGTAACGGATGCTTTGAAGCCTGGCGAGAAACCCGGCCCCCCTCCCCGCCACAACATTTCGGGCACCTGGGAGCCTGCCCGAGGCCCAGGCGATGGAATTCAGGCCAATGGCCCGCACGATATGCCGTATGACGGCGCCGCAAAACATAATCCACCCTACACTCCTCTGGGGTGGGAGACACAGTATTCCCATAAGCCCCTAGAGGGATACGAAAGAGTTCTCGAATCGCTGAGCAACGATCCGAGAAACAAGTGCGATCCCTTAGGATTTCCGCGCGCGGATTTTTACCAAATCCGGCATACGCAGATCCTGCAAGACGATCGCAAAATGGTGATCTTGTACGAATTTGAAAAGAGGTGGCGCGTCATCTGGACCGACGGGCGCGAGCTGCCCAAGGAAATTCCCCAGCCTCGATACTACGGATATTCGGTGGGCAAGTGGGTGGACGACACAACGCTTGTCGTCAACACAATCGGCACCGAGGGCGCCGAAAAGGTCTGGCTGGACGAAACGGGCCGGCCGGCCAGCGATGCTATGCATGTGGAAGAGCGCTTTCATCGCGTAAACCACGATCGGCTGGAGTTGACGGTCACGATTGATGACCCGAAGATGTACACCCAGCCGTGGGTGGCCCTGAACAAATTTCCCATGCAGCTGCAATCGCCCGATTACGACGTCGTCGAAATGATGTGCATACCCTCAGAGATGGAACAGTACTACAAAGACTACGGGGACCCCGCCAGCGGCGTCGGGACCAAGGAGAAGAAATGACCGCGAAACCTGCGAGCGCTCGGCAACGACAAACGCGTCGAAAGCCCCCTCATCGTCGTCCGGCATCCCTCCGGCCTCAGCCATCCGCAGCTTCGCGAAATGACTCACACCGATTTCTTCGACTTCTGCGGCATCCAGTCGCAGTTCGCTGACCTTGACGCCGCTTCTTCTGTCTGGGCGTCTCGTCAGTGGGCATGATCGAGAGCGAGTATTACCACCTGACGTACGACCTGACGCTCGCGGTGGCAAATGCCATCGCGGCGGTGGCCTCTCGACGGCTCACCTTCTGCCATGTGTCAGGTGAAGGAACGGACAGCACCGATCGCGGGTGTTCCGCATGGGCGCGCACCAAAGGAAGAACGGAGAACGCGCTGCTGCGGCTGCCGTTCAAAGCGGCCTACATGTTTCGGCCCGGGTACATCCAGCCGCTCAAAGGCATCCGCTCGAGCACGCGCCGAGTACAACGCTCTCTACAGCGCCTTCGCGCCGTTCTATCCTGTCTTACGCCTACCTACTGGCGCCGCGGTCGTGACGACCACTGCGAACCTCGGCCTCGCCATGATTCAGGTCGCCGCCTCCGGCTACTCCAAATAGACCTTGTCTTCCGCCGACATCAATCTTTTCTTTCCGCCGCCGAGAATTCATAAATATACGATCCGCCGCCCAACGGAATGACATCAAGGGAACACGGAACACGTGCCGTGTAATGATATGCTTACGGAAAAAAGAGGCTGGTACGGTACCCTCAACTACAACTTTCACTTCTGTTTTCGAGGCGCCGAGCGCGCAGGGCGCGCTGCTGGCGGCAAGGCTAGCAAGGGGCCAGGCTGGTTTTGTGGAGGGCGAGGTCGCGCAGCCAGGAGTTGACAGCGGACATTTGCTCGGCGGCCGCGTTTCCAAATACGACGCCCATCCCGAAGATGCCCATGCCGTAGCCTGAATGCATGTAGATCACTTTGCCGGGCAATTCACAGCTGCTCATGCCATCGGAGATGCGCAGACGCAATTCCGTACCGATGGGAATGGGCTCGAGCGTATCGATATAGCAGCCACGCGAGCTCAATTCGGAAACCTGTGCGGGAACCAACGTACCGTCGCGCAGCGTCGCTTCGGCGTCTGCGAAAAATGCGAAACGCGGATTGGCGCGCCGAACCGCGAAGGAAGCTTCACTCATATTCCACCTCGCTCCATGAACTCGTTGCCCGCGATCTTCCATGCTACGGCATTTTATGGAAGCGCGACGCTAGACGTCCAGGTTTACGCACTCAGGATTGCCGAGACAGGCAACTGGCATAGCGTACAGGCCACTGTGCGGAAACGCGCAAAGTGATAGCAATTTGCGTTCCAAAATGCCGCGGCCGACGTTCCCTCAAAGCTAGGTGCCTGTCATTATGAGGAGTCCGCCACATGGGCGAATGATGAAGAATCCATCTTTCTCCCAGAGAGGTTCGCACCCCAGCGCGCGACTTTTTTTGCCGCGCGAGTGCTTGCGCTCGAAGGGCGCGCCGAGGGCCCGGCTTCGCTCAGAATGAGATGCCCCCGAGTACGCAGTCATTTGTGGCGAATGTCTTCCGGGGCTCGTTGCCGATCGAGTGGCAGGACCTGCAGATGCCATTGCACGGGAACAGATTCGGGCAAGAAGCAGATCTTGCTGTCGCATGCCTGGTACTCGATCTCTCCTGCAACGGCTAAGGTTTTACCGTCGGCGCCAAGCCCGTTACTGAAGTCCGCGGCAGAGCTGACCTTGACATCCTGCCGGACGCGGAAGGTTCCTGTGAATACCGGTACCCGCTCCTTGATTGCCGGCAGATAGAGCGTTTTCGAGGGTGGGAAAATCGCCGGCCGCAAGTCGGTTTCGGGCACGGGATACATCGTCAGCTTGATCGGCTTATAGTCCCGAGTTCCGGGAGCGTACACATGAACGTCCGGCGGGAGGTGCACTTCGGCAGTCAAGGTGACGAGCCCTCCGGGAAAGGCGGTACGGTCGGACTGCTCGAGAGTAAGGCGGAAATGCGGAGCTTCGGTCGTACTCGCTACTTCGTCGCCTAGTTCCGGAAAGAGCTTGGCAATAAGGTTATTGCCGGAGAGCCGCTCGCGGTACTTGGCTTCAAAGAACTTCTCTTGAATAACGCCGTGGGTGTCTAGAAGGAAATATCCGGGGCGCGCCATTCCCTTGAACTGGCCAGTCGCTTCGGTATTGAGAACGTGATAGGCCCGAATAGTCTTGGAATCCGGATCGGCCAGCAAAGGAAAGTCGATCTTTCGCCGGTCGGCGAAGTATTTCAGGATTTCTGGGCTGTCGTAACTGATGGCGGCAAGCTTAATGCCTTGCTTCTCAAATCTGGCTTTGGCGTTCTGCAGCTGGACCAGCTGCCCTTTGCAGTAGGGTCACCAGTCGGCCGAACGGAAAAACAGAAGAACCGCGCCGTGCGGTCCCTGCAACGTTTCGAGTGTTTGTTGCATGCCAAACTGGTCGCGGGCTGAAAAAGCAGGCGCCTTCTGGCCCACGGCAAGGCCGATGCCGGTGAGCATTCGGATGGATGTAACGTGAATCGTGTCGCCTTCGAGCGTGCCCTCGACAGTCACGCTGTCTCCCAGGTGACCGGCGGCCTGGTCTTGCGGATCGAGGTTGAGCACCAGCCTGAGGGTATCGTCATACAGAGATAGCCTCCCGCCCGGCGCACCCTTGTCGGTGCACTTGGCAGCCTCAGCGAACGCTTCGTCGACACTACAATTGCTGTTGACGATCACCCCGGACCACGATGCCGAATCCTTCGCGTTTTTCTCCTGGGCCCCTACGAGAGTGGCTGCGCCTAAAATCGTCAGCGCACACATCAAAGCATATTTCCAGACAGTGCGGGCCGTCATGGTGATAAATCTAGCACAACTTGAGGCAAGAATTTGCGGTGGGCAAAGATCGCGTCGGAGCTTGATCCATGCGCTTGACGAACTCACCAGCCAGCGGCTCACACCTTCATGGACTCATTGCGAACGATCTCATATCTTTGAATAAGCGCCGCTACGCCAACCTGCTGCTCGTCCTTTCCAGGGGTCTTTTCGACCCGGACAACTTTCCCGATGGCGCGTATAAAAACTTCGGTACCGCCAGTTACTTCGGCCGGCAGGGTCATCGTTAAATCCAGTTCGGAGCCGGCAGTGAAATGATCTGCGATGACGAAGTAAACCCCCCGAGTGGAGATATCGCGGGTCTTTCCATTGCAAGCGTTTCGTTCGACGGGTACGTGAATGAGGACCGGTAAGGAAAGATCATAACGTCGTGCCGTGCGACGGTCGGTCATATACCACGGCCTCCAACCGAGCTTTGGTATGGATTATAGACCTGGGAGCCCTCGATTTTTGATAATGCAATTCCCCTTCCAGAAATTCGGCGGTCTGGGAGCCAAGATGCAGGACCGCAGTAATTGCGATCTGCGCCGGCAAAACTTAAGTAAATTATTAACATTCAGGAACCCCCTTAAAGAACAGATGGGGAAAAACCTAAAATTGAGTCCCCTCATCACTCTCCCCCCGGCAGCCTGTATTCTCTCTCGCAAGAGGGAAGCAAAAACTCTGCAACAGGTCTTACTAGAACCGCCGCATTCCGAATGACTTTTGAATCTTATGCCGCGAATACGCAACAGATTGCACCCACATCCTCAGTCCCCTTTGCCCACGGGAGCCAAGGGCGGAGCGACCTGTGAACGAGATCCCCTCCCTGCATCGAGATTAAACTGGCGAATTTTGTAAAGCAGGGCCTTATAACTGATTCCGAGCATCTTCGCCGCATCTTTGCGGCACCAGTGTGTTTTCTCAAGCGCGTCGGCAATGGCCTCCATCTCAGCTTCATCCTTCAGGCCCCGCACCAGTGCTTTCAGCCCTTGTTCCCTTACCGGCGAAGTCTCCTCACGCGGCGAAGTGCGCTGCCGGGCAGCCGCCATTTCGAGCAATTCGCGGAAACTACCTTCGTCATCTTCCAGGATAACGTAACGCTTTACAAAATTCTCTAACTCTCGCAGATTGCCGGGCCAGGCATAACGAATGGCCGCTTCCATGAGATGTTGAGAGGGATTACGGGGCTCTTTTTGGAATTTTTCGCTGTACTTATTGAGGAAATGCCTGAACAGGAGAGGAATTTCCGTCGTCCTTTCCCGCAAGGGCGGAACGTTTATCGAGAGTACGTTCAATCTGTAGTAAAGATCCTCGCGCAGGCGGCCAGATTTCATGGCCTCCTGAACCTCCACGTTGGTGGCGGCGAGCACACGCACGTCGACGCCGATCATGTGACGCCCGCCGAGCCGTGAGTACTGATGATCCTGAAGCACATGCAGCAGCTTGGCTTGCAGGTGGGGACTCATTTCAGCGATTTCGTCCAGAAAAATGGTGCCCTTGTTCGCCAGCTCGAATTTGCCCGGCTTCGAACGTACTGCCCCGGTGAATGCTCCCTGTTCGTAACCGAATAGTTCCGACTCGAGCAATTCACCAGGCAGGGCCGCGCAGTTGACCTTAAGGAAAGGCTGATCGCGACGAGTGGAGCGCATATGGATCATGCGCGCTACGACTTCTTTACCCACTCCACTCTCGCCACAGATGAATACGGGCACATCGACGGGAGCAATCTGCAGGATCTGCTGGCGTATGCGTACCATCTGCGGGCTGGCGGCTAAAAATGAAAGATCCTGAGTCAAATGATCGCAATATTCTCGCAAAGCCTGGTTTTCCTTGCGCAGGTCCATTTTCTGCCGGCATTTGAGTATAGCGGCGTCGAGTTCTGCCTTTTCAAACGGCTTGGTCAAGTAGTCCTGGGCTCCGAGACGGATGGCCTCGACTACCGTCGTAACCTCATTCGAGCAGGAGAGCATGATCACGTTTAGGGTTCGATCGACCTGGATCAGTCGACGCAAAGTTTCCAGCCCATTCATCTCCTGCATGAGCACATCGAGAATGATGAAATCGGGACGCTGTGCTTGCTGAACCGATTCCAGGGCTTCCAGGCCAGAAGCGACGGCGGTTACGTGGTAGCCATCGACCTCGAGGAGCGTCTGCAGGTACTTACGGATACTAGGTTCGTCATCCACCACGAGAACGCGTTCTTTCTCACTCATAGACCCATTCCTCTTTCAGGCCGCACGGTTGCGGCTCATTGGTTATCAATCGGCAGCAGGAACGTGAACGTACAGCCGTGGTGCAACTCACTATCCACCCAAATTTTGCCTCGATGAGCTTGAACAAGCCGTTTTGCGATGGCCAGCCCCAGTCCCATGCCGGAAGAAGATCGGTCTACCCGCACGAAATCCTCGAAGATTTCCTGATGATGCTCCGTGGCAATTCCCGAACCCGTATCGCTCACGGCCACGCGTATGCAATTGGGTTCGTGATTACGCTCGCGCCGCCTGTCCGTGGTAGGCAGTTCTTTGGCGACGCGGCGCTCCCAAAAATGCAGATCAGCACGCATGGTTACACAGCCCCCGGCAGGGGTATGCTTCAGCGCGTTATCGAGCAAATTGGCGACGGTCTGCTGTACCTTTTGGTAATCGAATTTGAAGATGGGCAACTTTTCATCGAGCCGAGATTCGAGTCGCACGTGGTTGCGTTGAAACGCCTCGTGCCAACGCGTAGCCAATTCGGTCAAGCAATCGCGCAGATCATTGTCACGCAAGTACAACACGAGCTTGCCGCTTTCCAAAGTCGAATAGTTCAAGAACATGGAAACAAGACGAACCAGCCGTTCACAGCTATCCTTTGATTCCTGCAAGATGTCGCACTGCTTCTCATTGAGTTTGCCCAGCGAACCCGAAAGTAAAAGATCGTAATAGCCTTTGATGACAGCGAGCGGCGTTTTCAATTCGTGGGCCGCGGATGCGAGAAAAACTGTCTTCTGCCGATTCACATCCTGGAGCCGAAGGTAGGCAGCGAGCAGGTTCCGGTAGGTGATCTCTCGCTCTTGCAATAACGACTGCACGGTCGGTTCGGTGTTTTGAGCAACGGCTGCCGATTGCGCCTTCCCAGCGGGCTCGAGCCTCAGCACGAGCCATTCTGAACTCGGGAGTCGTTCTAGCCGCGCGCGGAGCTTGCCCGACGCGGTCTCCAAGTGCAAGTCCACCTCACTCTCGCCGCTATCAATCTGGCCTAACAAGACCTGCGGGTCCATGCGCAGGACGTCGTCAAAAAGGTTCAAGCGTTTCCAGCCGACATTTTCGGGAAGGTCTAGAACTTGGCGAGCACGATCATTGACCAGGAGCAAAGCGCCGTCGGGATTCGCGACTAACAATGGGACTTCAAAAAGATCCAGCAGGCTTAGTGTAAGGCTTGCGGGAAGCGATTCACTGAATGGCGTTTCGACAATGGCTTGCCGCAAATTCCTCTCCTAAGATGTTGACGTTAGGGGACGTAAGCCTCGAATCGCCAAGTCCCATCGAAACGGGCAGCATAGTCGCAAAAGACGCGACATGGTGTCAATGGTAATAGAGTTCCATTTTGCAGATAGAGAGAAAGAGATTGGAGCTCTTTGGAAGGAAAAGTTCTTCTTCTTTCCTTTCCGTCCAAGTAACTGTGTCAATTAGACATATAGGAGCAAACCATCTTCTCGAGCCACATCGACGCTACTTCCTCGTGACAAGTACCGGTATTAAAGTACTATATGGAAAATTTTTTCCATTAGGCGATTGCGGCCAGAGTTGCGGCAGACGAGACATTAGCGAAAGGGAGGATGTTCAGAAGAAATGGTGACATGATCCATGAATGTGAAAGGGATTTCCGTTATGCGCCATTCTGTTCTCGAAGGATGTGCCCTCGAGTCTCCAAGACTCACGCTTATCCTTGCGTTTTCGCGGATACTCTGCGCCGACGTAGTGATCACAGATGGCCCTTAGCGTGCTGCCCTTCCTACACACCAGCCTGTTATCCCAATTCCCCGCTGGGGTAAGCTGGGTTTTTTCGTCGGACTCTAAGACCGATGCCTAGCCCCAGTGACCCCTCATCGGCCGCCACCCCGCCCGAGGACTCTTTTCTCGAGCTACTGGCGGAGACTCTCGAGAACCTTGACCGCGTTCCCCGCGGCCAGTTCCTGCAGCGCTTTTTCAAGACGATCGCTCAACTTGAGCTCAGCGAAAACATCAGTTCCGAATATTGGGATCAGATCCTCGAACGCCGGCGGCAGCTCGCAGACACACTAGGCGGGTCCACTTCGCTCAAAGCTGCCATGGTGGATGTGCTTGCCTCATCGACGTATCTCCGCGTGCCGATCTTGATGGAATATGAGGACCTGAAGAAATTGCAGATTAACGCCGCCACCGACCCGCTTACCCGTTTGTACAATCGGCGACTGTTCGAGGAGCACTTTGAAAAAGAGCTGAATCGGGCGCTCCGATACAATCAACATCTTGCCCTGGTAATTCTTGATCTGCACCAATTCAAAGAGGTTAACGACCGATTCGGTCATCCCCAAGGTGATTTGTTTTTGAAGACGGCCGCCGACACACTGCGTAAATCGTTGCGAACTTCTGATTATGCCTTTCGTATCGGGGGCGATGAATTCGCGCTTTTGCTTGTGCATTCGGATAGCGAGCAGGCAAACACACTGGCACGCCGCATTCGAGCGAATTTCGGGTCGGCGGTGCAGTCCATTCACGCCAGCGTTGGACTGGGAATGGATTATGGAATTGCCGTACTTCCGGCGGATGGTGATCAGAAAGACGTTTTGATCCACGTTGCCGACCAGCGTTTGTATGAGATGAAGCACCTGGAGCGAGGAGCCAAGGTACAGCAGGAGGCTCAGCAGCAAGCGCCGCCTACTCCGACGAAAGCCCCGATTCAGCCGACGGGTGCCGCAGCTCCGCCGCCGGCTCCGATTTCAGCTCCGGGTGCGGCGCCAATCCCTCCATTACCTGCGGCCCCGGGGCAAAGGGAGAAACGCAAATGGGAACGAGTTTCGCTTGCGGGAACTCGTGCCTACGCACAGTTGACGGATGATCCGCAAAGAACCGCGCGAGTGATCGAGCTGGGCTACGGAGGTCTCGCGCTAGAAATGGAATCCGCGGAGGGAATAGGATCCCGCTTTTCAGCCGTACTGCACGTTCCGATTCTTCCGCCAGTGCGGGTTTTTCTGAAGAAGTTGTATCAGGTGCGGGGCAGCAATGGTCAGGTCAGGGTGGGTTGCGCGTTTGTCTCCTGATCAGCTCATTCGATCGGTTCTGGCGGATAGCACGGGCCAGGAATAGCAGGGCCTGCTGCACACGCGCAAGACCAAGGGTCCAGCGCAACTGGGCTTGTTTTTCACCTGCTCCGCGAGCAAACAGAAGAAGCCTCAAGCAAAATCCTCGCCGCCCACGCGCCAGTTCCGCCGGCGTGATCTGCAATTCCACGTAAAGCGCGTCGCCTGGTTCGCTTTCGAGCAACGCAGCCAATCGGCGTGCCAAATCGTCATACTGAGCTTCGTCCGTTTCGTCCGCGCCGTGCGAGACCATCAGACCAATGCGCGACGCAAATTGGCTTGGCTCCGCGCCTGCGCCTTCCGTGGAAGCCCAGACCTTACAGCCGAAAGTCGTGAACGGGGATTCCTCGGCGTTCAGGTTCAACAAAAGGCCGCCCAGGCTTGGGTACTGGCGGGCGACATCAATGCGCGCGATTGCCCCGGCGTCTTCCCGAAGATCGAGACATTCGGGGTAAGCAACACTGCAGATCTCTCGATCGTCCTTGGTAACGATTACGCGCATCCTCGCACCCATCACGCGCAAAAGCGGCGCGTGCTGGGGACCGCGTTTCTCACCCCGACACGCGCAAGGGCGGCGCGCCTCGGGGGGGGCCCCTGTTCGGACGGTATACTCGCGCGGTTAACAGAACAAGCGAAATTGCGGTTGCGACCTTCACAGGCGAGCACGCATCTACTGCTTGGAAACGATGTTTGGATCGCGTACTATTGAAGAGTATCCGCGAGCTTAGCGACGTGGCTGTATTCCCCGGTCGTCGGGGAGCCGTGCAGAACGGCCTGCGGAAGGGAGTAAGCATGAAACCCGGTATCCACCCTGATTATCATGAAATAACGGTTCATTGCGCCTGCGGCAGTACGTTCAAAACGCGCTCGACTTATAAAGCGAATCTCATGCGAGTAGAGATCTGCTCGAACTGCCATCCTTTTTTCACGGGCAAACAGAAGCTCGTCGACACCGCCGGGCGGGTGGAACGCTTCCAGCGTAAGTACGAGAGAGCCGCCCAGGCAAGTCAGGCAGCCAAAGGCAAGAAGTAGGCTTGCTGTTCGGCCGCGCAAGCGCGGTGTAGAATTTGCCGAGCATGGCCTCCCGTTCTCCATACAGCCTCAGTGAAATTCAGGCGGCAACACCGGTTGAGCAGGCGGTCGCGCGTGTCACGCTGCGCAATTCATTCGCGCACCCCTACGATTCCGCCATCGCCGCCGCCCGCACCTGCTACGCGCCGCGATTGATATCAGCGGAAGAGATCACCGAAAAACAGCGCACCACCATTGGCGCCGCTACGTACTATGCCGGCCACCACACGGTTTATCAGCACGCTCATTTTGAGTTTGGCCTGGAGAACGTCAGCCGCCAATTCGTCTGGTCCTTTCTGCATGCACACCCGTTTTATAACTCTGAGCAGCAGAGCCAGCGCTACGTTCGGCTGGACCGAGCGCATGCCTATATTCCTCCGCTGGGCGGCCGATTCGGCGCAGCGGAAAGAGAAATCTTCGCGCGCGCCATCGCTCGCGCCTGGAGCGCCTATCGTGAGTTGACAACCTTGCTGAAAGATGACGCGCGACGCATCCTCGCCGAGATTTGGAATATCGGCGTGATGTCGCATCCGCGCCGCATTGAAAAAGTCGAGCGGCAGGCGGAAAAGCGCGCCATTGAAGTGGCCCGTTACGTTCTGCCGGTAGCTGCGGCGACGACGATGGTGCACACGGTTTCCGGCGTGGTCTTGCACCGCCTGTGGCGCATGCACGCGGCCTCCGATACGCCCACCGAGGCGCGGGCGGTCATTGGCGAAATGGTTGCACGCGTCCGTGAAGTGGATAGGGAGTTTTTGGATCGATTCGACGACGGTCCACTCGAAGATCTTCCCGAATGGCAAGAGCCTGCACGCAATGGCGAGATGCAGGCGCAAGAATTCGATGCGAAACTCGCGAGCCACACTTCCTTGTTGGTCGATTTTTCCCCGGCCGCTCCTCGCGTTCTGGCTCAGTCCTACCGCGCCGTGGTCGGCCTTAGCGAGGCGGAATGCCCAGACAACGAGGCGCTGGACCGCATGCTCAATCCTGCTCGGAATCCTTATCGCCTGGAGACGCTAAACGTCGGCGTGAACGCTCCTTTGATGCGGCCCTTGCAGCATGCCAATTTCACTTTTGCCAAGAAACTCAGTCACAGCGCCGATAGCCAGGATCAACGCCATCGCATGGTGCCCGGATCACGGCCGCTCCTGGTCCTTACCGATATGGTCGATCCTGATTTCATCACGCCCATGCTCATCCGCGAAAATAGGCTGGCCCGGGAAGTTTACGAGCGCGCCATGCAGGATGCCTGGGCGGCAAAAGACGAGTTGCTCGACCGCGGCGTTTCGCGCGAGTTCGCTCTATACCTTTTGCCAAACGCAAAAGCCATCCGACTGGTCGAGAGTGGTTCCCTGCTGCACCTGCTCCACAAGTGGACCATGCGCACCTGTTTCAATGCGCAAGAGGAGATCTACCAGGCCTCCATGGAAGAAGTGGCGCAAGTGCGCACGGCGTTGCCCGAATTAGCCCGCTACATTGGCCCGCCTTGTTACGTGCGGGCCGGTATCGCCACTCCCATTTGTACGGAGGGCTCTCACTTTTGCGGCATCAAGGTCTGGCAGGAGTTCCCCGAGATCGAGCGTCGCATATGACCCGCCGGGGAACCCTGGCCTACTATCTCGCGGCCTGGGTGATTGGCTGCTTCGTGGTTTCCCTTCTGCAATGGATCGGTGAGGCATTCGCCGGAGAAATTCAGACAGCTTCGATCTTGCTGACAACGTACTTTTTCTCTCTGATTTTCGGCGCCGTTGCGATTCTGCTCTTCGCCTTTCTGCTTCGCAGATGGATGCGGTTGCTGGGCAGCTACGCTCAGTGGGCCTGGATGCTGTCGGGCGGCGCCCTGGCCTTGTTGCAAATGTTTATCTTGATCCGTGCGCAGAGCGCTCTGCTGTTGACTCGTTCGGGTGAGTTCGGCGAATTCTTTTTTGGAACGCTCCTGAAGGCGGCCGATGTCTTGGCAGGCCACTTATGGCAAGCTCCTATCGACGGCGCGATCACGGCCGCGGTGCTATGTCTGGTCGACCGGGCGTTTGTACGCCCGAATGAGGCAGCTACCGAGCCGAAGCAATCACCAGCATAGCAGCGCAAGCTCCCGTTTACGGACAGGTTGCTTTCACGGCCACCAGCGTCTATGCTGAGAGCAGGCTCGAGGAGATGTTCACTTCTTTTTATTAGCTCCGCGCTTCGCACGGCGCCGACTCGGCGCTAGAGCCCATCGCAGTGTGCAAGAAATCGCTAGGGCCCATAATTTCGTTTGTGCAGGTGCGCTATGGCGACACTGACACTATTTGAAAAATTAGATCAGATCGAATCGCGCTATCGGGATCTCACGACGCAATTGTCATCGCCTGAAGTCCTCGGTGATTCGTCGCGTTACCAGAAGCTCGCTCGCACGCATGCCGATCTCTCCGAGGTTGTCGAGAAATACCGTCGATGGAAAGAATTGGAAAAAGGGCTGCGCGAGACCAAACATATGCTGGTGGAAAGCGAAGACGCGGAAATGAAGCAGCTCGCGCATGAAGAAGAGCGACAGCTTCTCGAGCGCAAGGAGATCGTAGAGAGCGAATTAAAGCGGCTGCTCCTGCCAAAAGATCCGAACGACGAGAAAAACGTCATCCTCGAAATTCGCGCCGGCACCGGCGGGGACGAAGCGGCCCTTTTCGCCGCGGAACTCTTTCGCATGTACTCCCGATACGCGGAATCACAACGATGGCGCGTCGAGGTGCTGGGAAGCTCGCCTTCCTCGCTGGGAGGCGTGAAGGATATTGTTGCGGCGATCCAGGGCGACAAAGTTTATTCCAAGATGAAGTATGAGAGCGGCGTGCACCGGGTGCAGCGCGTGCCCGCCACGGAGCAGCAGGGACGCATTCATACCTCTGCGGCGACTGTGGCGGTGCTGCCGGAAGCCGATGAAATCGATATTAAAATTGAGCCTAAGGATCTGCGCATCGACACGTTTTGCTCTTCCGGTCCTGGGGGACAATCCGTGAACACGACTTATTCCGCCGTGCGCATCACGCACTTACCGACGGGGTTGGTTGTTTCTCAGCAGGACGAGAAATCGCAGATCAAGAATCGCGCCAAAGCCATGCGCGTGCTTCGCGCCAGGCTCTACGAATTGGAGCAGCAGAAGCAGCATGAGCAGATCGCCGCGGAACGCCGCGGCCAGATAAAAACGGGCGATCGCTCGGAGAAAATTCGCACGTACAATTTTCCGCAGAGCCGAGTCACGGACCATCGCATTGGGTTCACGCTACACCAATTGAGCGAGGTCATGGACGGAAAGCTTGCGCCCATGGTGGATGCGCTGGTCACCCACTTTGAGGCCGAGCGGCTGAAACAAGAACTGGTGGAAGCGTGAAACTGGCGATGAATTCAGGCGTCGATCGCGCTGCAGGAGACCTTCGCGCAGCATTAAGGAGCAGCATCGCACGGCTGGAGGTGCGCAATGTTCCTTCTGCACTTCTCGCCGCGGAGCTGCTGCTGATGCATGTTCTGCAACGGGACCGCGCCTGGCTTTATGCCCACCCCGAATACGAATTGAGCACTGAGGCCGCAGCAGCTTATGCGCAGCTGATCGAGCGCCGCAGCAAAGGCCTGCCCACTCAGTACCTCACGGGCCGCCAAGAATTTTGGGGGCTCGAATTCGCAGTAGGCCCGGGTGTGCTGATCCCCAGGCCAGAAACCGAACACGTGATCGAAGTTGCGCTGGAACGGTGCGGCCGCCGACGGACAGAGCCGCTGCGAATTGCGGATTTGGGAACGGGTTCCGGCTGCATCGCGATCGCGCTGGCACAGGAATTGCCCAACGCGCGGATTATCGCCACCGATATTTCGGCAGTAGCTCTCGATTACGCGCAGAGAAACGCTGCCCGCCACGAAGTAGACGCTCGGATTCAGTTTTTAGTGGCGAATCTGCTGGAGGCCGGGCGCGGGCTTTCTGGCCCGCCCAAGAACTCCTTCGATATGGTCGTCAGCAATCCCCCTTACGTTGGCCGCAACGATGCCGCGAACTTGCCGCGTGAGGTTCGCGAGCACGAGCCACCCGAGGCGCTTTTTGCAGGGGAGACCGGCTTTGAGATTTATCCAGCTCTCATCGAGGAGGCCTCAAAGTCCCTTCGTCCAAACGGAATTTTTGTCGTTGAGATTGGCTACGACGGTGCCGACTATGTGCGCTCCCTTCTCTCCGCGCCTTCCTGGTCGGAGCTGATCGTCACTCGCGACTTGGCCGGAATCGAGCGCGTAATTTCAACCAGGTTCTCAGGCTAACCTGCTCCCCTGCCCACACCTCGTTATGCGTGATCTGCCCATGTTGGCGATCGCTAGTTTCTCCCGGAAGCGATCTGGTGAGAGAATGACCGACAAGGTTCATGCCTCGGCTCGCCCATTTCCGTGCCAAGCGCGAAGCCTCGATGCTCCGGCTGGACACGACTCCGATTTTGCACGTGGACATGGATGCATTTTTTGTTTCTGTGGAATTGCTCGAACGTCCCGAGCTGCGTGGCCAGCCCGTCGTTGTGGGTGGGCAGCCGAATCGCCGCGGAGTCGTCTCGGCAGCGAGCTACGAAGCGCGCCGCTATGGCATTCATTCGGCCATGCCTCTGCGCACCGCAGGAAAGCTTTGCCCGCACGCTATTTTCCTGGACGGTCGCCACGATCTCTACGCGGAGTGGAGCGACCGCATGGCTACGATTCTCTCCAGATTTTCGCCGGTGGTGGAAATGGCTTCCATCGATGAAGCCTATCTCGACCTCTCGGGAACGGGACGTCTCCACGGGCCTCCCCTCGCAGCCGCTCACGCGCTTTTGACCGAGATCGGCGCTCAAACAGGATTGCCGTGCTCTGCGGGGCTGGCGCGCACGCGCTTAGTCGCCAAGGTCGGGTCAGATCAAGCCAAGCCCCGCGGCCTGGTATGGGTTCCCGCGGGTGCGGAGGCCAAATTCCTTGAGCCACTTTCCGTACGCCGCATTCCCGGAATCGGACGCGTCACAGAAGCCGCATTGCGCGCGATGGGGATCGAGACGGTCGGCCAACTCGCTGGGATTCCAGAGGAACGACTGCAAGAATTCTTTGGGCGATGGGGGACGGCGCTCTACCGCAAAGCGCACGGGGAGGACTCTTACGAGTTCATCGTTGATGCTGAGCCCAAGTCCATTTCGCACAGTCACACTTTTGGCTCCGATACCAGCCATCGGCCGGCGCTCGAATCAATGCTCAGCTGCCTATGCCAGAAAGGCGCTCAACGGCTGCGAGATGCGTGCCTCGACGCTTGCACGGTCACGCTCAGGATTCGGTACGCGGGCTTTCGAACCGTCACCCGCTCCAAGACGCTCTCGGAGCCGACTCATCTCGACCCCGTGCTCCTCGCCACCCTGCGGCGTCTCTTTGAGCGGCATTGGGAACAGCGGCCAGTGCGTCTGATCGGAATCGAATTCGGAAGGCTTTCCCATGGCGTAAACCAAATGGGCCTTTTTGATCCCGAGTGGCGCGAGAAGCTCGAGCGGTTGGCTCGCGCGACTGATCAGCTCCGGGATCGCTTCGGCTTTGCAAAAGTTCAGTTCGGTGGATCGCTTGGCTGCGCGAAAGATCATTGAGCCGCCCTGCTGATCAAAAGCAGATTCCTCGCCCGCACCCCAACAGGCGCCCCCCTTTGGGAACCCCGCCTCGCCGCGCGGCAAGTGTGTGGGACACGCGCTGTGCTCCTCGGAATGACAATACAGAAAAGACAGCGGCGGGCGCATAATCACCGCATGACTGCGCGCGAACTCGCGGCGCACATCTGCCGTAAGCTCCACGCTTCTGGATTCAAAGCCTATCTTGTGGGCGGCTGCGTGCGCGACCTGCTGCTCGGTCGTGAGCCGGAGGACTACGACATTGCCACGGACGCGCGTCCCGCCCGCGTGCAGGCACTCTTCCCGTCGAGTGTGGATGTGGGGGCACGCTTCGGGGTCCTTTTGGTCGTGTCAGATAGCGCGCAGGTGGAGGTCGCCACCTTTCGTTCTGATGTTGGCTATTCCGATGGGCGCCATCCGGATCGCGTGGAGTATTCGAATTTGCCTGAGGAAGATGTTCGCCGGCGCGACTTCACCATTAACGGCCTGATGCTGGATATGGAAACACAGCAAATTCTCGACTTCGTGGGTGGCCGCGAGGACCTGCGACAGGGGGTCGTTCGCGCAATCGGCACTCCGGAACTGCGTTTCTGTGAAGATCGGTTGCGAATGGTCCGCGCCGTTCGCTTCGCAGCCCGTTTTGGCTATGTCATCGAGCCAGCGACCTTCCAAGCCATCGTCGCCACCGCGCCGCGGATCACCGCTGTCTCTGCCGAAAGGCTGCGCGACGAGATCACTAAACTGCTGACCGAGGGAGCGGCCCGCCGTGCCTTGGAACTCCTCGACGAAACCAATTTGCTGAAGGCCTGCTTACCAGAGATTGCGGCGATGAAGGGTGTTGCCCAGCCGCCGGAGTTCCATCCCGAGGGGGATGTATGGATACACACGCTAATCATGCTCGAAAACTTGGCCCCCGGCTCGCCGGCCACCCTCGCCTGGGCCGTTCTGCTGCACGACGTGGGTAAGCCGCCCACATTCATGTCCGCGGAAGAGACGGGCGATCGGATCCGCTTCGATGGTCACGCCGAGATCGGCGCTCGCATGGCCGTGGCCATCTGTCGCCGATTTCGTTTTTCAGTTGCTGACATGGAACAGATCGAGGCAGTAGTTGCTAACCATCTTCGCTTCAAAGACGTCTTTCAAATGAGACCGGCAACCCTGAAGCGGTTCGTCCGGCTGCCGAGGTTCGAGGAGGAACATCTGGCGCTTCATCGCCTCGATTGCTTGGCGAGCCATCGCAACCTCGACGCTTATGAATTTGTCGGGCGCTTTTTGCGGGAGACACCGCCGGAAGAGGTTCGGCCCTCCCGGCTGCTTACGGGGGAGGATCTGAAGGCCATGGGTTTCAGACCGGGACCTCTTTTTAGGGAGATCCTGCAGTCGGTCGAGGAGGGACAGCTGGAGGGTCGCCTCAAAAGACGTGAGGATGCCCTGGATTTCGTGCGGCGTGAATACCAAGGCTTCGGAGAGCGCTAACGGGCAAGATATTATCTTTCAATATGCTAGCTGATCTTATGGGCAATCGGCGCTGGCCGATGGCAGGACTTTAGCGTATAATACTCATATTCGTTTAGTACGGAGTTGGTTAATTTCTTGAACCCATAACCAAAAGCGACTCATCTAAGGGAGCATGGTGAGCAAATTGCAAGTTAACCCTGCACCTATAGTCAGGGGGATATAATGGCCGAAAAAACTGAGAAGATCGTGGTTCCACCCGAACTGTCGGTATTGCCCGTGCGCGATACGGTGCTGTTCCCAGGCGGGGTCTTGCCCCTGACAGTAGGGCGCGAGAGCTCCCTGGCCTTGCTTAATTCTCTGCAGGGCGAAGAACGACTCTTAGCTGTGGTGGCACAACTTGATCCGCGTGTGGAAGATCCGACGGAGGTCGATCTGCATCGTGTGGGCACCATGGCCAAGCTGCACAAGACAGTCAAGATGCCCAACGGCAATCTGGTCGTTTTTGTGGAGGGTCTGGAGCGCATTCGCATCACTTCCGTAGTGACCCTCAAGCCATTCCTGAGTGCTAACGTTGAGGCGGTCGCCAATCTCATCGGCATACGGGATACGGAACTCTCTGCCCTTGAGCGGAATGCGCGAGAGCTTTTCCGGGACGTTGTCGCGCGATCGCCGCAGCTCTCCGATGACCTGCAGACGGTCGCTTTGAACATTGAAGACCCCGTGCGGCTGGCGGACTTCATCGCTGCAAATCTGCCTTCGCTCACGACTCTCTTGCGTCAGGAACTGCTGGAAACCGCCGATGTGCGCAGAAGGCTGGAAACGCTGGTGCGCGAATTATCTAAGGAGATCGAGGTCCTGGATTTGCGCAACAAGATTCAGGAGCAGGTCCAGGAGCAAGTGAGTCAGAGTCAGCGCGAGTATCTACTCCGCGAGCAAATGAAGGCGATTCAGAAAGAACTGGGCGAGTCGGATGACTCGCAGGCCGAGGTCGATGAGCTGCGGGCCAAGCTGGATGAGTCTGGCATGCCTGCCGAGGCGCGCAAAGAGTGCGACCGTGAATTGAAGCGTTTGCAGAAGATGACTCCAGCTTCGGCCGAGTATATGGTTGCGCGGACCTATCTAGAATGGATGACCGCCCTGCCATGGACAAAATCTTGCGGAGCGCCGGAAATCGATATTGCCAACGGGCAAAAGATCCTGGATGAAGACCACTATGACCTGGAGAAAGTAAAACAGCGCATACTCGATTACCTGGCGGTGAAGAAGCTTCAGCCGGGAATGAAAGGCCCGATCCTCTGCTTCCTTGGGCCTCCCGGAGTGGGCAAGACTTCACTAGGTAAATCGATCGCGCGAGCGCTGGGACGCAAGTTTGTACGAATTTCACTCGGCGGGATGCATGACGAGGCAGAAATCCGCGGCCATCGCCGGACTTATATCGGCGCTTTGCCCGGTCAGATCATCCAAGGATTGCGTCGCGCGGAGGCAAACGATCCTGTTTTCATGCTCGACGAAGTCGATAAGCTTGGCCGTGACTTCCGAGGCGATCCTTCTTCGGCACTGATGGAAGTTCTGGATCCCGAACAAAATTCGGCGTTCCGGGACCACTATCTCGATGTTCCCTTCGACCTCTCGAAGGTGCTCTTCATCGCAACCGCCAACTGGATTGACCCGATTCCAGAGCCTTTGCGCGACCGCATGGAGATTATCGAACTCGCGGGTTACACCGAGGTTGAGAAGCTTCACATTGCGAACAAGTACCTAATTCCCAAACAGGCCGGCGAGCACGGTCTGAAGATTGGAGAACAGATCGAGTTCACTGACGACGGCTTGCGCGAAGTGATCCATAGCTATACGCGCGAAGCCGGCGTGCGCAATCTCGAGCGCGAAATCGCCACGATCACGAGAAAACAAGCCCGGCGCCTGGCGGAGGGTAAGACCGACCACATGGTCGTAACGCCAGAGGTGGTTCGCGAGACGCTGGGCGTTCCGCGATTCCGTGCCGAACGGGAAGTGGAGGATCGCGTCAAACAGCCGGGCGTTTCCGTCGGCCTGGTCTGGACACCAGCTGGCGGCGACATCGTCTTCATTGAAGCGACGCGCATGCGCGGCGGCAAGCAATTCACCATGACTGGGCATCTCGGCGAGGTGATGCAGGAGTCCA
The DNA here is from genome assembly GCA_003223325.1 of Acidobacteriota bacterium. Taxonomy (GTDB): domain Bacteria; phylum Acidobacteriota; class Terriglobia; order Acidiferrales; family UBA7541; genus Palsa-189. Next base: position 33,887 of record QHYS01000059.1, read on the forward strand.
TGACTGCGGCGCTCTCGTGGGTACGTGCCAATTCCGAACGCTACGGAATCGATTCCGACTTCTTCCGCAAACAGGATATCCACATCCATGTGCCGTCGGGCGCTGTGCCCAAGGACGGCCCTTCGGCAGGCATCGCCATGGTCACCGCTCTGGTGAGCCTCCTTAGCGGGCGCCCTGTGCGGCCCAAGGTTGCCATGACGGGAGAGATATCGCTCTCCGGGTTCGTGCTACCCGTCGGCGAGATCAAGGAGAAGGTATTGGGCGCCAAGCGCGCCGGTATCCGCGAGGTGATCTTGCCTGCCGAAAATGAGCTGAACGTTGCGGAGGACTTTCCGGAGGGTTTGGAAGGGATCCAAATCCACTACGTTCGCACGGCCGAACAGGCGCTTGATCTCGCGCTCGGGCCGGCTCTGGCTGGCTTCTCGCTGGACACGAGCACGAGGCCCCCGCACGGACCTTCGCCCACTTCCCCGGCCGTACACTAAGCGCCGCGGTACTAGCGCTAGAGTCGCTCAGAAGGGCTTGGCCAAGATCGGCCAAGCCCTCTTCATTTTTGCAGATTTTACTTGCGCTACACGGCTCCGATGCTTCACGTTGAGCGCCATGGCGCCCGGTCGAAAGCTCTTTCTTACTCATGCCGGCGAGCTGGCGCATCTTCTCGTAACGGCGATTGCGCGCGACGCTATGGCCATGGCATTTGTGCGCGGGTATGCAGACCGGCATGACCGGCGCAAAGTTGTGGCTAACGTGGAGCGGCTTCGGGAAATGGAATCTAGGATCAGCCGCGAAGCATTGCTGCTCATTGCCGCAGAAGTACGGCGGCTGTTGCCGCGAGCGTTCGGCTTGTCCCACAACGCACCTTCTGAGGATCTGGCGCTATGCGACGTTTTCTTTGCAGAGTTTCTCGAAGCGCTAGGCCGCGCCTTGGAGTGGCCTCTGGCAGAAGCAGGGACGGAGGCCCTGGCCTTCCGCAAAGATCTGGAGACTTACACCAAGTGGCGGGAGCGCCATCCCCTGCACCAGGGGGCACGCACCGCATCGGGAGCTGATAGCCCATTCTCGGATCGCTGCGCGATTCTGCTCGATTCCGCGATGATGGACCAGGCCCGACAGGCTGCAGGGGAATTCCAGTCGGATCTTTTGCGTTTGGGGACGCGTATTTTCGGGCAGCTCGGAGGCCGCCCTTCGCAACCGAGGCCTTCGTCCGGTACCAAGGCTCGAACGACCGACACTCGCGGCCGGGGACGCGCAGTACGGGATGGAAATAAAAACGCGCTCTCCGAGCGCAAGCCGGCGAAGAGAGCCAGCGGCTCGCGGCGACATTGACGAGTACTTAGGCAAGCGCCCTTATGGTCCGAAAAGACGAGGGTCTGAAGAGACGCCACGAGGGGTTCGCACGAAAAATACCGCCGGCCGAACCCAGTGTTCGTGGGTTTCCCATCGCGCCACAAGGGGTCAAAGTCGCACGTTTTACGTCGTATCCGTTTGGTATCCTCCTCATCTGTGATCACAGTTTTCTATCTTCTAGTACTCGAGCAGATCCTGCAGGGCTTGTATAGCCTATGGCAGGGGCTCAACTGGCTGAAAACGGCTCGGCGGCGGTGCTTGAGCGCGGGGTCTGTTCTCTATGCACCTCGAGTAGCGCTGATCTGCCCCGTGAGGGGAATGGAACAGGAGCTGGAAACAAATCTTCTTAGCCTGACGCATTTTGATTACCCGCAGTACGAAGTTTTTTTCGCCATCGCCACTGCGGAGGATCCCGCCTATCGAGTGCTCGAGCGAGTTGCCTCTGCAAGCAAGCGGCCCGTGCACATCATTCGTGCGGGACGCGCTTTGGATTGTAGCGACAAGGTGCACAATCTCACAGCAGCGGTTGGGCAAGTGGACGAACAATTCGATGTCCTGGTGTTTGCAGATTCGGACGGACGGCCACCGCGCCAGTGGCTTAGCCGGCTGGTGGCGCCCCTTGCAGATGATACGGTCGGCGCCGCCACGACGTTTCGATGGCTCTTCCCAAAACGGCGTGAATTCTGGAGTGCTTTAGCAGCTGCTTGGAGCGCCTCTACTGCCACCTATCTCGGAGAACGCAAGCGCAATTTCTGCTGGGGCGGCGGAACGGCCATAAAACGGAGGCGCTTCGACGAACTTCGCATTCTGAATTCCTGGCAGGGTGCAGCCAGCGACGACTATGCGCTTACGAGATCTCTTCAAAATAACGGGCTACCTATTGTTTTTGCTCCGGAGTGTCTGGTCCCATCACCTTGCACGTTCGCGATCAGAACTTTTCTTGAATTTACGAACCGGCAGCTCATAATTACGCGCATCTACGCGCGAAGGTTATGGTTTAAAGCTCTAGTTGGCCATTTGTTCTACTGCACGACAATCCTGACGGGCATTACATGCTGGGTCATAAGGTCGATGATGGGCTTGCCGAGCATAGAATTTCTCGTGCTCTCCCTGATCCCTCCCATGTTTGCCTCCGTGCGGGGAATCCTGCGGCTGGTGGCAGTGCTGGAGCTGCTTCCCGATCGTCGAGAGCAGTTGCTTAATGACGGCTGGGTATGGGTATTGCTCGCCCCCCTTGTCCCGTTCGTGTACGTCTATAATTCGTTGGCAGCGGTTTTTACTCGTAAAATCACCTGGCGCGGTATCCGTTATGAGCTCATTTCGCCCTTTCAGACCCGCATCATCGCGCGTTAAACCCCTTTTCTGCCGCTTCACTGCCAGTTTTTCACAGATCGACCGGCAAATTCTGCACCCCACGCGAAAACAATTCACGTTGCTAGCCGTAGAAGGCGACGGCCGAGCAAGGGCAAACTACTGATTCCACAGTACGGGAAAGACCCGAGGAAGTGGTACACTCCTTGCAGGCAATGTCGCACGGGGGGACGCGGACACAATAGGGCATCCTCAGCAGAGACCTGTACACTCGATCGGCCCGTTTCCGCCGTCGTCAACAGTAGGCCCAGTTACGGTAAATCCAAACCCTGTCGACGAATCCGCCGTAGGGGGATTCGGACAACGCGAGGTGGTTCTGAATAAGACACGGACCAATCCGATACTTAACCCTATTCCCGCAAAAGCACACTCGCTCCAGCCTGGCGCTTTCGTTTTTTGTGAACGAGCATCGGGGGCGGCACGATTTGAAGTCGAGGCAGCACCGGAGGGGACATTGCCAATCGAAAGGGCAGCTAGCCTACTCGCCATGCACTGTCTGGTTCGGGGCCAAACTCCATCCGATTACACAGTCCTCGTTGTGCCTCGTGCAAGCCTACTCGACTCCGTTGGGCGGCGCGCGCAAGAACTGTTGGATGCTGGACGGGCGATAGGCTCGGAAGTCCGCTTAAGCCCACGTGAGCGTGAAGTGCTCGAATGCGTGCTGCGAAATCTTTCTAATAAGGAGATCGGCGCCCGGCTAAATGTCTCTGAGCGCACGGTCAAATATCACGTTTCAGCTCTGCTGGCGAAATTCAATGTCCGCGATCGTGTCAGTCTTATGCGCGAGGCCACCAGCGGGCTGCATAGCTCGCCCGCCAGCTCCTCTGTAGACACGCTCTTTGGTTTCCCCGTGTCCGCGCCACCAACGGCCGCGGAAACCGGCGAGCGGGTGCTACGGATGCCGGGGAATGCGCGCGTTGGGTGACGATGATAACTGCGCCGCAGTGCACAGGTGAACCAATACCGTGCCGCAGAGCGCGGGTACATCGCGTTCTGCCAGGAGTGGCCGCTGGTTTGTTTCGATCAGACAACCCAGCCAGCGGGCCGACTCCTTTTCGGAATAGAAAACAGGCAAGACCCGCCTACTTGGCCGATCCGAAATTCTTCTCGATTTCTTCCCAGTTCACCACATTCCACCAAGCTTCGATGTATTCCGGCCGGCGGTTCTGATATTTCAAATAATAGGCATGTTCCCATACGTCGAGGCCCATGACCGGTCTGCCCCCGCTCATAACGGGATTATCTTGATTGGGGGACGATTCGATGGTCAGCTTACCGTCTTTGATGAAGAGCCAAGCCCATCCAGATCCAAACCTTGTCGTCGCGGTCTGATTGAATTTAGTCTTGAAGTCGGCAAAGGATCCGAATGCGGACCGAATTGCTTCCGCCAGTTTCCCTTTGGGCTCTCCGCCGCCGCCTTTCTTCATAATCTTCCAAAACATGGAATGATTGATATGACCGCCGCCGTTATTGCGCACGGCTGTGCGGATACTCTCCGGGACGCGATCCAGATTGCTAACTAATTCTTCGATCGAAAGTCCTTGTAGATTGGCTTGTCCTTCGAGGGCCTTATTGAGATTCGTAACATAGGCGCCGTGGTGTTTATCGTGGTGGATCTCCATCGTCATCTTGTCGATATAGGGCTCGAGCGCATCCGCCGGATAGGGAAGCGGAGGAAGAACGTGGGCCACGTGACCCTCCTTCGGTGAGGTACCTTGCTGTGCCATAAATTCGCCTCCTACGAGATTTAACCCGTGAAACTATAAGTTTTGATGTAGGCCGGGCGCTTCCGGGCACCGGCTAATCTTAGCGCCGCTGGCGAGGGCAGTACAACTGCCCTGCCAGGGCCTGAAAAATCTCATCCAGTGGCTTCGAAGCGTGACAAGGCCCAGGAGGCGTGTTCGGCAATCAGCGAATCGCCCGATGCTGCTAGGTCGCGCAAGCGTTCCTGGAGCTGCAGTCGTTCATGCGCGTCGATTGCATAGTTCTCCGCAAGATTGCCGACCGCAACGCAGGCGTTGCGAATCAAACCTCGCCACTTGGCCCTGCGAAGAGGGCTGCCAGCGAAAATCTGGCTGAATTCCTCTTCCTTTAACGATAGAAGCCAATTTAATTCCGGCGCCAGTAGGTTCTGCCGCGGCTGAAAAAATGGTGCCAGGGTCACCGGCGCTTTGCGGTTCCAAGGACATACATCCTGGCAGATATCACATCCGAACACTTGCCATCCCGTCGGCGCGCGCAGCTCGTCGGGAATCGCTTCGCGAAGTTCGATGGTCAGGTAGGCGATGCAGCGGCGCGCATCCATAACGTATGGCTCGACTAGTGCGCCCGTGGGGCACGCCTCCAGACAAAGTTGGCAATTTCCACAGAGGTCAGTCGCGGGCCCGTCAAACGGCGCATTCGAGGGCGTCAGATCGAGCGAAGTCAAGATGACGCCAAGGAAGAGCCACGATCCTATTTTCTCGTTGATGAAACATGTGTTTTTGGCCTGCCATCCCAGTCCTGCTTGCTGGGCCGCAAGTCGTTCGGAGATGGGGCCAGTATCCACGTAAGTGCGCGATTGCCACAAACCAATGAAATGGGCGCGCATGGCCGCCACGAGTTGTTCAAGCTTTTTGCCCAGGACGACGTGGTAGTCCTCGCCCCAGGCATAGCGCGAAACCCATCCGCGCAACTCCTGGTCTGCACTAGTCCGGGCGGCCGCGTCGGTCGAAACGGGATTGGCTGTGTTGTAGTTGAGGGCGCAGACGATGACGCTCCTGGCCTCAGGAAGCACCGGCGTGATGTCCGCGCGGCGTGGATCATGCATGTAATGCATGCGACCGGCATAGCCGCGCGCGAGCCACTCAGCCAAATGTGCGGGATCGGTTAGTCCTTCTACGGGCGTAATTCCGCAGAGGTCAAAGCCAAGCTCGTGTGCTTTCGTGATAATCCACTCGCTCTCCGCAACGGCGTACATGAATCAATTTTGCCGTAATCTCCGCTTCTCAGAAAGTCTGCTCGCGCGACATTCTGGGGAACCCATGGCGCCTGTCTACGATTCGGAACCCATTGAGATTTTGGTGGCCCCGCTAGTCGCTGTTACAATGCTGCACAATGGCAGACTGGCGGCAAATTCAGGCGCGCATCCGCAAGGCCAAAGCAAGCGCCGACGCAGCAGCAGCGCTCTCCGAACTTTACGAGCACACTCGCGACGCCATGGTGGCATTCGAGCTGGCACGCTGGCAGGAGAAAGCCGGCGAGCACGCCGAAGCGGCGCGATGGTATACGGCCGCCGCAGAACGATTTCGGCGGTCGCAATGGAAGAGCAAAGCCGAGGCAGCATTGGCGCGCCTGCGCGGTCCGACCCCAGCCGCTGCAGGGCCGCTCGAACAGAGCGAGGCATCCGAGGGTGCTCCCGAAGGAGCAAGTTCGGCATCGGCTTCCGAGGCCTCGCCTGGGGCGCGCGACGCCGAGTTCCAGTCGCGGGCGAACAGCTCGGATAGTCCCCAAGCACAAGGCGTACCCGCAAGCATTGCTAGTTTCGAGAGCGCGCCTGAAGCTGGGGATGAGTCGCATCAAGCCAGTGCAGGCAGTGCGAACAAGCAGGTTGCCGGCAGAGGGGCCCAAGAAGGGCCAGTTCGCAAAGGACCCCGCCGACGGGGCCGCCGGGGCGGTCGAAACAGGCGTCGCACTGTCGAGGGAAGCCCTTCCAGGACGACGGTCGCGCCTTCTGACGTGCAAGCGGGAAACAGGCACTTCCAACCGCCCGGTGATAGGCCGGAGCGAGGTTCTACCTTAACGGCGCAGACCGTTTCCGACGTGAACGCCGCGGTAGATGCGAGTGATGTGGCGCCCCCAATCGCGGCCTCGCGTGCACGAAGCCACGCGGGTGAACCGGCGCTCGCTTCTCGAATGGTGCGTCTCGAGTCTCAGCTTCGGCGCTTACTGACGTGCCCACAAGCAAAACTGGACCAGGCGGAATCAGCACCCGCTGGTCCTGGCGTACTGTTGCTTTCAGATTCCGACCAGGTAACTCACTACTACGTGGAGTCATGTCAGACCTTACGAATTGCAATCGGCAATCTCGTCCGCGGCGGCCGTGGAGCCAAAGATGTGCCGCGGCTAAAGGAACGCCTGGCGGAGAATCTGGGCATCGCTGAGTCTCGCGTGACGAATTACCTCAAGGAACATTGCGCCGTACGTTGGCTGCAGCTCGACGAGGGAGCGAGCGAGCTCGCGCACTTTGCCATCGCGGTCTTGCGACCCGCAGTCAACGAGTGAAAATTTGCAACGCCTTCCAAGTTCCTGTGACAGTGCTACATAACGGTAACTCTTCGCTGTTCGCAGGCCCGACTTCCCCTCTCCCGTCTGCCATTCATGCAGTGCCATTCGACCCCTATTTTTCGCGCTTGGGCGTAAGCGCCTAGACGCCTTCGCGCCTCCCAGCGAAACTGAATGATAGCGGGGCACTTGTGGCCGGGAAGAGGCGTGCCTCGTGCGCGTACGTTACGTAGTAACGTGAGGCCCTCTGGGGGCAGGATATGAGGACTTCGCTGCATTCTTTTTTAAATCTTGGAAAACTCCAGCATCGTTGCGGGAAAGCGAGGCAATTAACATGCCTAGGAAAGTAGGCCCAAGTTCGCGAGCCTGGAAAGTGATCGATTTGGCCGTGAGCAAAACAGCCGGCGTGGCTTTCGATACGCTGCAATTTTTCAACAAATTCAATCCGAATCCTTCGTTTACACCGAAGTGGTCCGATAAACCGTTGCTGAAGTCCTGGGAGAAGACGAAGCCAACGCTGGGGTGGCCGCGGCAAACTGATTCGCTTTGCCCGGGGTGTGTCAAAGAGGCGCGCGAGGCCATTTTCAATGGGAAGAAGGACTGGCGCGACTTGATGTACGAGAAAGTCGGGGAAATCAAGGCGCAGATCATCGAACGCGACGGCCAAGTGTGGATGGTGAAGGAATGTCCCGTTCACGGCACTTACGAAGACCTTATGGCCATCGATTCGAGATTCCTGGCTTGGATCGAGAAGAATTTCCCCGGCCGCGATATTCCGGCACATAACGATGAGGGCTTGCACAAGCATGGATCGAGCACGGTTCGATATGGCCGGGGCGCAGTCTTGACGGTCGATCTGACCAATCGCTGCAACATGATGTGCGATCCGTGCTTTATGGACGCAAACCAGGTCGGCTACGTTCACGAGCTGACTTGGGACGAAATACAGGAAGTTCTGGACAACGCGGTAAAAATCAAGCCGCGCCGCCAGCTTTCTGTGCAGTTTTCGGGTGGCGAGCCCACCATGCACCCCTATTTCGTCGACGCTATCCGCTACGCGCGAAAGCTCGGCTATAACAGCGTGCAGGCGGCCACCAATGGGATCGAATTTGCCAAGAGCAAGGAGTTTTGCCGGAAAGCGTTCGAGGCGGGCTTGCGCTATGCCTACCTTCAGTTCGATGGAATTGGGAATGACGCGAATAGCCACCGCCAGGTGGGGAATTTGTTTGACGTAAAGCTGCGCGCCATCGAGAACATGCACGAGGCCGGCATCGAGATCATTCTGGTGGTTACGATCGTTAACAACGTGAATAACGATCAAGTCGGGGCCGTAGTGAAGTTTGCGATGGAGAATCCCAAGAAGATTTCATTCGTGGCTTTCCAGCCTGTCTCCTTTACCGGCCGCGACGAAGACATCACACCGGAACGGCGGCTGCGACAGCGCTATACTTTGTCGCATCTGGCGAAGGACGTAAGTAATCAAGTGGGAAGAGTGGAACCGACGCGCGATTGGTTCCCGATCTCCCTGATCAGTGCCTTTTCGGCCTTTGCCGACTTGGCGCACGGTCCGGAATCACAGTGGGGAACGGTGAGCTGCGGTTGCCATCCCAACTGCGGCGTCGGCACTGCGCTGATGATCAATAAACACACCAAAGAGTGGGCTCCTGTGCCCCGTTTTCTCGATGTGCCGCATTTGGTGGAGGATATAAAGAAAATTACGGACGCGGCGCGAAGCAAGAATTTTTCGAACCTAATGATGGGCCTTGCGCTCCTGAAGAACTATCGCCCATACGAAGCTCCGCCCAGCCTGGCGCTCATTGATCTCTGGCGGAAGTTCGATAAATCGTGGGGTTTGACGCCAAACCATGTGAAGAAATACGGAAATTCGGGTCCCGATCGAACCTTCGAAGACACCAAGAAGCGCCGCGAAGAGGACCCCTGGAATTTCTTGTTCATTGCCGGGATGTGGTTTCAGGACCTCTTCAACTATGACTTCCGCCGCACGGAAATGTGCATCATCCCCTATGCTACGCAGCAGGGGGAGATCTCGTTCTGCGCTTACAACACCGGCGTTGGCTGGCGCAAGATTATCGAAAACATGTACAAGAATGCGACCGTGGCGCAGTGGTACCGCACTCACGGGAAACATCAGATTTACGCCAAGGGCCGTACAGTGGGCTTGGAGAGCTATGAACACTCGCTGACGATCGATTCGGAAGACGCGGCGCGCGTCCGGCCCAAAGAGCACGATATTCCCATGACGGCGGCGGAGGAGGATAGGCTACGCCGCCGTAAGGCCCTCGAAGAGGCGGCCAAGGTACGGGCCCTTTACGAAGAAATGGTGTTGAAGAAGCGTCAGCCCGCTGTGGTGCAAATCGGTTCCGTTCAACAAATCAAATCGGCCACCGGTCCAGCCCTCACCGCCGCGAATGTCGGCGCGAAGGATGCAGTCAAACAGGTGGAAGAGGTCGCCGCGCCCGCCGGCGACTAAATCGTCGAGCAAAATTGCCAGGCGCTACAGCCCCGGAATTTTCGGGGCTGTAGTTTTTCGCCGGTTAATAACATGCGACTTATCTGCACTTGCTAGACACCGAATCTCTTTCTACAATACTTCTGATAGGAGCTAGAAATCGAACATGCCCATATACGAATACCTCTGCAATGATTGCGGCGCTCGCTACGAGCAAATCGTGCTCTCCAAAGGCGTAAAGATCGCCTGCCCCAAGTGCGCGAGCACGCGGCAAACCCTGCAGCTTTCGGTGTTTAGCGCGCCAGCTAAGAGCGGTTCCTCGGAGGTCTCCACAAATGGCGGCAGCTTGGCTCCCGGATCTTGTTGCGGCATGGGTGGCTGCGGCTGCAATTAACTGCCAGCTAGAGTTAGAAGCCATGGGGCACGAGCAAATCTGCAAACGAATTCGGCAAGCACTGAGCGCCCTGCGGGGATGGTGGCGCGGAGCATCCGGTACCCATACCTACGATGCGTATCTGCAGCACGCCGACAAACAGAGCACGAAGCCTCTCACAGCGCAGCAATTCTATCTGGACGACATCCAGCGAAAATATTCGCGGCCCAACCGCTGCTGTTGATCTGATTCCGAACGCCCCACCCTCGGGGCACTGCACGGCAACGACTTCGCTCAGGAAATCCAAACGAAGAGTTTCTCGGAACACAAGCACCTGTTTATTCTGGGGAGTGATTTGGTGGGAATTGTTAGAATCGATCGGGCGGATCCTCAACACCCATGCGTCGCATCGGCATCTTAACCGGCGGAGGAGATGTTCCCGGCCTGAACGCCGTAATCAAGAGCGTCGTCTATCAAACGACGGACATGGATTTTGAGGTGCTGGGTATCCGTCGTGGGTGGGAAGGGCTCACGCATCTCCGCCAAGGAAATCAACTCGATCCCGAATATGTTCAGCTACTCGATCGCAACAATACACGCGGAATCGACCGCACAGGAGGCACGGTCCTACATACTTCGAGGACTAACCCCACGAAGATGCGCCGTTCGGCCTTGCCCAAGCACTTGGCCTCGGAGAAAGCCGAATCCTTGCGCGTTTCGGGAGAGACTTACGACCTCACACCGCTTGTGCTCGACAACATGGCTCACCTCCGTCTGGATTATCTCATCGCCATCGGTGGCGATGACACGCTCAGCTTTGCAAAAATACTCGACTCTAAGGGAGTCCGCGTTATCGGCATTCCAAAAACCATGGACAATGACGTGCAGGGGACAGAATATTGCATCGGATTTTCTACAGCGATCAGCCGAGCTAAAGAAGCGATCACGCGCCAGCGCACTACGCTCGGATCGCATGAGCGCATCGGCATTTTCCGCATTTTCGGACGTGATTCAGGATTCACTGCCTTATACACGGCTTACGTGACTTCGGGCCGGTGCGTGATACCCGAAGTCAAATTTGATCTCGACCGCCTGATCGAGATCCTGTTGGAGGACAAGCGCAATAACCCCAGCCGCTATGCCTTTGTGATCGCATCCGAAGGCGCAGTGTGGCGGGGCCACACGGTCGCGGAATATGGCGAAGCGGATGCATACGGGCACAAGAAGAAGGTTGACATCGGTCAGGCGCTTGGCGAGGAGATTCGGCATCGCACTGGCGAGGAAACCATGGTCAGCGATCTTACTTACGATCTACGCAGCGGCGATCCAGACGCACTGGATCAGATCGTAGCGATTACCTTCGCGAACGTGGCTGTGGATTTGATTCGCGAAGGAGTCCATGGGCGGCTTACCGCCGTACGCGACGGCAAGTACGCGCATGTGCCGATTCCCGATCCAAAGCTCGGCGCCCGCAGGATCGATGTGCCCAACATGTATAACCTTACCCGATACCGGCCGCATTATGCCGGCAGGATCGGCTCGCCGCTTTTGCTCTCGACCGCGGATGGCATCTACGCATAAGCGATGGGAGTGACCTCGGACTCAAAACGAAGGCGTTCTGCTTGCCAGACGCTATCTTTCGACGGAATCTTTCAAAAGCCCGAAGGCGAGGGCCAGACGCAAGCTGGCTTTATTTTTCATGAGCTCTTCGAGCACTTGACGCTCTGCCTGTAGCCAATCGTTCAAGTCATGCCCATCGGTTGCGCCTCGAGCAAGATAGATGTGGTAGGCGCGAAGCTCGATGTCCTCGGCTACTGGGCTTCTCCGCACCGCGACCCGAGACCCGCCCTGCGCCGGGGCCGTTTGCAGCGATGCATACGAAACTGCCAGCCGAAGCAATTGCTCGAAAGCGGCGTCGCGTGGGTAAGAATTTGCGAATTCGCCCCGAGTCCTAGAATGGTACTCCACCGGCTCTCGCTCCGCCTTTAGGGTGAGAGAATCCATATCCTCAGGCTTCAGCAATTAGCAGCGGTATATAGCCATCATTCGGCGCTCTCAACCGAAGCGAAAGCAACACACCAATGGCCGCGCGATAATCGAGGGTGTAGGTTTTCGAGCAGGAATCACACAGCCAGTGATGCTGAACTGAGTGCGAATTTGGCGCCGAAGGAGGGCGCTGTGAATTCTGTTGGAAACGGAAGAACCGCCCATGCCCATGATCGAAAGGAACTCCGCAATCTGGGTTCGCACATCGTGACAGCATGGCTTGTCCTCCTCTTCTGAAGATATCTCCTATGACGCTACAGGGCTGTGGAAAAGGAGTCCAACGCATTAAATCTATTGAACCTATCGACGATCTCGATTGCTGAGCATGAGGCAACATTGCGCGGCAATGAAATGCGCGCCGCTTTGCTCCCGAGAACTAATGCTTGGCAGAGTTAATTAAGGCTCCCCGGGGAGCGGCCCAAACTGAGGCGGTGGAACGCGGCGCTTGGAAGCCGCCTGATAGGCCGACGCTATCTTAAGAATAGTGTCTTCCTTTCCAGGCTCCGCCCGGAAAACAAGGGAGAAGGGAACACCAGGCGCCGGCAGGGTCGTAGGCGTGTTGTTGTTTGTCGGGATATATCTCTTCTTATCGTCACTCAAAACGAAGACAGGGTCGTAAACCGTTGTCACGTAGCCGGCAGGAATAAGGACCTCCGTGAGGCCGGCAAAGGGCCCCATGCGAAGCTCGCCCCGTATGTCGCCGCGAGGCTCGGGCTGAGGGGCCAATCCTATCTTGCCAGGAGGAAGGGAATAGTGGAGACGCACGACGGCGTCGAGGTGGTTTTCATACATGACTTTCATTTCCAGGCGCCGCAAGAGCTCTCGTATCATAATGTGCTCGTCGATCCCTTGCCGTTCGCCGAGCGGTTGGCGCATGTCTTCCATCTCTTCCCAATTCTTGAATGAGGCCCGCTGATCGTCGCCCCAGAATTTCGACCGCGCATTGAGGACATGGAGGTCGATCAAGGTCTCAACGAATCCCCGCTTTTTCCAATCGGCGGCTCGCCGCATCGCATATTGATTGAAGTGAAACGTGAACGCGTTCGGTTCAACCTCCTCCTCGATGGCACGAACGTTCAGGTTTCTTGGATTGGGCACGCGTCCTTCCGCCAGATCAAGGAAGTAGTCAATGGGTTTCATCGTGCCGGATCCCAACGTCTTACCCGGCGTAAACTCCGTTGGTTTAATCTTTGCGGCGAACTCGGGGAATTGCGGCTGGCCGTCGCGCGTGAGACGGTAAAGAATATCTGGGAAAAATACGGGAACGAGCTGCGCTAAAGCCTCGGTATAGGACGGCTTCATATTTTCGATGCTGGGATCATCCGGCCAGAGAGGATCGACAGATTCGACCAGAGTAGCTCCCAGATAGCCGCCGAGGATTGTTTGGACCTCTTTGGCTGCCGCTTGGGAAATCGGCTCGTCAGCTTTCACGCCCGGGAACGTCAGCATCGATTCGCGGACAATTCCAATGCGCAGCCCGCGCAGCGAGCCGCGTGTTCCAGGCGAAGCCGCGCTCGCGGCGTAGGGCTTATCGAAAACGCTCGATCTCGGAATCGTGGTGAAGATATCGCGTGGGTCATAATACCCGTTGGCCGGATCTTTGAGCGCGTCCAATACCTTTGACGCGTCTCGAACCGTGCGGCACATGATGCCTGCCCGGTCATTGTAGATATCCGCGCCGATCGCGCCGCCAAGAAAAGAAATGAGGGACTTGTGAGGCAAGATCAGTGAGACCGCGTTGTGATTAGAGGGTCCGCGGCAGGACATGCTGGTCTCTTCACAAAGACTGCACATCGTAAGATTTGCGCTTACCGAGACGCCCGAACCAGAACTTGAACCCAAGGAGGCTGCGCGCGTGGTGTCATAGACGTCACTCGGATTTCCCGCCCAGCTACTGCGCTGATAGCCTTGGGTCGAGACGAAAACTTTCGTGGGTCTGTTTGAGCCGCGCGATTCCGAGGTGTCGTCGCCGCGAATGGCAGGGACTGGGCGCCCGTTGTACTCGGTGTTCGCGGCTTTGGCGTAAATGATGGCGCCTTTTTCCCGAAGCTCCGCTATGAGCGTGTGGTCCCGAGCTGGAAAATCAATATCGTAATTGGCATCGGCGCCCCCGGTGCTGCGCATATCTTTGGTATCGTAGGAATCCTTGAACGTGAAAACGACGCAATACACGGGCAGCTTCTGGAGGTCTGGATTTCTGCTGTACTGGGTGTCGAGTTCGGCCGCGCGCTCGAGCGCATCCGGCTGCTTGCGGAATTCCTCGCACACAGCAGGCGAGCCCGGTGGCAGCGGCCCATCCGAGGTACGGCGGTCACGATCGCCTTTGCACGTCACGGAGCGCTCGCCTCGAATGTTGAGTGTGCCGAGCGCGTTCACCTGACCTGCATTGGGCATGCCGATGGTCATGCCGTATTGCTGTTGTACGCTCGGATCGGACGCAGTCGGCTCCATCCTGCCAAACTCAATCGGCGGCCCAGCGTATTGATCAAAATCGGGTAACAAAGTTGATATAGCGACGGTCGCTGTCGGAAATTTGAGCGGCGAGCCGACTCGAATTACGCCGGGTGCAGGCGGGATCGGCGCTCCATCCCTTGTCACTAGCTCATCAGCGACGCCGTTATAGGCTTTGGCGCGATTCATGTAGAGCTGCACCAGTCCTCGGCAGGTGACCTGGCCTTCGCGAATGGCCCGATGAACATCCTCTATGGTTGCTTCTTGGAGGTGAAAGCGAAACTGCTGGGAATACACGGCTTCAGTAGCCGCCAGCATCGTAGCGAGCAACAGAAACGCTGTCTTAGCCCTGGCCATAGACCCTCCGGAACGGCGTTGGAATTTCTGTTTCCCGAGACCACCCCCCATTTTCGTGCAAGTGTTCATTCTACGGGTCAAGGAAAATCGTAGAATCAGTAAGTTACAGGAAAGCCAGCTATTTAGGAAACGAAAGAAGCCGAGAAAAACATTGCAAACACATGACAAAATGAAGCAACGCTGCCATGGTCGCAACTTCATTGGCGCAGATTCTACTTCGAAGTTACTAGCTTTTCCATCTCGGTCCGCCCTCCGCGTGCAATTGGAAAACTCACGGACATCAGGGAGAATCGAGTTGGGCAGTAACGGTCCAGGCTCCTCTGGACCTACCGCCAAGTGGGCGGCAGATGTCTTCAGCATCTGCCGTCTGCGCCTTCAACGGGGACCATCGGACAGCGGATGAATTGACAGGGGTTCATCTCCCGTGGGCACCCTCGCCCCTCCTAACTGCGGCGAAGCTTAGGCCGTAATCTTGTAGCTGAATTCCTCGCTGTAAATTGTGCATCAGCCCTGCCAACCACCAGCCGTGAGACTCGCTGCGCAGCTTACTTCGACATTCGGTAGCCCATACTTCTGCCGCAGCGCCTCACGCACCTTTTTGGTAATCCTCTTCTGACTCAACTCCTCAAAGCCACGATTCCTTCCTAAGCCAGATAACAATGCACGGTAGCCATTGCCGACCGTTAGTGTGCTCATGTTTCCGCCCCTTTGATTCAATCGTCTTTCTTGCTCGCTCTGATGTGGTGATCCCCTGCTAGGAAAGTGCGTAAGCCGCCTTCCATTTTCCCACCATTGGTCGGCACCGGACCAAAAAGACTGGGCTTTTCCTTCATGCGCTGGTACGCAGCATACTGCGCATCAAATTGCGTTGCGTAGACGGCCTCGGATTTTTCGACAACTTCATCATTCTGCCCGAGAATCTCGTAGAACCAGGCCATCGCCGTTCCCTCTGGCGGCATTCTGAATACTTTACTCCGTCACTGTCAATTGACCTTTGGCTCCTGAGTGGGGAGCCGTAGGCAGGAACCAGGATGTAAATCATTACTTTGGCGTTGGTGGAGCGGGTTTCTCAGTAGCTTCGCATTTGAGCTTATTACGTGAGCACCAACTCGTGATCGCAGCACTATCGAACATTTTCACGTTTTCACCTGATAGCTGTCGAAAGGCTATGAATGCGGTTGCCACAGTATTAAGTTCTGGATTCTGGTCAATTATTTGAACCACGTCATGGAGATCATTTGGCCTCTGACCCGCAAGGGCAAGCGCCTGAGTATTCTGTAGCGCGACCAAAGCCTGTCCCCCAAATCGGTTCGCGTTTTCTTGCATCCGGATATCGTAATCTTGACCAACTGCGATCATGGTTGTGTTTGCGAATTTCAGAACATCAGGATGGTTCGTACTCTTTAGCAAACGATTCAAATCATCCATTCCGGCGCGGAAGCCCATTCGCATACATATTGTTGAATCAATTTATCGGTGACGGTTCTGACCTTGTCTTGCGCAGCCTGGAGAATCATCGCGTTTATATTCTTCTCATCAAGGGCTTCCGCCACACGATCTTTAGCTTCAGCCGTGGCTACCCGAGTTGCTTCCTGTCTTGCATCCTCCCGAGCATCCTTTAGAGTTGAGTAAAGGAGACCGCCTGCAACTACTACAATCACGCCGAGAACACTTCCCGTAACCGTAATCAGGAACTTAAAATAAGAGAAGTCATGGCTTCACCTTCCAGGTTCTTTGGCGCGGAATTGTATCACCGGACCTATAGCTAAAGAGGATTAGCAAAATGAAGAAAACAGAATTGCTGCGAGCGCTTCAGGCCGAGATTCGCCGTCACAGCTTCGACACCTTCGTGGACGAATCGCCGTCCGTGGCTCAGGGCGGCAAAGGCGTGGTGGTGGTGCCGGGATGTTCAGCCTGCCGGAAGCCAGCGAAAAGCCGGGTTAGGCTCGAAGCCTGATCGGGTGTGTAATGGCTGCTGACCGCTACTTACTTCGCGCTCGGCGGGGCCAGCCACTCTTCGAGGGCTTGATTCTTGGGCTCAACCTGGACAAACGCGATGCCCATCCCTTCGTCGGGAAGGTTATAGGCCACATGACCTACAGCAGAGAAGTTCGCTCTAGAATTTGTAATTTTCAGTCTGACTCCTGTCCCTTTGGGGAAAGGAGCTTTGCTTGTAACAAAGCAACCGTAGAGACTCAGGTCGCGAGTATGTGACGTGAGTTGCTTCTGTGATTCTACATGGATCACTTCGACGGCTCCTCCGAAGAGATGGCGCGTAGCGCGACGCCGTTCGATCTGCATGGCGCTTCCGATGTTCAACTGGCTTTTTTTAGGGTCAGATTCTCCGGGGTTAGGATCGGCCTCATGACGAAATAGCGGATGTGGAGTGAACGACGCAGGAGGCTCTAGTTCGACTCCGTAGTACCCATAGTGACCGCGAAGCCTTAGCACTTCTGCGGGTTTATAGACATACTCCTTCCCGCACTCATCGCATCGGACCTTGAAGGGGCGGATGACAGGAGGGCGAGAGGTGAAGGCGTCTGTCTCCGCAAGTGGGATTCTGTGTCCGACAAATAAATTCTTCCGAGCGTGAAAACAATGGTTTTTGCAGAGCACCACCCAGAAATAAGAGCTATCTTCCCACATACGAGCCTCCGGGGGGTCACAAGGCTGGGTGGGGACCTCAGTGAGGTGAATGATATCAATTCGATGTCACTTGGGACAAGCGGACCCATATCCCCGAATATCCCCGGCCCGAGGATCAGCTTGTAATTGCTTCAGGCCCTGCAATCGGAGATTCGCCGCCACACCTTTGACACTTTCGTGGATCAGCCGCCTTCCATCGCACAAGGCGGAAACGGAGCCGTTACGCCGGGATGCCCGGCCTGCCAAAAACGACTCAATACAATGGCGCAGTTCTCGGACCATCTTGCGGACGATGTGCTGCCTGTTCTGATTGATCGGCTCTTTACGCGAGCGGGTGATATCAGACAGATTTGACGGACTCCATCGGACGGCGCCTGCGCCACGCGGCACGCGCCTATTGCAGTTGAATCACAAACGGTTCCAGTTGGAGGCTTGCCCAGATTAGCTGCCGGCGAGCACATGGGTGAAGCGGTACAAGCCCCATTCAAAGGCCACCCAGCGGCCGCCAGGTTCCCACGCGCGTAATCACGATCTTTCCGCCTACGATCTTCACTGTGCGTCGGACTAAGTCACATGCCCTAATTCCATTCAAGCTGTTATATATCTTGCGGGCCTCTTCGCTCAGGTCGCCTTCAGGCTCGAGAACGATGCTCTCGCCGTCTTTGAGCTTCGTCACACGCTCCCCAAGACTTCCCCATTTCGAGTTGCGTTTCACAGCTTCTCGTCTTCACGCAAGAACTGGTACCGTTCAAACTCGGCCACCACTCCTACACGGCCCATCTCCCTGGGTTCCGTCCGTCGCACGCGTCCCTGAAAGCGGACGCGAACAGGCTCTGCTAAGGTTATTGGTGGCATAACAATGACCAACTCGACCGACGAACCGTTCTCAATTTCTGTTGGCAGGAAGAAGTAAACGCCTCGAGACGTGATGTCCTCAGACTCCGCCTGAGCTTCCCTGCTTCCCGATTGGTTCGTCCAGCGAACCGTCATCGGCAGCTTCAATTGGAGTCGTCGGGTTGCGCGACGTTCCATCACTACCACCCCCCCACCATGCCGCAGCGTTTGGAATGGGATTGTATCGGAAGCGCAAGAGGAGCTCCTTGTCCAAGAGCAACATGAGGGGTCGAGGTAGCCTCTCCGCCGCTCCCGGAAAATAGTTCATACCTAGGTTGAGCGATTCTTTGCTGCAAAAATGTGCAAAAAATGCACGAGAAGCCAATCCTGATGCGGAAAAACAAAGGGCGGGCCGATGCGGCTGTTCTCACCCGGTAGGTGAAAGCTCAAGACGGGTGGGGAGTCGCCGATGGCGGGGCGGCCGAACGCGCTTTTTGCATGTCGAGCTTGCAAAGCTCGAGGGCCAGGGTGACCCATTGCTGGGTGAGAGCTTTGAATTTCTTGTAGTTGGCGAGCTGCTGGCGCACCTCCGGAACAAACTGAGGACGAACAAACTGGGTGGT
>QHYS01000058.1:0-371 GCA_003223325.1 Acidobacteriota bacterium
TGCGAGGTCGGGGCTTATATAGACCGCTCCACCGGAGACTTTGCGGATCGCCTCGAACAATTCTGATGCCCCATGGGTTTTCAAGACATAGCCCTTAGCCCCGGCCCGGAACGCCTCGACGACATAGGGCACCTCTTTCTTAAAAGTCAAGAGAATAGCCTTGGTGCTTGGAGAGACTTTGTGGATCTGCCTGGCGGCATCGACTCCGTTCAGAAGGGGCATGCCGAGGTCGAGCACGGCAATGTCGGGGCAGTGTTCTCGAGCTAGCCGGACAGCCTCGCGACAGTCCGCAGCTTCTGCCACGACGCTGTACCCTTCGCGCGTCAGGAGCTGTTTCACCCCCTGCCTGACAATCAGGTGGTCCTCGGCCA
>QHYS01000058.1:397-1515 GCA_003223325.1 Acidobacteriota bacterium
CACCTCACAAACCTTGCCCCGTTACCAGATTGCCGAGCCAGCACCTTGCCGGCGAATCGGTTTCCGCTTGTGTGAGAAGACGACAGTTGCATCGGCCAGTCCTCAAAGCCTGGACTTCTCCTCAAGATTATGGAAGTGACACTAGAGCAATAAGATAGAGCGAACAATTAGGCGGACCGCTCAATTTCCGAGGGGAAGAAGCCTGAAACGTGGACGGTGAAATCCGTGACAAGTAGTGCGTTTCCAACAGTTGGACCAGACATGAGCCCTCCGACCAGATTCTCGGCGGCCGAAACTGCGGCTTCTTCCCCACAGGGAAGCCGAGGCGGCGCCAGTCGGTTGGCCAGAATAACGCCATCAATATAATTTCCACAGTTCAGGCACTGCCAGGCCTCACCTTCACACCGGTCCGATTGTGTGGGCTGGTAGTCGTCACTGGACAACCACATGAGAGGCGGGATCTCCACCAAGAGTCCATGACAGCGTGTGCAGGTCAAAGGCAATCTCCCTTTCAAGCCCTGTTGGGTGCGTGTCTATAATTCACTACACAGATTCCCCTTCTGGGTTAGACCCTACAAAACAAAGGCAAGAAACAAGGAAAATCCGTGCCAGGAGGTAGATGAAAACCCGCCAGGAAGCCATAACCTGGCGGATGGTTTGGCTCTTCAGGTCACTTTGATGATCCACCTGGTAGGCTGTCTCCCGACCTCGCGCCGTTCGCCGATCAGGACCTGGCCAGTGGGGCCCTGATACCGCTCAAAGTACGCGAGGCCGTTCGAGTCGCTGCCCTCGCGATAGCGATAGTCGCCGGTGTATCGCACGCCATCCGTCGAGGAAGCCGTCACAGTGATCGTATCTGCGTCCTCCTTGACCTCGATGTCGATGACGAGTTTGGAATCGGTGATGCTCACCTGCACGCATGCGTCTTCATGCCACGTTCCTCCATACTGTGAGAGGGACCACCCGCTTGCCATAGTCGGATCGTTTTCCTCTACTCCCATTCGACTTCGCGCAGGTTCAACCGGAGGCTGTAGGACTGATCGGTCCGGTGGCGCACCACACGCACCGCTCGGTTCAGACCTTCCACCATGAAACTCTCGCCGACGTTGGGCGCCTTG
>QHYS01000335.1 GCA_003223325.1 Acidobacteriota bacterium
CGTGCGGACTTGCATCCCCAGAGTACAGCCATCGATGCCCACCACCACCACGGCAGCCGGGGGCTGCGCCTCCGACTTTCCTTCGCTGCGGCTATCGCCGTGGTACTGACTTAATTCCTCCGTGTAACGAGCGGCGGCTTCTCCCAACCGTTCGACTAGACCGAGAGTCGAACCCCACCATATCCGTTCCCCATTCACAGTCGAACTACAGTCGAACAGCCCATTGCGAACAGCTGAAACCGGTGTAGAATGGCGGCCATTTTCCGAGTCAAGAAGAAAATTCCATCTAGAAGTGCCTGCAACCGAAAAAGGTCATCAATGGATTTCACCCGGAGAGAAATGCTTAAAGGCATGGCCACGGTGGGCGTTGTTAACGCGGTACGCTCGCGTCTAGAAACCCTAGCCAGCGATCCAGTGCCATCATTTTCGAGTCTCGACGAAATATTCGAGTCGAGCATCGTGGTGGACGACCTGTCCGGATTCCAGCCTAAGCCCTCCCTGCCAGACGCCGGCTTCTCCGTCGTTAAGGAGTCTGGAGTCACTGTCGTTGGGCCGACGTTGGGCGAGGTGGAGCCCGAGATTGCATTTCACAGCACGGTCGAAGAATTGGGAAAGATTGCTGAGTTGGTATCGCGCTTCCCGGACCGGATGATGCTGATTCGGTCGTTCTCCGATATCGGTAGAACCAAGGCGGAGGGCAAGCTGGGTATCCTTGCCAACGTTCAGAACAGTGCCTGCATCGGTCGCGATCTCAAGAATCTCGATCTGTTTTACAGTCTTGGCCTGCGTCAAATCCAACTCACTTTCAACTGGCGAAACTGGGTGGGAGACGGATGCACCGAGAGAACCCAGGCGGGGCTGAGCTACTTCGGGGTTGACATGGTTCAGCGTATGAATGAGTTGGGGATGATCGTGGATGTGGGTCATACGGGCTACCAAAGCACGCTCGACGCGGTCGAAGTCTCCAGCAAGCCCATTGTCTATTCCCATACGAACTGCAAGGCCCTTTGCGACCACCCCCGCAATAAGACAGACGACCAGATCAAGGCCTTAGCGCGCAAAGGTGGCGTGATGGGGCTTTCCTGCTTCAACTGGTTCGTCAGTGACAAGCCCCGCTCCACGCTGGATGACCTGCTGAATCACTTCGACCACATCGCCAAACTGGTTGGGCCCGGGTACATCGGCATTGGATCCGACTTTGATATTGCGGGCTGGGCAGGTAGAGAACCAAATGCCGAGTGGGAGGCCCACAAGAGACTCTATGGGGAAAGGGAATGGAAGGCGATTAAAGGGCGCTTTCCCCCTTATATCGACGAAGTGAATAATGCTCGGCGCTACCATACCATCGCGGAAGGCTTGCTCAAGCGTGGCTGGCCTCTGAGAGATATCGCTGGGGTCCTGGGATTGAATTTCATGCGCGTCTACAAGGAAGTTCTCAGCGCCTGAACAGAATACCGGTTTGGGAGGGTCCCGCGGACTGATTTCACATACTCGAAGGAGGCACCATGCGCCTTTGGAACCCGAAGTCGTGGATGATTCTTTTGCTTATTTTCCTGGGTGGGATTCAAGCATGGGCTCAGTTAACCGCTGGCTCGGTGATCGGATCTGTGAAGGATCCCTCGGGCGCCTATGTACCGGATGCGAGAGTAACCATCACCAACTCCGGCACGGGCGCCTCTTACAGCACCGCCAGTTCGGGGCAAGGCATTTTCACGTTTCCTGTCGTCCAGGTAGGGACCTATGAGTTTAGCGTCAGCTCTAAGGGCTTCAAGACGACAAATGGCAGCTTCACTGTTGAGCTCAACACGACTCGCGCGCTCACCATTCAGCTGGCGCTTGGAGACACGTCCGAAACCATCCAAGTTACCGAGGTCGGTGCGTCGGTGGAAGCCACAAGCACACAGATTACGGATAGTTTCTCGCGCCGGGAAATCCTGGACCTTCCAGCTGCGTCGGTAGACGTAAACCAGTTGGCTCTGCTTACGCCGAATACGGTTGACATCAACACAACGGGGCTGAACCGTGCCCAGGTCGTGCAGAAAGTTAGCAGTCCGGTCGGAGGCGCAGTGGCATCCGTAGGCGGAAACCGTGCCCGTAACAACAGCTTTATCGTGGATGGCGTAGATAACAACGACCCGATTGAAACCGGGCCGCAGAGTATTGTCATCCAAGACGCGGTGCAGGAATTCACCCTCGTCAAAAGCAACTTCAATGCAGAGTTTGGGCAGTTTGCAGGTGGACAGTTCAACATCATCACAAAGACCGGCACCAACTCGGTCCACGGCTCTGGCTTCTGGTATGGCCAGAATCGGCATCTGAATGCCACCGACTTTGGGGCGCAAACGCTAATTCGACAAGGGGTGATCAGAGGCAAGCCACGCTACGACTACAACCGCTTGGGTGGCGCGATTGGAGGTCCAATCCTCAGACAGACGTTGTTCTACTTCGGGGCTTATGAGTTTGAGAACCTAGGTTCAGCCAGCAGCACCACCACGGCACTTTTCCCCACCGACCAGGGAATGCAGACACTCGCTGCCCTGCCTCAAGTCAGTCCTTTTATCCTCATCTTTTTGAAGCAATTCGGCGCGACCCCTACCCAGGCCTCGCCCGCGACGGACTGGCCGGCGGTATCTGGGATGCAAATTTCGGTGGGACCGGTCAGCCGCAGCTTTCCATCTTTCGCCACCAGCCATCGTTTCCTGGCCAGCAGCGACTGGAACGTGGGAAAGAACGATCAGGTGCATTTCCGCTTCAACTATGATCGAGGTCCCAATCAGTTGCTTCCCGGTTTCCCGCAGGTGGGTTTCAACGCGAACCTGAATATCAGCAACGATCTTTTTTCAGTCACTCATGTGCACACGTTTTCATCGTTGGTTCTGAACGAGGCCCGCCTCTCCTATCACCATCAAGCGACCGATAATGCAGTAGCCAACTCCGCTGCCGCCAACCTTCCGAACATTGTAGTTGCGGGTGGACCGCTGATTGGTCCGGCCGCAAGTGTACCCAGCGGTTCTTTCGACCACATTTACCAGCTCAATGACAATCTGACGTGGCAAGAAGGCCGCCATATCTTCAAATTTGGAGCCGATCTCCGCAATAATATCGTCACGGACGTTAGTTCACCCGCTCCGCGGGGAGATTATGAATACAGCAGCTTAGAAGAGTTCGTGACGGATTCTGTGCCCACGATTAACGGGCAGCGTGGGGTCGGAGCGGTTCATCTCAATCTCAACAACTACACACTGAATTTCTATGCTCAGGATCAGTTGAAGCTGACGCCTAGGCTGACCTTCTATCTCGGGGTCCGGTACGAATTCAATTCTTTGCTGCATGACCTTGGGGCGCAGGCGGATGAATCGATTGCGGATGTTCCCGGCGCCATCAGTTTTCGAAAACCAACAGTGGAAAAGAAGAACTGGGCGCCACGCATAGGGTTCGCCTGGGATGTCTTTGGCGATGGGAAAACCGCCTTTCGGGGAGGGTATGGAATTGCCTATGCACCCATCTTCGGAGCGTTCGTTGGGGGCGGGTTGCTTCCCTCCACGGTGCAGCAGGTTTTCTTCACGGACTGTGTTCCAGATTGCCCCATACCGATTCCTGCCAGCAACTTTGTAGAAAAAGGAGGCATTCCTAATTTGTTGGCGCCGTTCGATACGCCTGCACATGCCAGGGCCGCCATCGCTACCTATATCCCCGATATCAAACGTCCTTACCTGCAAACCAGCACGCTCGAGTTCGAACGTCAGATTGCTGCCCGTTGGACCTTCACCGCTCGCTACCTCCATACCAAAGGCACGCACCTGAGTGCCCAAGCTCGGCTCAACGCCGGCATTGTGCCTCCGCCGAGCGTATTTCTGCCGACTTACTTCCAAGCCTCCCAAGTGCCTTCCCAATCGGTACTCGACACTATGCCCACGCTGAACCAATTCTTGTCCCGAGTGATCAACCCGTTTTCCCAGTACGGATTCACCAGTTTCCTGACGACGCACTTGCCAATCGCCGATTCCAACTACGATGCGGGCTCTCTTGAGATTGCCCGAAAGTTCTCCGCCGGTTTCCAATTGGACGCGAATTACACGTGGAGCAAGTTCATTGACGATGCTACAAACGAGTTCTTCAACAGTTTCATCAACCCGCGCAGACCGCAGGATTGGCGCCATCTCGGGAACGACAGAGCGCTTTCCGTTCTAGATGTACCCCACCGCTTCGTGACCCATTTTGGGTGGGATATTCCCTGGTTCCGCAGTCGATCCGGTCTGGCGCACGCTTTTGTGAGCAACTGGACGTTGGCAGGGATGTATGCGATTTCCTCAGGTCAGCCCTATACCGCGCTAAGCTTTGCCAACTCCCAGGGAAACGGGGACCGGCAGGTGCAGCGCACCATCCTTAACGCAAGCGCCACGGGTAAGGCTGGCTCTAACGTGACTCCGGTCACCAACTCCAGCAAGAACATCGTGGGCTACCTGGCCGTGGATTCCGCGGCTCGGTTTGTACGCGCCCAGGCTGGGTCGTTCCCCACCGCGCCGCGTAACAGCCTGCGCGCGCCAGGTA
>QHYS01000336.1 GCA_003223325.1 Acidobacteriota bacterium
TATGACCTCGGCCGCAACCAGGGCTGGGTAACCGTGGGCATCGACCATGACACGGCCGCCTTCGCCGTGAACACCATCCACCGGTGGTGGAAGACCCTGGGGATCCGGGCTTATCCCCGGGCCTCCTCGGTGCTGATCGTTGCCGACAGCGGCGGCAGCAACGGCAGTCGCATCCGCCCCTGGAAGTGGGAACTGCAGCGACTGGCGGACGCGACCCAGCTGAACCTGCACGTCTGTCATTTTCCGCCGGGAACCAGCAAGTGGAACAAGATCGAGCATCGGCTGTTCTCATTCATCAGCCAGAACTGGCGGGGCCGGCCGCTGTTGACCCATGCCACGATCGTCAAGCTGATCGCGCGCACCCGAACATCCACCGGCCTGACGGTCCGTTGCAACCTGGATGAGGGGCGCTACCCGCAAAAGGTCAAGATTACCGACGACCAAATGGCGACCATTCGTCTTAGGTCGGATGTCTTCCACGGCGACTGGAACTATGTCATTCAACCGCACGAGAGATAATCCGTATCAGTTATTTTCTCGCGATCCCTTAGGGGCTTTCCGGGGACCGCTCCCTTAGGGGCTTTCCGGGGACCGCTCTGGAGATTTTGATTCCTCATTCCGGTAAACTCTGAATCGCGAGACTCTCTTGTATCTTCTAGTATCGTATGCGTGAACGCGGGGGGATCGCCGTTTTTGACTACGCAAGGAGGTCACCAGCGGAGTACGCGGGATCGTGTCGGAGTAAACTTTTGCGTTGATGTTCGCTTGTCTCCTCATTCATCCGATCGAGACCGAAGGTTCGCAAAACATGCGTTTGGCAGGAGGGTTCCAGGACGCGATCGATATTAGGCAGTCCACGGGCTAACGTTACCCAAGGGGGGATGGGGACGTGGGTTCCGGTAGTTTGTCTTCTATGTCCGTTCCGCGTGTTCAAGCGTGGGCACCTTTGGGGTCGCTGTATCTTTGCCCAGGGACGCTCACCGCTGCGATCGGGGAATTGCCCCTTAAGAGTCTTCTGGAACGAGCTTCAGAGATTTTGCACTCCGCGAGCGCAGATCCCCCGATTGTAAGCTGCTTGATTCCCTATCTTCCGCGGGGTGCCGGTGAGTATCGCGAGGACTCCCCGCCACCGATCACGCGACGCAGTTTCGTCGCCCATGTCGTCCCGCCCGCCCGGGGTCGGAAAATGACTGCGCACGGAGGTCACCACCAATGATGCGTTGGATCGTCGCGTCAAGCATGCACCTCCGATACCTGATCGTCGTGATCGCGGCGGCGGTGATGGCCGTCGGCGTCGCCCAACTTCGCACGATGCCGGTGGACGTCTTGCCCGAGTTCGCGCCGCCCTATGTCGAGATCCAGGCCGAGGCCCTCGGTCTGTCCGCCCCGGAAGTCGAGAACCTGGTCACCCTCGACGTTGAGGAGTTGGAGGCCGGCGTCTCGTGGGTCAAGACAATCCGCTCGACATCGGTGCCCGGGATGTCGAGCGTGGTCCTCATCTTCGAGCCCGGGACCGACTTCATGCGCGCGCGGCAGTTGACAGCGGAGCGCCTGACGCAGACGTTCGTGCTGCCCAACGTGTTCCAGTCGCTTGGCTTGCTGCCGCCCAAGTCGGCGACGAGCCGGGTGCTGCTGGTCGGTCTCTCCTCGAAGACGCTGTCGCCGATCGAGATGGGCGTGCTCACCCAATGGACGATCAGGCCCGCCTTGCTGGCCGTTCCCGGCGTCGCGAACATCTCCGTCTGGGGCCAGCGGGACCGCCAGCTGCAGGTGCTTGTTGACCAGACGCGTTTGCGGAAGTACGGGGTGAAGATCGACTCGGTCGTCGAAAACACCGGGAATGCTATGTTTGTCTCGCTCTTGTCATTCTTGCAGGCATCGTACCCCGGGACCGGTGGGTTCTTTGACAC
>QHYS01000060.1:0-2031 GCA_003223325.1 Acidobacteriota bacterium
CGGAAATGTAAACCGCTCAAGGTTCCTAACTTTTACCGTTGCGCGCTCATTCTCCGGGCCGAACTCGGAAATCAAAAATGCACCCATTGAAAATAAGCCACTGGGATTCAGGTGGGCCTGTGCCGACGTTTCTCCATATAACCACTTCTCTAAGAATTGCATGAACGGGCGGCTCTTTGTGGCCGTATTCATCAGCCGGTAAGGAGCGTACCAATAGGGAATAATAGCCGGGTTGGCTTTCTGCTCGGGTGTAATCCCAAGGTACTTCTCTATTGTTCCAAGCCATTCCCGCAACTCCTGAAAATGTGACTGCCACTTTGGGTCTTGGCCATATCTTGCGTGGAACTTCTCAAATAATTCCCTAGCTTGACGGTAACTGGAAAGTTCGTAAGCCATGGAGCGCTTTTCAAAGTCGTCCGTCATGAATACCAGCGTGAAAAGCAAATCTAGTAGTTGGCGGTTGGTAGGGGGAAGCACCAAGACAAACTCCTTCTTACGTTTTGGATCCTCGTCCGTGCTCGAAAGCAGGAAGCTAACCGCTTCGTAGGAGTTTTTTGTAATTCGAAGCATTGTCAACAGTAGCGAGCCTTGTCGTTCGGGTTCTCTGTTGCGCGACGCCATCGATTGCCTCAACCGGCGCGCGAGTTCCTGGTCCATGTTCCTCAGAAGCCCTTGGAGAGGTGTCTGTACGATTCGCGCGTCGAATTCTTCAAGGGGCGGCTCAGCCATAAGTTACCTCGCGGGGTAAATCCGTTAGCTGTACTCCTACGGAAAATCGAGGACTTCCAGTATAGGCGCGGGCTATACAGACTTGCTATACTGGCGCTTAGTAAGCGTTTACGCAGGGCAGGATTTTTGAAGAGGTGCTTGTGAACGAAGCGGCCATATTGAAAATGGCAGACATCACGCTCAAAGAGTACAGAAGACTCACGCCCGCGGAGCGCCGCCGAAAGCTACGGAAAGCCTTGGGCGATTCCGAGCGAGCGCGGTCATTTGTGCGGCGACTGATGCCCGAGTTTTACGATGAAATTTATGGAGCTACGGCATCCGCGCGTTCGGTAGCAGCCCGCAGCGGACGGCTTCGCGTAAAATCTCGGTAGGTTCCATCCCCAGAGCGTCCGCCCATTCAAGCAGTAGTTCCTTGCGATGCACGATTCCGTACTCCCCTTCCAGGAGCCGCCTCAAAATATCGCAGGTAGAGAGCCCTTTTTCGCGTAGAGCGCTGACTATAAACTTGCGGTCGTCGCTGTAAACCAGGCGGGAGCGAGAGGGATCACTCTGCATGCCGCCCGAAGTCTATCATCCTTTCGTCGAATAACTTGGATACCTCCACCTTCTGAAATTCACGGATAGTTGGTTTGGGTGGAATTCTCGCCCGATTGATGTGATACCTCGCCGCTCATGTGGCGGACCCGGTCGAGAGATTTAGGCAAAAGGGAAAGCGCCAGTTGTCGTTCGCCAAAATTCTGTCCGCCTTTGATTTCAACAGGATGCGACGTTGCCGTCCACAGGCGAAATGCGATACGACCTCCGGCATGATCGATGCCATGGGACTTCTTTTTGGCGCGATTCTTCGACTCTTCCGCGCTCGTCGAAGCCTGCTTCTGGAAAACCTGGCTCTTCGCCAACAACTCGCAGCACTGAAGCGCAGACATCCGAGGCCAAGACTAGCAGCGTTCGATAAGGTCTTCTGGGTTCTGGCGCGCAAGTTCTGGTCTGGATGGAAACAGGCACTCATCGTCGTCAGCCCGGAGACGGTTGTGCGTTGGCACCGATCGGGATTCGCACTCTATTGGCGCGCCATCTCCAAAGCCCACCGGGTGGTCGGGAGGAGGAGAATTTCGAAAGAGGTTCGCGATCTGATCTTTCGGATGGTGGCGGAAAACCCGACCTGGGGCGCACCGCGTATTCACGGTGAGCTCTTGATGCTGGGCTTCGACGTGTCCGAGAGAACGATCTCCCGTTGGATCCGCCGAGCACCTAGAGATCCTGAGCCCGCCAAACGTTGGCTCATCTTTCTGCGAAACCATC
>QHYS01000060.1:2075-3149 GCA_003223325.1 Acidobacteriota bacterium
GCTCTCATCATAGTGGGCCCGGAGACGGTTGTACGTTGGCATCGATCTGGGTTTGCAATGTATTGGCGAGCAATTTCCAGAGGCCGCCGGATCGTGGGTCGGAGAAGGACTTCCCAGGAAGTCCGCGATCTGATCTTTCGGATGGTCGCGGAGAACTCCACCTGGGGTGCCCCACGTATTCACGGCGAACTTCTCATGCTCGGTTTCGATATCTCGGAACGAACGATTTCCCGCTGGATGAAACGAGCGCCGAGAGACCCGGGGCCAGCAAAACGCTGGCTTGCCTTTCTTCGAAATCACCGGGAAGCCATCGCGGCGATGGACCTCTTTACCGTTCCGACCATAACCTTCGGTGTGCTCTATTGCTTCTTCATCATCGGCCACGATCGGAGGCGTATCGTGAATTTCAACGTTACGTCCCATCCGACCGCCGGTTAGATCATCCAGCAGTTGCGCGAGGCCTTCCCGTATCAATCGGCCCCTCGGTTCCTCATCTTTGATCGGGACGCCAAATATGGTTTGGAGGTCCCGATCGCGGTACGCTCGATGGCCATCCGGCCGGTTCGCACGTCATTCCAAAGTCCCTGGCAAAACGGAATTGCTGAGCGCTGGGTCGAGAGTTGCCGGCGCGACTTGTTAGATCACGTTATTGCCTTCAATGAACGCCACCTCAAGCGCCTGCTGTCGGACTATGTTCGCTACTATCATGAAGACCGCACGCACCTGGGCCTAAGAAAGGAAACGCCGGCGGGCAGAGTTCGGTCCACGGATCGGGGTACAGTCGTGTCTCAAGCGCGCCTGGGCGGCTTGCACCATCGCTACGACCGAGCTGCCTAATAATAAGGACCGGCCACCGGCGAACGGATTTGATTTGCCAGCAGGCTTGCGCCGCAATTCAGCCCTCGGCTCAAAAACTCCCAACCTTTCGAGTGCACGTCCTATGGTCAAGTAGTTCTGCCCTGCGGCTCGCCCCGGTGGGTCGCACGATTTTTCATTCGGACGAAGCTTTGGCGAGGCACAACCTAGAGATCCTGAGCCCGCCAAACGTTGGCTCGTCTTTCTGCGAAACCATCG
>QHYS01000337.1 GCA_003223325.1 Acidobacteriota bacterium
CAAGACGGACCCGCTGCCGTCGAGTCCCCCCGTGACGAGCACCCTGCCGTCGGGCAACGTGACGGAAGGGAAGCTCTTTCGAGCCTCTGCCATCGATCCCGTCGGCGTCCACTCGCCCGACGATGGGCTGTAGACCTCAGCGGATGAGAGCACGTTCGTGCCGTCCGTACCGCCCGCCACCAGGATATTCCCGTCGTTGAGCGTCGCCTGCGCGCCGAGTTCACGAGCCGCGCTCATGTTTCCCGTGAGTGTCCAGGCACCCTGGACCTGGGCGCGGAGCAGTTGCGTATTCGAGATCAGCAGCATCGCGCCGGCGGCCACACCGACGAGAATTGCGAAACGAGGACTCTTCATGAACGCCCCCCTTGAGGACCTTAACCCCTACGCAGGGGTTTCTGGTGTGGCGTTTGCGACACCTTCAACATAAACAGGGCTCTCTTTCGTGACGATCGTCCACCTTTGGGGGGTCACCGTATTTTGTTGTGGATCCTTGGGCGCCTACATTTAGGCTTGATCGGTGACACAGGCGGCAGCCGGCGTCCGATACTTACGGGGGACTTCAGCATCGCCCATACCGCAATCGGGGGTTTGGATGCGTGACTCAAAGCGCGATCTCACAGGCTTGGTACTCGGCCCAATCACAGAACCCGAGCTTCCGATAGAGCGGAACCGCCTCGGAATGATTAATAAAGCACACGGCCGCACCGCTTTCCTTGACGCGGCGCGTAGCAAATGCAGACAGAGCGTACCCTAGCCCTTGGCCGCGACAGGAAGGCGCGATCCCGAGTGTAGCGTATCCACCCATCCCATCTTTCGCCAAATACAGCCATTGCGCACCGGGGAACAAGGAGCCGGGACCATCGACCATGGTCGTGCCCAAGATTTCAGCGTTTGACTTGACGCATAGAATTCTTGTGAACTGCCGTCGCTCTAGCAGGTTCGAAAAGTACTCCGCCCAATGAGGGAAGTGCGTGCGTTCGAAGATAAGGATGCGCTCCGCATCTTCCTCTTCGGCGACGGTCAACTGCAGATCTCTCCGGGCAAGATTTCGGTCCAGGTGCGCCGGATACTCATAGCCGGGCAAGTATCGAAACTGATCGACCGTCTTGGTCGACGGCGTGCAGCCCAGCCCGATAAAGAAACGAATAGCGGATGGGAACTCCATAGGTATTCCCTTCCATAGGAGCGGCACCCCGCCAACGATGGCTCGGGTGCATCCCGCCCGACGGAGGCTGTCGAGCGCCGCCAGAAACAACGATCCCCCAATGCCTTGTCTTCGGTGTTCTTTCTCCACGAGGATCGCCGAACCGACGACGCGAGCGCGCTCCAAAGCCACGAAGCATGGCGTCTTCCGAGGAAACAGATGGGATAGATGTCTCCGATCGATCCGCCACTTCTGGCCGAAAGTCTTGAGCCACAGCGAGTGCACTTGGCGCTCATGGCGAGACGATTCGTAGTTCGCGATAGACCACACTATTCGCGTACTATGTCGCTCAGCGGAATTCCACGACAGTGTTCGGCCGGATCGTCAACCACAGCCGCTGCTCCGCGCGGCGCACGTATTCACCGTCCCAGCGGTTCAGCATTGAAGTCGTCCGTTCCGCCAGCTGCTTTCCGCCAGCGGTCACCCGGGGCTGCCGCGTGGCATGAAACTCAAGCGTCACACTGTTCCTGTAGACTCGCGAGTCCAGCCGACTGAACACGGCGAAGCGCGCCTGCGCGTCGTTGGCCTTGAGCGCAACGACCGACGTGTGCCTGCACAGCATGTGGTATGCGTAGAGCGGGCCCATGGGAACATACCAGATATCATTGCGCCCACCGATATGCGCGAGGTGGCGTTCGTAAAAGGTGTCCGGTCCGTAATCGAGCATTTGCGGGTGAGATACGAAGCTGTAGATCCCCTGTGCCGCATACACCTCATCGAACTTCGCATTCAGGGCTTTCACGTCGGTCCGTCCTGAGATCCGGACGCCGTCTTCCGTGTGGTAGCCTTTTTGGACGACCTGTGTGTAGCGGGCTGCGAACGGGTTCGGATCGTACGTCTGCAGATCAGGCACGAGGTGCGCGTCATCCCGTTCTCCAGGATAAGCGCGGGCGGCCACGCACCCAGCAAGTGCGATCATCCGTTGAGCGAATTTTCGATCGGCGCAGTTGCCACACGGATAGGCCCATGTCCAGACATAGGGTTGCTGCGTGTGGGCCAGTATGTCTCTTCGTGCTCCATGGACCTCGTATCGCGAAAGCGCGGCGATGCAGAAGAGGAGGGATTCCCGAGCGGTGCAGCGGTGGCGTCGTGAATGTGCCCCGAGTTCGTGGCCGTCGGCGACAGCCTTGCGGAGGCGGGGCCACAACCGCCCCATCTCCGGCGCCCCTGTACTGATGAATACAGTCGCTTTGATGTCATAGGCGTCCAAGGTGTCGAGACAGGTGCAAACGTACCGTGTCGTATCGTCGATGCTGTGAGTCACCACGGCACGCGCGTCGTCCAGGTACCGGCTCAGACCTATGAAGTGGATCGGTCCGACCCCATCCGCCAGTTCGTCGGCGAGAACCCCGAGCCTCGCCAGTGGATCTCCCGGACACTCCAGAATGGGGGAGGGCCGGCGGACGAGGTCCACAACATCCCTCCAACCCAGCCGCGTGTCGACGACGCGACGCAACATTAAACGTCCCCAGTCATTCGGGCCCTGCTCCCCTGAAGAGCTCCAGCCATTGTCACTCAGCGCCACACGAACAGTAGACCATCTCCGAGGATCGTGCAACCGCCAGATTCCTCACAAAGCCGCCTTGGTCCACGAGCGGATGCAAACGTATGTTCTAACTCCAGGCGATGATTGATGGTAGAGCAAGAGCCGAGGATGAGCATGACTCCTTCGCAAAATTGATCTTCGTCCCACGTAGTGCAATCCTGGCTCGTCGCGGTCAGGAAGGCATTTCGGCAACCAAGATCATATAGCTGAGAGCAGGCATGGGACACCCCTCCGATACCACGACATTGATCTTCATCATCCAGATCGGGCTGCTGATGGTGGTTGGCCGGTTCATGGGCGAACTCATGCAGCGCGCCCGCCAGCCGGCCGTGATGGGCCAGTTGCTCGGCGGCGTCCTCCTCGGCCCGTCCGTGCTTGGCGCGGCCTGGCCGACCGCTTACCACGCGATCTTTCCCCAGCAGCATGAGATGCTCAAGGCCGTTTCAGAACTCGGGATCGTGATGCTGCTGCTGTTGACTGGGATGGAGATAGACCTCGGGCTGGTCCAACACGAGCGTCGGGCCACGCTCTCCGT
>QHYS01000338.1 GCA_003223325.1 Acidobacteriota bacterium
TGGCTTCGGCGCGCCAGGGCTTCTTCTGGTGGGAAGTAGATATTACTTTCTACGTTCTGCGCGTGCTGTCTTGGTTCCGGATCGTCTGGGATCTGCGAGAGCCACCTCGCCACGTTGTGCTCGGCGCCGAACCCGCCTCCTAGCCCCAGCGCAATTTCACCTTCCAGTTGGCCGCGGGGGACGCGTCGTTCGCGAGGTTTATAAATCACCACGTGGTTTCAGCTGGTCCACTCTTTTCCGGTGCGGCAGGACCAGGAGCAACAGCGCGCTCATCGATCCGTTTGGGCGCGCCGTTGAAGATTCGTCAGCAACGCCTCGGGCACCGCGATCTTCGCTGACGCTCGACGTTTACACGCACATTTCAGCGGGGATGATGTAACTTAACTTACTGATTTTGCGTGTCGCTCTTGTCGCGGAACCGCTCAAACCGCCGTAGTCGGGTACAGTTTCGGTACAGACCGGTCGCGCGATCTTTCGTGCGTGCCCCGCCTGAGCGGACGATTTCACGACGTGGCGTTCCCGATTGTGCGCCGCCTCATGCACCACGCAGGTCATGGCGGGACTATTACGAGAGCCACTTTGACGCTCGCTCCTGCGTTCACGTCCATCACCGAGAACCTTCGCGCCTGGGCCGACCTTCCCGCGCAAAAGGTCAGTTACTTCGCTCGCCGATACACGGTCACAACTCGCCCGTAGTCCAAATCGGCCCTCGGATTTGGATTGACGAGCGTCAATTCATCTCCGACAATGCTGAGCGACATTTTCGAATCCGTTCCTTCATAGTTCGGCAACATAGCGGCTTCGTAGTGGCGGGTGATGGTCTTGTCTCCTTCATTGACCGACCACGTTCCAAAATTGGCTAGAAACCCCTGCGCCACCGCCTTGTATTGTTCTGCCGGTACATCCCCCCGGTTGAACGTGGTTAATTTGGGACGACCCCGTGCCGCGATCATGTGCGCGTATCGCCCGCTGGCATCGAAGATAAGGATGCCGATGGAGTTCACACAATAGGGCTGGTTTGCGCCCTTGGCGGTTGTTCTCTCGCAAGATACAAGGTCCCAAGCACCGACGAGTTGCTCTTTGAGTGATTTTTGTTGAGCGACGGTGTTGCCCGGCGACGGAGCCAATGCGAGCACTATTACAAATAGCGTAAAAACGCTAAACCGTTTCATTCGCGTTCCCCCCCTTCAATGTAAATAACCCAAAACCGCATCCGCGACTTGTGACACCCTAGCCGTCACTTTTGCGTGAGCCCCAGGACCCGTATGAGTTCGCCGTTTTCCTCGTATGCTCGCCGAAGTTCGCGAGCGAACGCCTTCGGTCCCTGATAGTCAATCGTGCTCCCCCTCATTTCGGCGAACGATACGAACGAGAGCTCGGCCAGGGCCTGCTTGATGGCCTCATTAAGCGTCGTCACAATGTACGCCGGCGTGCCCCGCGGCGCGACAATCCCTCCGAAGCTTCCGGGGAGCGTGACATCAAAGCCGAGCTCCTTGAATGTCGGGATATCGGGTGCCACTGCCCAATGGCTCTTGCCAAACACCCCAAGCACGATGGCCTTGTGATCCTTGACATAGGAGGCGACGGTACCAATCGCTGCGACAGCCGCATCGACCTGCCCGCCTAAGGCTGCTGGTACTTGCTGCGGCGCGTCGAAGTTCACCACCTTGAAATGGACCTTCCCAAGGAGCTGGAGTTGCTCGACGTTCAAGTGAGCGACGGTAGCAACATCCGGTACTCCGACGCTCAACTTGCCGGGTGCGCCCGCGCGTCATTCAGGAATTGCTGTGCGGTTGTCCATGGCGCACCCGCCCTCACGATGAGGACGTTGGACCCTGCCGTGAGTTTGGCGACCGGCACGTAGGTGTCCGGCCCGCCGTACGGCAGGTTGATCCGATGCGGCTGCACGGTGAGAGTGCCCTCCGTGCCCCAACCCAGTGTGTAGCCGTCTGGAGTCGCTCCGAGAGCCTCTGCAATGGCGCGAGTGCCCGATTCGCCGGGTCGATTCGCTACCACGATGGGCTGGCGCAAGTGTTTCTTCTCAGCCTCGGCAAGGGCGCGGGCGACCTGGTCACTTGCGCCGTCGGCAGCATACGGTACCAGGAGCGTGATCGGCTTCTCCGGGTACGATTTTTGCTGAGCGACAGCTCGGCCTGGCAAGAGGACCAATCCGACCAGTATTGCAAATAGACTAAAAACCCTGCACCGTTTCATCGTGCTCCTCCCCTTGAATGTAGATAAGCCAGAATCGCCTTCTCGACTTGCGCTGGCTGCTCGGGCAGGAGAGCATGCCCTGCGTGGGGGACTTCGACGAGCGTCACGCGGTCGGGAAATTCGGCGGCGAGTTTTTTGGCATTCTCAGGCAATGCGACAAGATCCTCAGTCCCCTGCACAACCAGCATGGGAGCCGAGCCACCAGTCCACCACTCCTTTAAAGGCGTTCTCGCGTCGCTGGCTCGCTGAGCCCTTGCGACTTCAAAGTACCAGCCTTGTTTCCATGCGCGAGGGTCATTGCCCAGCGCGAAGAATATTTGACGAATCGCCGTCAGCCGATCCTCTGGGGAGAGCGTGGTCTCCCAGAAACGCGTAGTGAGTTTTTCCATCTCGGGCGAGCGCGGCACCATGCCTGCGGCAGAGAGAAGAATGAGTTGTTTGACCAAGGTAGGGTGATCCGATGCCAATGTTCTTGCGATACGGTTGCCGAAATCGTGGCCAATGATGGTCACCGGACGGCCGACTAGGAATTGGATTGTGGCGGCGACATCGGAGGCTAGATCGTGATACGTGATGTCGTTGAGTGGCCCCGTACTGCCGCCAATGCCCCTCGGCTGTGGAAGAATCGCTTCATAGCCCGCCCGCACTAGTCGATTGCTAAGGACATCGAAATCTTCAACGCCCCGTCCTCGTGAAGGAATGAATACGACAGTCTCACCCTTGCCGCGAATCGTGACCTGAAGCGTCGCCAGACCTGAGCGGACGATTTCACGTCGTGTCGGCGATTGCGCCACGGCATCAGGCACAACCCAGTTCATAACGGCGAGTACCACGAAGGCCACTTTGCTGCTTGTTCCTGCGTTCACGTCCATCCACCGAGCACTTTCGTTCGCCAGATTCTAGCCCCAAAAAGCAAAGGCCGGAACCTTGCGCGCCACGGCCACGAAGAACAACAAGAAGGCTCCCCACCCCGACCCGAGATTCGTCTCGTCCGTCCCCGTCGTTCCGAGGGGCAACGGCGCGAGTGTCCGACGCGCCGGGTCGGTTTACCTACCGCCATCGGTTGGCGCAAGTGTTTCTTCGCTTCGGCAAGAAAATCCAGTCAGGATGACCTACTATAGGTAGTCACCTTTCCATCGATCACGGCGAATCCTCCTCCGATTCCGCGCCGCATCTACCGAGGGTTAAGGCATTCTTCTGTGCGTAGGGATTTAGGTGTTTCTTTGGAGGCGCGGGTGGGATTCGAACCCCTTCCCTACGTTGAAACTACATAACTTAACTTAGCTCAGCAAAACATTGGGTCGGCACGCCAGAAGGAAATCATTTCGGCTCATCAGTCGCCTGCGGCACACGCATTCGCAGGACAAGTGCTGTTTAGGAACCGCAGATTCGAACTTCTCGAGCCAGGTGCTTCTATTACGCGAAAATGAGCGAAGTACGACGCACCGAGCAGCACAAAGGCAATTTCAAGTGTGAGCGGCAGGTGAAGTGATGAACTCGAAATTCCTTTTCGTCCTGGGCATTCTTGTCCTTGTCGCAGTCCTGCAAATCGTAGTGCTCATGACCGCCGACAAGCGCCGCAGGCGTGCATTGGCGGAGGCTGGACCTAGGCAGGGATTCCAACCGATACCCCCTGGTAATGCCCCCAAGATTGCGCTCGTCCCTATTCTAGAGCACAAGCACCATACTTGGGGTCAGGTCCTGCAGGGAAGTCGAGGGAGCTCTGAAGTCCTGCTCTTCGATTATTCTTATCGTGTTGGCAAGAGCGGCAGCAACCAAACCCTGGTTGCGTTGCGCTCTGCGGCCGCGTCAATTCCCAAATTTCAATTGCGCAGCAATCGTTTCCTGACCAGTGCCGGGTGGGGCGCCTACCAGGGAAATCGCGTAAGATTCGACAGCGATCCCGCATTCAGCAAGAGCTATCTACTGACCGGGCCAGACGTGCAAACGCTTGCAAGTTTCTTCAGCCCTGGTTTGCGTAACTTCTTGGTCTCTATGCCGGACCACAGTTGGACCGTTGAAGGATACGGAAACTGGCTGGCCTTCTATCGCCACGGAAAAAAGGTGAAGCCGGCTGATCTCTTTGAATTTGTAGACAGCGCAGGACAAGTTGCCGAGAGTACCTTCGGTCTTGCGCGGGAGAGCGGGCCCAGCCTCTCCCGCGAGGACGATACAGTCATTCCTCAAGGACCGGGAGCGTTCGCTTCGCTTTCACCGGCGGCTTCCGTAAAATTCAACTTCAAAATTAATGGCCACGAAGTTTCTGGCGGCAAGATAGCCGGTGCCGTTGAAGACGAGGTTTTCAGGAAAGTCAAACAGCAGATGGCCGCTAAGGTGGAGGGTATCCTTTGCCCCGAACATCATCAGACACCGCAATTGGACTTTGAAGGAGAGAAACTGAGCACGATGAAGATCCGGCTCAAGACTTGCTGCGAACCCCAACAGCAGAGAGCCCTCGCGGCATTGGGCTACCTCGCTAGCGGCGTTCTATCGAACTGAAGCCGGCCCCATGGTTCCGCCGCTGACAGTTATTCTCTCGGCGCCGGAGTTTTGCACCGGTCGGATGGTACGGCCTGCGCAGAAGTACTACGCAGTTTTGTTGCTTCAGTTCTATCGCGCAACCAGCCGCAAAAGAGGAATTTATACAATGGAGCGACGTGAGGAGCGACTTCACGATCGGAAATGACATCATGACTAACGCCCACTTCCCAGAAAAGCGCGCTGATCGACGATTCTCGTTCTTCGCAGACGCCGAAGTTACCCTATGCGACGGAACGCTGTTTCCCACACAACTTGCTGAATTGAGCTCGCGAGGTTGTTATATCGGTACGCTCGTACCCGTTCCCGTTGGGACGGAATTTCGTCTCCGCATTTGGGATGGCATAAGGACGTGCGAACTTCAAGGCAAAGTGATCTACCTGCATTCCAGCAGCGGCTTAGGCATTTTCGGCATGGGTGTGCGGCTTGGAAAGATGGCCGCTGAGGAGCGCTCCATAGTCAACGCGTGGCTGTCCGATCTCTCCGGCAAGCGCGCTGCCCAACCTGCAATCGCTTGATTCCCACCGAAGAGTAAATCAGTCCCGGGT
Organism: Acidobacteriota bacterium; assembly: GCA_003223325.1. Classification (GTDB taxonomy): domain Bacteria; phylum Acidobacteriota; class Terriglobia; order Acidiferrales; family UBA7541; genus Palsa-189. The sequence goes on from QHYS01000338.1 coordinate 5,301, forward strand.
TTTGCGGCGACGAGCCGCTCGAATTCCGCCAGATGCGTGGTCAGTTGCACGGGCGAGAAACCGCTTACTTCTGATCGCCCTGCGGGGCCAAACTTTCCTCACACAAGATGGCTAGCCCGGATGCGATATCAGCAGCCAAGGGAATTACCGTGCTGACGTGCGTCACATCGAAAACTTCGCGCACGCCGAGTCTCAAACCCACAAGTATGAACCGCCCACCTGAATTCTTAGCGGACATATAAAGGCCGACGACAAAGCCGATTCCTGCAGAACCGACATCAGAGACTCCGCTGAAGTCGGCCAGCACTTTCTTGCAGTTGAGCGCCTTTACTTCCGCCGTTTTCATACGCAGGTATTCCGGATCTGTCCCCGCGACGAAACGCCCTTCACACCGCAGAAAGCAAACGTCGTCTTTCCGTTTGACCTCGATGAGCATCGGCTTACTCGTTGATGAAATGCAGTGATGCGTTTATCTTAAATTAGCTGTCCTCCGCATCGCGCTTTCACTCTGTAAAGTGAAATCTTAGGGGAAATCGGATCACGAATTGTCAAATTTTCTAGCACCGCGCCGGAAAGGGTATCGGTTTCAAGTACGTGCCCGCCGTTCTGGTTATTATAGTGCCGGTGAACAGATCCAGTCGTAGGTTTGTGGCCCACGTAAGCGTCACAGGAAAGGGGCGCTTTGAGGTTTCACCTCGCAGCGCCCGTGGTTGCGGGGGACCGCAAGGTACCAAATACTTTCCCAGTATTATTCCGCACAAAACAAGCAAGGCAGTAGCTTAAGCAAAGGAGTCACTGTTCTTCTATCATTGGACCTACTATAAATCAGTGGCGCAATCTTGGGCAGACTACCGGGCCTTAGACCACACCCCAAGCAGGAGTTCAACCCGACTCGTACGGCGTCGATGCCACAGGATCGCGGGGACCGTGGAGATCGCGGACCCCGGTATAAGGTCCGGGAGACACGGCTAGCCGCAGCATGATCGGTTTTTGCTGCACCCCTCGTGAACCGCTCGTAGGCAACCGCAAATTGAGATAGCTCCCGGCATAATCGGCCATTGGCCCAGCAAACCCAATCCCGAAAAAACATTCCGATAATGCACGGGAGTTGGCGGGAGGGAACCGCCTAAGTTCGACATTAGGACGCCTTCGATTCGAAACTTGGGCGAGATATCGCCTGTACTCTGCCCAGCGAATTCCCGATAACTCCGGGCACGAACGCGGTCTGTTTCACAAACCCTTTGCCGAGCCTCGCCGCAATCAAGGCATCGCCGGGGCGTTGATTAACCTTACTATGTCGTAGAAGGGAACTGGGATCTGCTCGGTAGTGTGGACCGAATGCTTTCGCCTAACGGCGAAAGCATTCGGATGGTTGCGGGGGGCCGATTTGAACGGCTCAAAATAGCTTTCTACTGTGTTGGCAGCATGATTTGCGTGTAGCCGATGGTGTTGATATCGCGCAACATCGGCGTCAGTGGCGGCAGCTTTGCGGGAGCCAAGAAATCAGAATCATAAGTGTAGTTACGTTGCGGGGGGTTATATACGGAGCCATTGCAGCACTTCCAGATGGCCACGGCCTGGTGGTCATAATAGGCGCTGACCATGGAGCCAAGATAATAGGAAGGAACAGCGGTGGCGGAATTGGCCGTATATGGAATCGACGCAGTGGTATTCCAATTCTCAATGTAACGCAAAAGGTTATGCACACCACCATCGGTTCCTTCCGCAACATCGAGAGCCCGAGTCGGCTGCTTGAAGGGGACGCCCTCGCCGGCCATAAAAGCGAAACGGTAGGTGGTGGCGACGGCCTGCCGGCCGGCCCAGTAGTACGGGGAAATGAACGAGTTCACATCATTCCAGTTGTCTGAGAGAGCTGTGACGGCGTCGGCTATGATCGAGGCGCCCACATGGGCATCGGTACCCGGCGTGGCGAACGTTGCGTCAGTCCTCGGATCATTGTTGAAATCGCCTTGGACATACACCGGGTTTTCCGAGGCGATGGTCAGGCCGCAGTTCACTCCGTTGCAGGAGCCGGCCGTTCCGATGCCGATGCTGTAGCCGTCGACGATCTTCAGCGCCCGCCGGAAAAAGATCGGCGGATTCATGCGCAATTCCTGCGTGTTGACCTTGGGGATCACAAAGGGGAATTTCAACCCTACCGCGCCACAGCCGGGATTATTTGCCAGAATGTTGCTCATGCCCGATCCGAGCGAAAGGTTCCAGTAAGTTGAAGGCGTTGCTCCCTGCCAGAAGGGCCAGTAATTCGAGGGTGCCGAGCTCAGAATATTGCCGTAGGTCCGCGGAAAAGTGAGCGCGCTCGAATCGGCCCCATTCACGTAATCGCCTTCCAGGTCTTCGCCACTATCGAGCGCCGGCGTGGCCGGCGGCGTAACGGGACAGCCGTTGGTGCTGCTTGCGTTGACGATGTCATCGTAGCCATATCCACCGGTCAACATCGTGGAACTGCCCACTGACGCGGGGGGATTCGGATCGGTCTGCTCGTTCCGCCGATCAGAGAAGTAGACCGAGTACCCTCCTCCATTCGAGTTGGTGACGTTACTGGCCCACGAGCACTGCGTACTCCATGGAGCACCCGTACCCGTCAGGCACTTCGCCAAATTTCCTATGTCCAGTTCGACATAGTACATCGCACCGGCCAGCGCCGGACTGTTCCCCGCGGTCGGGGCAGCGGGCGTGCTACACGTGGCGCCGGTAGCGCAATAATCGACGAGCTCGCCTTCTCGGCTGTCAAACAGCACATTCGGCCAGAAGTCTGAGCCGTGCTGTGTGGTTGTTCCAGTGAGCGGAACACCACAATGATGCAAAGTACTCCAGAAGGAGGGATTGTCCCGTACGCGTGCCAATCGGATAACGGCGTTTGTGCTGGGGTCACTACAGTTCACGCCCGTAGCGTCCAGGACCATGCTGACCCCGGTCTTGACAGTAGGCCCCTGAGCCGCTACCTGCGTTCCGTACGACGGCAAGGCCACGATGCTGGGAGGAGCAACCCACGGATACGTACCGGTAGAGAGCAGCGGGCGGATATTTCGACCGGTGAAGCCTAATTCGAGAATCTTGTCGGTCACATCCGACCACGTGCCAGTCGAATTTTGGTACTCAATCTTGATGCAGCCTGCAACCACAGGATAATCCTTCTTGATCCAGTATCCATTGCTGGGCGGGGCTGCCGAGGTTGACGCCGCCCCGGAGGTCGGTAACGGAAACACCGCGCTTCCCACGTAAGAATTGATCCAGAGCGGTGCAGCGTTGCGCTGTGGGGCCGTGCCCGACGCGCTTGTGTCCCAAGCCAGCGTCGCCAAATCTACCGGCGTCGCAGGAGAGCTGAGATTCGCCGAAAGCCCCGGAAGCGCCGTCGAGCTGCCGTTGTATATGTCGCTGGTCGTACAAGTGCCGTCGGAGCCGTAGTCCGAAAACAAAATTCGCAGGCCCACTTGACTCCAATAGCGTTCGAGAAGCTTGGGATTGTTGGTCGTATTTTCGCCTGCCACGGGCCGGCGAATCATATCGATTTCCTGGCCGCCGATCTGGGGCGTGGCGATACTGATGTTGAAAACCTTGGCGCCGGTCTCCTTCACGGCTAGGTTACTCTTCCCATAAACGCTCGATGCCATCGAGGCAAATGTGCTGTCATACGCGCCAATGCTACCAATATAGTTGCTAGTTCCGGTGACGCTTTGCGAGGGGCTCTGTGATCGCAAATCGACATAACCGGAACCACCTGTAGTGATTTTTACCGGCCCCGTAAAATACGAACTGGTGCTGTATCCATTCTCCAGATTCGACGTAACGATCTCGCCCCCGGCCGTGACCGCGCCGCCCATGGTCAGCGTGTTTCCCGTGAGTTCTGCCAGCCAGAGATTGCCGTTGGAGTGTACGCGTCCTCCAAAGTTGAAATTAGGCTCGGCGAAGTAGTCCAGGTCATTTGTGGAGAAAACCCCAAATTGGAAGACCGGAATCGCCACCGTTTGCACGTCCCGTTGTAATCGCACTTCTGATCCGAATCCCGTGCGAGAAGTGACTTGAATCGTGTACGGGGTCATCAACCCCATCAAACCCGCATAGGTGCCGTTAGGGATATTGTTGGGACTGGCATGAGGATTTCCGCTCGCGTCCGCTGGGAACTTGATGACATAACCATTGGACCCATCCGGATTGAGGTATTGCACGCCCGGAACGAGGTTCGACGGAGCCGTGGCCACGATGCCGCTAGTGCCCGTGATCATGGCGCTGGTGGGCGCGTAATTGGCATTGAAGAGGTTCTCGAGGGCCGCCGTGAGGCTTTCCATTCCCGCTTCAGCTCCGTAAAAGGCCAACTGACGGTCCTGATAATTACCGCCCAAGGCGCGATCGCTCATTACCATCCAGGAAAATCCCGCGATCATCGTGGAGAGCAACAACAGGATCAGAAGCGCGGTAACGAGGGCCACGCCATTTTCGCCTCGATGCGTCACGAGCCTTCTCCTTTTCATGATCCAATTCTTGACCAATGCACGGGAATCTGCTTCAGGCTTACGGATTTTGTGTCGAATTGAACTCATTGTAAAAATCCATTCCGCGGATGCTGACTACCGTCTCCAAATTGTTCCGCACATAATTTTTGGAGAGGCTGTATTTGTCATCGGAGCGTGCGTACATCAGGATGTAAGCGTCCCGGATGTACGGCAATTGCGCGAGTGTCGGGTTTTCCTGTTCCGTTGTTACGGTGGGCGGCGACGATCCCGCGTTCAGAATGTCGTAAAAGACTTGCAGATGCTCCATTTCATCCCCAACGGCTTTCGGTGCACTCAGGTTCACCTGGCGCATCAGCTGCGGTCGCGACGGGTTGGAATTATCAATATAGTAGGTGATCATCCAGACGCGCGTGGCGGTCGTCACCGGATACACTCCCGATCCCGCCGGAGATTGTATGTTCGTAATCGTGCCGTAACCTTGTCCGGAAAAATTGAGCTTGAAGGCATCATTCGTGGCGAACGTAATGGAATTGGCTGCTTGATTGATGCTGGAAATCGTCATTAGACAAACATTCCCAGCCGTGGTGTTGTCCACCGAAGCATCGCTAGCAGTCATGGACAAGCTGCCCGTCGTATTGTTGTTTTGCAGCATGATCAGGTCGCCGGCCTGCAGTCCGGTGTTTCCGTTATTGATGACGATGCAGCTCGAATCGAACGTAACGGTAATGGTGGCGCCGCTGCCGCTGCCTGCAGAGCTGATAGTGCCCTGCGGATTTGGGTTGGGGTTGGTGCTTGCGCATCCGGCCGTCCCGCTTGCGCCCTGGATAGGGTATTTGTTGAGCCAGTTACCGTTCGAATCCACCAGAGAGGTATCCGCGTACAAGATCGTGACCATGTCCGTGGGGACACCGGATGTAGTGGTAGTGGGTCCCGTTTGATATCCCGGCGTGATGGCCGGAAGCACCGTCCAGGTAGTGGGGAACGTGCCAAAACTCGTAGCCGGAGGCGTGAAGGGCCCTGGCCGCGTCATGCTCGAGGTCGGGCTGCCGCCGCCGGAATTCGGAATGCTGATCCCGTTCTGCGGTATGCCGTTGCCTGCTTGCATGAGGTCCCGGACCATGTAGTTCATTCCGGCGCGCAGGTTTTGCTGGGTGTCGGCCATCAAAGAGACGGCTTCGGTAGCATGGGTGGCATCGCTTAGCGTACTCAGTACCGCCGCCACGACGATGAGCATCAGCGTCATGGCCACCAGGACTTCGATCAGGGTGAATCCAGCTTCGCGTTTCATTTGCACGTTTTCCTCTAAGAAAAGTTCGAGATGGCCGCGTTCACCGTGTACGAGCGCTGCCAGCGCCCTGCTCGATAACTTATGGTCACCTGAATCCGGCGCAGATTTGGCACGCCAGTGACGGACGAGATCGTGATCGTTCGCTGAAAGTTATAAGTGGTCAGCGGCATGCGCGTGGGTGTCAGGCCGAAGACGCCGCTACTGTCTGGGAGCAACACCGAATCCGTATGCGCCAGGTCGGGACAACCGCCGCTTACAAAGTCGTCTGAGGTGCCCACGATTCCGTCCGTGCCTGGATCGCACAGCGGTTGGGGGCCAATCAGAAACATGCCGTTGCTGCAAACGGTGGAGCCTACATTGCAAATCGTCGCCCAGGTGACTTGGCCTTGGTCGCGCGCGGTAAATATGGACTCGATTGTCTCGGCAGCCTTCTGCTGCGCAATGTACTCATACTGGGACACGTTCATCCACGCCAGACCCTCAGCCAATATACCGCGAGCCCTAAGAGGCCGACTATCAAAACGAAGCTCGCGATCATCGTCTCCAACACCGTGAAGCCCGCCTGAACGTGCTGACGGGTGCGAGGATTCATTGTTGTTCTCTTCTGTCTCATTGCTGCCATGTACTCCCCGTGTAGTGATACGGTTTTATTCTCCCGGTGCTACCCAAAATCGTCACCGCTCGAGCAGAAGTCGGAATGTTTGGAAGGCCAATGAAAACAGTTCCGTTAATCGAGTTGCCATTGCCATCGGTAAATGTACCGTCAGTCTGAAATTCCACTCCCGTGACAGGCACCCCAGAGCTTCCTCCGAACTCAACCCCTCCGGACGCAGGAATTCCAAAGCCATCCGGTGTATCGATTTCACCCGTGAAGGTCATGAATTGGGCTAGGCCGGGCAGCGGAAAAGTGATGAAAGGCGTGGAGGAGGTGACGTTGCTCGGCTCTGCAACCTGGAACATCTTGACCGTGTTGTTGCCCGAAAATTTCACCACGATTGTGCGCCGCTGTGAAATCGCCAGTTCGCGGGCTAGGCGCAAGTTCTCCCTCAATTGCTGCAGCGCCGAGTTTGCTTGGAGCTGTTGCCAAAGGGGCTGCAACCTGATGACTGAGATTGCCAAAACGATAAGGCTTATGGCCATGACAATCGTGACTTCGAGCATTGAGAAACCGTCTTGCCGACGTATGCGGAACGAGCTCACGTATTGCGCTCCTTAGTCTGGTGTGTACTCTCGCCGGATCGATCTTTAGGGCCAATGGTACCGTCAGGCTAAAGTACAGGGGTCAAGAGGGGTAATTGTCTTTGCCAGCCGATAAGTACTTTATTTTTCATATGTTAGATAAGGCGTTTCGGAGGCTTTCGAGTCTGGGGGGTAACGATTAGTGGTGGCCAATTCTAATCACCCACAAAGGGCTGGATTGCCCAAGGCCTATATTTTTTACGCGCCAAGTTACCCGTATTCGATGAGGGACGAATTTTTGCTTGCCCCGTCCTCGGCCAAAACGGCCAAAGACCGTGAATTCGGAAGACGCTTCGATGAAGCGCTTGAGGACCGAGCAATGGACCGATCTTTGTGAGTGAGGTGGTTCCACGAATACCAAACAGGATATGGAAAAGCTTCCCGTGCAGGGCTGCGAGGCCGGTAACCAAGCGCTGTCAGAGTGGAGGTGGGTACACCATGCGGCCAACGCAGAAAGAGACTACCTCCCACCATCAGAAGCCCTCCGAATCGCGAACATAGCCTTCGCCTCATCGAATCTGGCATTTGGGGGAAGGGAAGCATGCACCTTGGCTGAAGTGCTATTCGACAGCTCTTTGCAACCAGTCGTCGCGGGCGCGCGTTCAACGTGCAATGGCGCGCGGCAGGTACTCTACCGTGCAGACCGTTATCAGATTGACATGCAGATCGAAATGGGCTCGGACGGACATACGCTCGTAGTGACCGGTCAGGTGGTTGATTTGAAGCAGCCGGAATTTTCGGGTCGGGAAGTGCTTGTGGTGATCTCGAACCTTCGCGGCCAAGTGGAAATAACCAAGACGGACCGATTTGGCGAATTTCGGAGGGAGATTCCTGACAGCGGCGATTTGGAACTGTTCTTTCCTGGGTTGACCGATAAACTGCTCATGATGAGCTTAAGGGATCCGCTCAGGCGATTAACTGCACAGAGACGCCCTCGCGGCGTTCGCAAGTCCAGGGTTCGCCACAAGATCGGGAAGAAAACCTAATTCTGTGT
>QHYS01000341.1 GCA_003223325.1 Acidobacteriota bacterium
GCCCCCAATGTCCCGCCGCCCCCGCATTGGTCCCAAAAGGATCGCGGAATTGCACGACCCCGTAAACTGATCTCAGGAACGGAATTCGAACGGGGTGCGAGGGTACAGGAGGGCCTGTTCGTTGGGCCGCCTGTCCATCGTCAAAACATCGTGCAACCGTAGAATCAACAACTTGGCCAAAGGCTCGATGGACGAGGTTCGGGTAATATTCTTGCCATGATCGCGCTGTTCCGGCATCTCCTCGGTTGGATTGTCAGTGTTTTCGGGTCAAGAGAGGATCTCATCCTCGAAAACCTCGCTCTGCGCCATCAACTGTTAGCTCTACACCCCAGGCGACCTCGCCGGCGGCTGTCGGCAAGGCAAAAGCTGTTTTGGCTTACGTTGAGAAAACTCTGGGCAGGATGGCGGAAGCCTCTCCTTCTGGTCACGCCCAGAACGGTGGTGGATTGGGATCGGGCTGGCTTTCGGCTTTATTGGAAGTGGCTCTCAGGAACCAGACACAGGGTTGGACGGAAGGCCGTGAGCCAAGAGATTCGAGCTTTGATCTTCCGCATGGCTGCCGAAAATCCAACCTGGGGAGCCCCACGCATTCACGGCGAGCTGCTCAAGCTGGGCTTCGATGCATCGGAAGCGACGGTCTCACGATGGCTGCGGCAAGCGCCGAGAACGCCGGATCCCGCCCAGCGCTGGCTCACGTTCCTCAGGAATCATCGTGAGGCGATCGCGGCGATGGACTTCTTCACAATACCGACGCTTACTTTTGGGGTGCTGTACTGCTTTTTCATCATCGGTCATGACCGGCGCAAGATTCTACGTTTCAACGTGACACGAAATCCCCATGCTCTCTGGATCGTCCAACAGTTGCGGGAGGCGTGGCCTTACACGCCTGCACACCGGTTCCTGCTGTTCGATCGAGACGCCAAGTTCGGCGGCGATGTGGTCACCTCAGCCAAAGAGATGGGGAGTGAACCAGTGCGCACCGCTTTTCGCAGTCCCTGGCAGAACGGAGTGGCAGAGCGTTGGGTGGGAAGCTGCCGACGAGACTTGCTGGATCACGTAATCATCCTGAATGAACGCCATCTGAAGCGGCTGATGTCGGAATATGTGCGCTACTACCATGAGGACCGCACGCATCTCGGCCTCGCGAAGGACACGCCGGCGGGTCGGCCGAGGGCAATTCGTTCAGCCGTCGAGAGCAAGATTCGCTCCTTCCCTCGGCTCGGCGGGCTGCACCACCGCTACGCTCTGGCTCTGGCTGCGTAAATCCTGATTCTTTCTTCACCCGCTTTTTGCTCGTCAGACCAAGTGCGTCTGTTGGATTGCTTGGGGGCCATCGGCAGAACAAGAGCACATCGAAATCTCGACCTTACTAGGCCAAGCCGAAACGTTTGCCTTAGCTCGGAAGATTTTGAGGAATCACACCGCTGCAAAACGCCCGAAATTGACCTCGGGAGACCGCCTGTCGTCAAGCCAGAAACGGTCAGTGGGAGGGATTTTCACCGGAGCGATGCCATGGGCGACGAGATTCATCGACCGACGGCTCTGCCAGATCCTTGGAGATCGCCCATGGCGCTCGATTTTTCCGGGGAGATGTGCATTAGGAGTAGTGATAAGGGAATCTCACCGGAGCTATCCCACCCTGGGCCGCAGCTTGGGCTAGATGCTCAGTGGATTGCCGTGGAAATGCGAATAACGCGTCACAGGAGGCGGTGAATCTCGGGCGAGATTCACCGCCCAATTGTGCATGAGACTTGTCTCCCTTACCATTCCATTACGCCCCGTCCTTGTGGACGGGTCTTCAAGGAGGTGTTCGTGGACGGGTTCCCCGTCCACCGGCGGCGGTACCAGTACGCGCAGCCGCGCCTGGTGACCATCGGGGAAGATTTCCACAGCTTTCTGAAGAAAATTTCATTTTGCGCGACCGTTTTTCCAGCTTGGATGGGCATTAGTAAGGTAGAGGGCCTGAATTCCAAAATAAGCGCGACCAAGTCGTCTGATCAACCACCTCTGGCCGGTTACCCACGGCACGTTGAACCCAACCGCCAGCGACTGGACCCGCGAGTCTCGCCTCAAACTCCTACCCAGAAAGTCGCGCAGCATTCATAAGTAGCCGCCCCACCGAAGGAACCATCCACACGATTGGCCGAGAGGAGGTGTGCCGATGAGCCAGAGGTTCCAAAGCCGAATGGCGCTGATGGATGAACACATAGAGAGCTTTCTCCAGATCGTGACTGAACTGGGAGGCTATTGCACGCTGGAGCAGGCCAAAGCGCTTGAACTGGCAAATTCCGATACGCGAGTGCTGGCGTACTTAAGAGGTCTGGAGCGCGTCGGATTCGTCCGCCGAGTGGCCGATTATCCGGTTGTGTACCAAATCACGGGGGCGACAACCCGCCTGCTTGATAAGGACCGCCGTGCAAGACGTGTGCACGATGCGGCGAGGGTACTGAACCGGCTGCTGGCGGTGAGTTTTTACGTTGAAGCGCTGCTCTGGCCAGCCGAATTCGCCTTCGACCATCAACACAAAATCAACACCTTCGTCTATGAGGGTTGTCCGATAGACGCCATCCCACAGCGCGGCGGAAAGCCTTACCTGTGGGAAGAACTCGTGCTCTGGCATGACTATAACCGAATCGGCGTCGCGATTATGGATGATCAGCAGCGCAGTCCCCTGTCGCAGTTGAAGGGATTCGCCAGGGGTTTCTCTCGCCTGGTTGCGTGCCTAGGAGACAGACTGCATATGCTGGTCGTCACAGGAACCGGGAGCCGTCATCGGCTCTACTGCCGACTCGTTCACCATCCCGCTGTGATGAAGCTTTCTCCGCGCGATTTTGCAATCACAATTGAGCCGTATCAGGTGCGGAGTGCGGCAAAATCTCTGCAATTGCTTCCGCGCGGGAACTCCCAGGAGTTCGTAGCAGGCAAGCCCGAACCACAACAACCGCGTCGAAGAACCTCGCAATTCACGACCCCAGCCACGATACTGACAGCGATCCACAGAGCCGCTACAGGGACGAGAGGTACAAGTGGAACTGTTCCACTTGTACCTCTCGTCCCATCCAAGGCTGAACGCAAATTCCCCGGCGATCCTGTTCAGTTGCAGAAAACGAGACAAATACAAGATTTAACACTGCGCCGTTCAGACTCCAGGGACTGAAGCATGCGGAGCAAATCGAACAGCAGCAACCGGCTTTCGAAGCAAGGCCTGTGGCAGCCTGCCACAGGCCTTGCTTTGGGTTTTGACCATTGCTCGTGCACAGGGCGGACACCATTCCCTTGACCCATTCCCTTAGCCATTTCCTTATAACCATTTCCGATCAGCCACCCTTCCCATTCCACTCCGCTTTTCCACAAACACAGATCAATTGAGGAGTGATTTGTGGGAACGATATGCAGCTCACAAGATACCGCCTATGCGGGAGCTGGTCAGATAGCGACCAATCGTGAGAACCGTGAAACTGGGGCATGTACGAAAGCCGCTCCTCATCCGAGCGAAAATCTTTTGCCCCGCTTGACAGGATCAGGTAATCTTTCAGCCGCAACGCCGCCGAACCACAGGCCAAAGCGAGGACCAGTGGCAAAGCGACGATTCCAAAAGCTGTTTTCAATTGGACGACCGCAAGGCGTATAGCTTCTACTACGAGGACTTCCAGCAATCGGACGGAGCGCTGGGAACCCGTAAAGTACGCCATCTGATCGGGCCTGTTGGACCGAGTGGCATCTCAGAGCGTGCCGCCCGGCGCGAACACGACCGGATCATGCAGGAGGTGAATCGCAAGCGGGGGAGCGTGCCACCCGCCGTGAAAGGCAAAACATTTGCCGACGCTGTCGCGGCGTGGCGCACTGCTGTAGCCCCGAACTTGTCACCATCAACCGTAAGGCAGCGTGAAAGCTATTTGCGGCAACACATCCTGCCGAGATTCAAGGACTCCGCTCCGCATTCTCTTGATATATCCGCAGTCCAGCAATTCGCAACCGACCTCCGCAAAAAGCTATCGAGGAAAACCGTAATCAATGTTCTTGGTACGATCTTTGTTATTTTGGACTACGCAGGTCGCACCGGCACATTGGTTTCCAAGGTTTCATTCTCAGATATCAAACTCGGTTCAGATACAGCCGAGACAACTGCCCCTTTCTTCACTCGAGATCAGGCGGCAAGAATAATTGCGGCGGCCAAGGAGCCATACAAAACGATGTTTGCCCTTGCCTGGACAACCGGCTTGCGCGCCGGGAACTCTTGGCGCTGACCAAACACGACCTCGACTTTAACCGGCAAACCATCCGTGTAAACAAATCATCGGACGACAACACTCGGCAGATAAGGCAACCAAAAACGAAGAATTCCACGGCGATCCTTCCAATGCCGTCCGCACTGGAAGCTATGCTGCGGAATTACCTGGCGCAGCATTGGCGCCCAAACCCATCAGGACTGTTATTCCCTAGTCACAAGGGAATACACCCCCGCTGGCGGGACAACTGTGTGAAGTATGGTCTCCATCCGATCCTCAAGCGCCTCGGTATCCCCCATGAAAATGTCGGGCTCCACGCCTTCCGACATGGTCTTGCTACCGAACTTGCGGAATCGGCTGTCCCCTTGCCAGTGCTGCAACAACAGATGCGCCACGCAGATGTACGCACGACACTGCGCGTGTATGCGTATGCGATACCCTCAAGCCAGCGTGAGGTTATGGAGCGGTTGGGCAGTTCAATTAGTACAGTTGTGCCGATTGGTACAGAATCAAATTCCAACTAATTGTGTTTTGAATCAGTTGGCGGAAGCGTGTGGGAGTCGAATCTAGCGGTTTTCAGAATCCAAAGGAGTTACAAGGAATCGCAACACCTTTGGAACAACACCTGGGAATGCGTGGAAACGCTTATTGCCCACGGATTGCCCACGCGTTTTTTTTATGCAGTTTTCCTTTCTGGCAGCACCATTTGAACGACTTTGCTATTCGCAGTGCGCAACGCTTCCGGAACTGCTTGGGTGTAGATGTTCAAGGTTGTTCGAATGTCAGCATGGCGCAATAGTTCCTGCTGAACCTTCACATCAACTTTCAACGCGCGAAGCATGGTCGAGTAGCTGTGCCGAAACGTGTGCCAGCCGATTCGACCCAGCCCAGTTTTGATACCAGCCG
>QHYS01000002.1 GCA_003223325.1 Acidobacteriota bacterium
CGTTGCGTCCAGGGCGGGATACGCGTACGATGCCCGCGAGACGGAGGTCCAATCGGAGATTCAGGCGAGGAGCATAGAATGATAAAGGGCATTATTCTGGGACTTATCCTAGGCGTGCTCGTTTTAGCGGGAGGAGTTTACTACTACTTTGCCTCGGGTATGGCGCCAGCGGCTACAGCCGATCCGATGATGCCGTTTGAAAAGAAAATGGCGAACATGGCTCTCGATGCGCATATTGAAAAGCAGCACATCGGAGAATCGCCTATACCGGCTGACGAACCGAATCTGCTGGCCGCAGCTCACACTTATAAAACGGAATGCGCCGTTTGCCACGGCCTCCCGGATCATCCTTCCGATTACGTGAACACGATGTTTCCAACTCCGACACAATTATTCAAGGGTAAGGGGGTGACCGACGATCCGCCGTCCGAAAGTTATTGGAAAGCTGCCAATGGCATCCGATTGTCCGGAATGCCGGCGTTCAAAGATAAGTTGACAAAAACGGAGCTATGGCAAGTAAGCCAGTTGGTAGCACACGCAAATGAACTGTCTCAGTCGGTGAACAAGGTGCTCGTTCCCGATGATCCGAACCCGAGCCCGTTGAAGGTACACCCTTGACGCTAATCCGGGCAGCACGCGCCTGTGATGGAGTCTTCCTCGGCTCCTCATCGGGTTGCACGGTGGTTGCTCGGAAGGCGAAGATTATGGTGCTCTCTCTAACAAGGTGAATCTCGACATCCCGCTCCCGTTCTAGCTGCTCGACCCGCAGCGCCTGTGCGGTTGCGGTACAACCGATCAGTCTTCTCTACGAGGATCACGCGGCAATGCTCGTCGGTTTCGATGAAGCTGAGCATAGTGTCGAATCCCCGCCTTCCTAGATTGTCACTTCAGTGGTCTTTTCTTAGGTAGCCTGACACTGGATCAAAACAGGAGCTTCAGCGCGAACTGAATTTGCCGCGAGGGGTCGGCTGTCTGCGTGATGACCCCCGCCGAGGAGCTGAATCAGCGGGGTCGCTGAGTTCAGCGTTTCTACACCAAGCGCTCCTCCGAGACTTATTCATTCAAACATTTCATCTGCTAATTCCACCGGACGTTTCACGTGCTACCGACAGCGCGCCTGATCGTCCTTGACACCCCCCGCAGGCTGTAGTATTAGCCAGCAAATCTCTGGTGTCGGAGGCGAGATCGTTCGTCAGGGAGAAATGGGAGGAGGGGTGTATGTGTAAGAACGCGCATTTACGCTGGGGAATTGCCTTACTGCTTGTCGGCTCTTTGCTAATTGCAACCGCGCCATTCCTCTCAGCGCAGACCGCCGGTACTGGCGCGCTGACGGGAACGGTCAGCGACTCATCGGGCGCCGTGATCCCGAACGCTACCGTGACTGCCACCAGCGTGGATACAGGTCAATCTCGGACGGCCATGACGGCGTCCGATGGCGCTTACACCATCAGTTTGCTGCCTCCGGGCAAATACCGGGTGAGATTTGGAGCCAGCGGCTTCAAGCCGGTCGAGATTCCTTCTGCCACGATCAATGTCACGGAAACCGCCGTGCTGGATCGCACCCTGGAGGTGGGTGCCCAAACACAGGCAGTCACCGTGGAAGGCGAAGTCGAAGCCATCCAGACCGCAAGCTCCGCGCTTGGAACTGTCGTCGGCACGACGGCCATAACGGCGCTTCCTCTAAACACCCGCAATTACACGAATCTGCTGACCCTTTCGGCCGGAGCCAATGCCGCCGTGACCAACGCCTCATTTACGGGCAAGGGTGCAACTCTTATTGCTGTAAATGGAGGCGGCACCGCTCAGAACACCTATTTGCAGGATGGCGTTCCCATCAACAATTGGTTCAGTTTCAACACGGGCGCGTAGGGCGTCGAGTTTGGATCCTTTGCCATTCCGATTCCGGATGCCATCGAGGAATTCAAGATTCAGACCTCGACCTACGATGCGGGTTACGGACGCAACCCGGGCGCCAACGTCAATGTAATCACCCGGCACCAACAACTACCACGGAAGCGCGTTTGAATTTTTCCGCAACAGCTCTCTGAACGCCAACGACTGGATTCGCAATTTCCAGGGTCTGCCAAAGCCTGTATTGAATTCCAATCAATTTGGAGGCACGTTTGGCGGGCCAATAAAGAAGGATAAGTTTTTCTTCTTCGTCTCTTACCAGGAGACCCGTCAGAGGAACGGCATTGTGGGCTATGGTTCCTCTACCGCCACTTTGCCTCCCATCCCCGGCAATCGCGGGACCTGTCCAGTCGGTTTCAATAATCCTTTGCAGTGCGATGCGGCAGGGCAGGCTTTCATACCCGCGCTGGCGGCGGCAGTCTGCCCGGCAGCTCATCCAACCGTCCTTGCAGACAAGGCTCAGGCCGGAACCGTGAACGTCGTGTGCCCTGGATCAGGGGGCGGCAATGCCTTATTCAACATCAATCCGGTGGCGATCAATCTTCTGCAGGCCCAAGTTCCCAGTGGCGGTTATCTAATTCCAGGTTCCGGCACGGCCAATTACGTCACGCAGACGTTCAGCGATCCGGCGCGCTTCAGCGATCACAACGGCATGGGCAACTTCGATTACGTGATCAACAGCAAGCACACTCTATCGGCGCGCTATGCTTATGAACAAGACCCCACGAACTCGCCCTTTCCCACTTTGAATATCACCCTGATCGGAAACACGCTGCCAGGCAGCACGGTGGTTACGACAAAATGGAACCATGCGGCCCTCCTGAAACTCACGTCCATTCTCTCGAATAATCTGGTAAATGAAGCCCAAGTCGCCTACCAGCGCAACGTAACCATCGATTCCCACGCGAGTCCCTTCACCGACTCGCAGTTCGGAATCACGCCCTTGAATCCAGGATATGATGTTCTCTCCTACTTTACGGTCGGCGCCGGCAGCGGCGGATTCTCCTTCGGTCCGCACTACTTTTTTGACGGGGTTTTCCCTGAGAATCAGTACGAATGGTCCGATCAGATTTCCTGGACTCGTGGAAAGCACACCTTGCGCTCCGGCGTTGAGGTTGAGCGCATCCAGTTGAGCCGGACTTACCCCAGCAATCAGGGCGGCAATCCAACCTTTCCCCGATTCGCGGATTTCCTGATCGGACGCTGCGCCGCGACTGCCCCGGGATGCACGACTTCAAACGGCGGACCCGCCAGCAATTTGCAAACGGCGGGAAACTTCACCTCGCCGACCGCTGCGTTCGACTATCTGATTCGGACCACCGATCTTAACGCCTTTGTTCAGGACGACTTCAAAGTTAACTCCCGGCTGACGCTGAACCTTGGGGTCCGATGGGAGTACGACGGCCTGCCTTACCTCAAGGACGGCAACTACAGCAATTTCTGGACCGGCTTGCCGAACGCGGGATCGCTGCCGGGAAGTTCTCCTCAAACAGGCACATTGGCGGGATATATTGTGCCCGCTAACTATAACGGCCCTCTGCCCGCGGGACTCATCCAGAGCAAGAACAATTGTGCAACCCAGCATTGTGCGCCGTGGGACAACTTTGCGCCTCGTATTGGGTTCGCCTGGCAACCCCTGAGTTCCAATCGTTGGGTCGTACGAGGCGGCGCAGGATTTTTCTACGACCTTATCGGCGGCCAAATTTTCGCTGATGGTAATCCAGGCGTAACCGCTCCCGGCGAGGTCCTGCCGGTCACGCCTCCGAGCGCGGCTACTCTCGCGGATCCCTGGGTCTTGCCGTCAGTCGTTCCGGGGCCGACAGGCACTTACGGCTTCCCCCTTCGCTGGGTGAACACGACAAACTTTTCCAACTCGGGGCTTGGCCAGACTGTCGTCCAGCAAGACTTACAAACCCCCTTGACTTATGAATGGAACCTGAACACGCAATATGAGTTTCGCCGGAACTGGGTGCTGGAGCTGGGGTACGTCGGCTCACATGGCATCCACCAAATCGGGCAATCCCGATCCGGTGCCCAGGGACAGGGCACCACAGTGCAAGGCTTCAATTTAGCCCCCCTGGCAGGCGCCGACTGCACAAGCTGCGTCCTCACGGGAGTCACCACCAATACTGTCGCGAATGTGGCTGGGCGCGTGCCCTACCTAGGCCTATCGCCCACAGACGCGATAATCGCAAGCACCTCGTCTTACAAATACAATAGCTTGCAAGCCACGGTACGGAAGCAGTTGTCCTATGGCCTGCAACTCCAGGGCTCTTACACCTGGAGCCGCGCTTTCATTGCATTGCCGTTCTTTATCGATACGCCGCCCTACGACGTGTTTGCCTATGAGCCCAACAATAACTATCGCCCGCAGCGTTTTGTGCTGAATTACGTTTGGAATCTGCCTTTTCCCCATGCTCAGGGATTGATGGTTCGCGTCACCGAAGGTTGGAGCTTGTCCGGCGTGTTTACGATCCAGGACGGCACTCCTCTGACCATCACCGACGGAACGGGAGGTTCTATTTTCTTCGGCGGACAAGGCGCAAACTCTAATGCCCAACTATGCCCGGGGATGACGTACGCTAACCTTTTGACTTCCGGCAGCCTGACACAGCGAGTCTCGGGCGGGTTAACACACGGAGGTGTGGGTTATTTGAATGGAAAGACCCAAGGCGTTCTCTGCGCTCCTCCCGCTATCGGGAATGGCACCGGCTTCGGCAGTGTGGGTGGCGGCGTGGTCCTCGGTCCCGGCCAGAACAACTGGGATATGTCGCTGGCCAAATCGTTTACCATCCGAGAGGGTCAATCGCTGCAATTCCGCTCGGAATTTTTCAATACCTTCAATCAGGCGCAGTTCAGCAATCCAACCACCGTCGCGAGCGCGGCGAACTTCGGGCAGATCAGCACCACTTCGGTGAGCCCGCGCATTATTCAGTTGGCCTTGAAATACTTGTTCTGAGTTCAAAAGGCGAGTCCGCGGAGATGGAGCAATGGCCCTGTCTCCGCGCTCACTTCAAAATCGGCGAGACCATTCCTTAGGCCAGCGTTCGACGACTACCTTTTTGTGTGTGTAGAATTCGATCGCATCGCGCCCCTGCTATCGACGGAACGACAGGCAGGTGATTGATTTTATCGCTCCGCCGAAATCGTAAAAAGGACTCAGGCCGCGACGTCCCCTCCAGAAAGAGTGGTGCTATCAACAGCTTCATAAGGCGATCTCCTTCGCGTTTTCTAGTATCCGTGAAGAGTAACCAGGACAAAAAAAGACCAGCAATCAGAACAACGGCCCAGAAACCGCGATCCCGGATTGCTCGTTGAAGATGTTCCATGCGCATCCCTTCTAGCGTAGTGACACAAGATCAAATTCCGCCGAGACCATCTGGCCGTCAGGAGTCGAGACCGTAACGCTGAACGGCTCCGAAGCAATCTCATTCGTGCTGAATACGAACCAGACGTCCGCCGCCACTAGGATCGAGGCAGCGTTATCGCCGCCAGAATAGATGGGCACACCGTAGGAAGACTTCGGTCTGATGTTCTCTCCTTGCCGGAAACGGAACTGAAATTCATGGAAGCATTCTTTGGCAGAATTCATGCGCTGTACGCCTTGGTAGAGACCTTGCGGGGCTGCGACTATCGAGTCTATGGCATAGGTCGCGGTAGCACAAATTTGAATGCGCACTTGCAGAGTCTCGGGATTTTTCTTGTAGTCCTGCGCAGCCTGCATCGGGCTGTAGCCAACGGAATGCTCGTGCGAGCTTACGATGACTTGCGCGAAGGGAGTCCGCACCTCAATTTGGGCGACATGCGGGCCGGGCTTCGGTGCGGGCAAATTCTTCGTATAGGTGCCTAGAAATTCAGCGAACCTGCCGCTGCTCTTGAAGTAAGCTTCTCGAATTGCTGACGATCCCAGGGGATGATCGTAGGCCGCGCCAGGCGCTGCAATCACTGCCAATAAAAGAATCGAGCCGAGTTTCTTCACTGAATCCCTAAACGCGCGAACGTTTCGTTGAAGAGTTTGAGCCCATCCGCCACAGACATCGCTGCGACATGCTGTTGAAGCAGCGTCAGCAGAGTCATGTCATAGTGCTCGATAACAGCGCGTGGTCTAAGCTCGGCCTTGATTTGGACCTCGCCGGCCGCGATGCGGCGTTGTAGTTCTGCTCTGGCTCGTTCCTGCTCTATCAGCCGTGGATACACATCACGGTCCCACTCGGGAGCACCTTATAGTCCGCGTTCTGAAGTTTGTGGTCGATCAGAATCGACATGACAAACATGGTTTGCACCGGAGACGTCGGCACATTCGGCTCGCCCATCTGGAGGTCCGGCGTGACGGGCTTAAATAGCCGCCAGTCGAACGCCTGGCGCTATGTCAGACCTTCGCCTGCGCTCGATCTCAGCTTGAGCATCACGTTCGGCGCGGCCGGTCTCCAATTTCGATGGCGCGGCGTCGCACATAAGAGCGAGCATCATTGCCTCGGCAAATGCAAGACGCTCTCGTGTCGCTGTACGCAATTTAGGGCCGCAAGCTAGACGACTTGGGTGAGCCTAAAGGGGAGACCAAGGCTGGCAGGGGCGCTCTTCGCAGTATGCGCGTAGGCACGCTCCCATTCACAAATTCTACGGTGCAGAATCCAGCATTTCTCTGGTCCGTGTTTCATTTTGGCTTGGCTGTTCTTCGTTGCTTCCTTTTTGTCTTCAATGCGGGCTTCTTCTCTTGGGTGGCCGCACTGATGTCTTTGGCGTCGTGGGCTGCAAACAGAGCATTAAATTTGTTGCGGGCAAGTTCAGTAGCATCCAATGTGTATTTCCTTTTGGTTCAGAATAGAGGCTGGCCCAGTATGACCGGGGCGGCCACTGTGTTGCATTTCCATTATGCGCGGAGCGTTGCGAAAACCACAGAGCCGGTCCGGCCCAAGGTGTTCAGACGTGTATCAACAAGCAGCTAACCAGCGCCAATTAGGCGGCCAGGGCCAGGCAGTGCCATTTGCCGTCGATGTACTGTAATTGATGAACCGTTCCTTCTGCACTGAACAGTTGGTCCATTGCATTGGACGCCCTCCCCTTCCGTGTTGAACAGGATCTTCTACAACGGGAATTCCGTAGCGAACTTGATATGCGATGCCTGTTGGCCGCGTTGGCACTAACCGCCCGCGTCCCTTTAGTTTTCTAGAACTCATCGCTTGCTTAGATGCGGATTGAGTCCGCGGGTTGCCGGACCAATAGATAGCTAAATCCGAGACTAATAATGAGCTTCGATTAAAAAGCTTACTTTGTACCCCGCTTTTGCATCATACTCTTAGCACAAAGGTCCTGCCTGACCCGGAGAAGCTGTGATGAAACACCAATTGTTTATACCCTTGGCCCTGATCGCGGTGGGGTTCGCATTGCCCGCTCTTCCGACAAGAGCCCAGGATTACAGCAAAATTCGGATCGTGCGCCTCAGCTTCGTGGAAGGAACCGTCCAATATCGGCAGCCAGGCGGAGACTGGCAAGGTGCGAGCCTGAATTTGCCGATCCAACAGGGTTTCGCACTAAGGACCACAGACGGATACGCCGAAGTGGAATTTGAAAACTCTCTGGCGTTGCGCCTGGGAACGAATTCCACAGTGGAATTTCCGGTTCTGGCGCTGTTGGGTGGAGGGCGGATCACTCACCTCGCGGTTGCGCAGGGAACCGCGATTATCAGCGCAAAACTAAAGCGCGAGGATGCGCTGTCGGTCGCCGCGGCCGACCTCACTGCGAAGGTTCCTCGAGATGGGCGCTTTCGCATCGATGTGTCTCCCGCCGAAAACTGGGTGACCGTCTTCCACGGACAAGTTGAGGTTGACTCTGGCTCTGGAACGGCATCTCTTCTCCGTGGTGGTCATACGCTCCACGAAGATGCGAACGGCGCGCCGGAAATGGCCGATAATCCACCACAGGATGAGTTTGACAAGTGGGTTTCTCATCGGGAAGACGCGGTGAATGCCGCTCAGAACGAAACCTCTGGAATGTTCAACATGAACACCTACACAGCTGGCTTCGCCGACCTTTACGCCTATGGCCTTTGGTCGTATGTACCCGGATACGGGCCAGGCTGGGTGCCCTATGGCCTGGGGCCGGGGTGGATGCCGTTCGTGAACGGACAATGGCAGTTCATGGGGCCCACAGGATGGAATTGGGTGAGCCAAGAACCCTGGGGATGGGTACCTTATCATTTTGGGTCATGGGTCAACTCTTCTGGAATCGGGTGGGCGTGGCTTCCGGTGGGCCCGACCTCTTGGGTGCCCTCGACGGCGAGCTGGGTGCAGGTGAATAATCAGCTGGGCTGGATTCCCAATGGGCCGCCGCTAACTTCGAAGCCGACCAAAACGCAGCAAGCCGCTCTCCCGGCGACAGTGATTGTGGCGGGGCATGGCGATACCGGCACGATCACGGCAGGGGGCCGTATTCCCCTAGTGCAAGCGGGAATGAGCATGCGCGCCGCTCCTGCACCACCTCAATCGGCGCCGGGCACGGCTCATGCAAACGACCTCGCGAGGCCCAATGCATTTGTCCAGAACGGTCCTGCCTCGCTGGCCCCCGCTCGTAGCGCTCCGGCGTCTCTTCGAGCGCCAAGCATCTCCTCCGCCCGAACGCGATTGACGCGGCTAAGTTCCGCTCCCCGAACTGTGCTGGCACCGCACTCCATGGCCGGCTCGGCCAGGATGCGTGTGGTCTCGACCGGCGGATTCGGAAGAGGCTTCGGCCGTGCGCGCGCGAACGGAGGGGTGGGAATGACGACTGCAAGCCCCGGAACGAGCGTAGCAGCAAGCCCAGCGAGTGCCTCAACACACGGGTCGGCCGGTTCCCACTCGGGTGGCTCCGCGGGATTATCGGGCGGTCATCGCTAATTTGAAAGCTCCAACGCGAGAACTGAACGCCGTCCGAGCCAAAAATCGATTCGCGACAAGTTCCGCGCTCCGTTGGATGGCTGCATCAACACTCAGAACTACGCCATCCGATTTTTGGATGTTTAAGATTGGATACAGCGGAAGGATTCTGGCGACTGAAAGAAAAATCGCGCATAGGAAACACATTCGGGTTGCCCAGTTCAGAGGGTCTCTGAAAGACGGAAGTGGTTGCAGCACCACGCCTTTCTAGATTTGCTACCTCGTTCGGGGTTCGAGTCTCCTGCCGTCCACCATTTTCCCTTGTAAAATGCAGGTTTTATTAGTTAGGTGGAGTTTCCGTTTTACCTTGCTTTTACCTTCGGCCGGCAGGTGAACTTCTCCTGCGGAGCATCGAGGCCCGAATCCCGAAGCGCGGGCCTCGGAACCCGGGCCAAGATTTGCGCTAGGCCGCCTTACCCAACAGCTGGTTGCGCTCTTTGTCAATTCTCGACTCTAGCTTCGACCGTAATTCCCTGACCTCAATCGCTGCGCGCAGGATTGCGGTCAGGTGATCATTGCTTCCCTTGCAGACGATCACCGAATTAACATTGCTTGCTACAGCTTCCACCAGGATAGCTAGGCTTGTGGGCGTGCACCCTGCGAGACCCTTAAGGGGAACTAAATTATCGAGGAGGGCGTCGCTTGAATCATCGGTGCGGAATGCAAATATGTCTTCGTTTTCAAACCACAGGACCCAAGAAACATGATTGCCCACAATCGCATCGAACACATCAACGTGCGGCTTGAATACTTCAACTTCGGCCGCCTCGGGGCTGGGTACAAGGTTGGCATCATCCATTAAGGATAGTCCTTTCGGTATTTGGATTTGAAGCCCAGCGAATTTATGTGCTAGGCAGGTCAGTGCGCGTCGTATGCTTGGCTCAGTTTTGCTGGAGCTTCACCCCGATCATACCGTCCTTGAAAATCATTACGCAAGTCTTTGGCTGGGGATTTTGTTCAGGTAAGCGGCCTGGAGCCCGGGTTTCGGGTTCCGTGGCTCGGACCTTACTAATTTCACTAGACTAAAACCGGAGCGCTGTAACGCGTTAGAAGATATTTGATCAACTTCTCAACGTGAGAACCGATCTCGTCGAAATGCGTTTCAACATCACCCCACTTAAAGCGGGGGCTCTCAGGCGCTTCCGTGATTGCGACTAGCACCTCGAGTGAAAGCTCCGCGCTCAGAAATTCCACCATTTGCTTGCGACTATAGTCAGCGCGTTCCTCCATGAAAGGGCGCCATTGCTCCCACATCTGCCGGTAGAACTCCGGGCTTTCCACGCGTTTGCGGCCGGCTTCGGTGATTTGCAGAACGCTCATGTCGCCACCTCCACCATATAGATTGGTGAATCTTGCAAACCGCGATTGCCGTTGCCACCTCTCCGAGGCCCTGGAATCTCGCCGCTCCAGGACCCCAGACCGAAGGAGTCTCGAATTATCGTATTACAGCGGAAGGGAAGAAAGCCCGAAGCCCGGGTTTCGGGTTCCGTGCCTCGAGTCGCACGAATGCCAACCTGAAAAGCTGAGCCTGAGTAGCCAATGGTTGAAAATCGTTGAAAATAATTCCTAGCCAGGTAGCATCCGCTACCGATGGAGGGTGGCATCTTAGTATCGACAGGGAGTACCAGAACCCAGCTGACGGGAGACGCGGATGAATGTTGCCGGTTTTCAACGAATGCGGCCTACAGCGTGGATAGCCACATATAAGGGATTCGCCACGGGCCGGATGATCAAGTATGAGGTTCAGGGTGTAGCCCCCGCCGACAAAATTCTGATTGCCGACTTCGGGGAACCGAATTGGCGCTCGTGGCGCGTGCTGCAGGTTAAGAACGGACGCAGTACCGGACGGATCGGTAATTTTGACTCTGCCGACGCGGCCTTGGCTTCCGTGCCTGATCCATACTAGGCCGTCCATTTTTTTAGGAGCTTCGCTAATGGAAACTACGATTACACGTGGAAGATCGGCTTCGAATTTAGTTCGAACACATCGCTGAGAACGAATAAGGCCCTCACAGAAAACACGGTTATCATCGACCTGTACAATGGGAACCAATATGCCGTTCGGGTGCTCCACCAGGCAAGACCGGTGGACAAGGGTGGGCGTTTATGCCCGACACAGTGGCGGTTACGTTTCCAGTCGGGGTCCTGCCTGAAAACGAGTTGACCAAGCTTCTCGAGAGGGCGGGGTACCCACCTAGTGAGTTGTCGGGGCCCCGCGCAGACGTGGTGTTTTTCCCCGCCTAATTTCTCCCGTGAATCTCGGGCAATGGATCGCCTATGGGCGGACAGGAACAGGCCTTCAAATTGCTGTTTGCCGCCGGTTCTCAGGGCTGGCAACCGTAGCCAAATCCCTCGCTCGTTAGCTGGCAACAGGTTGGGGCCGCGCCGGGGATTTCGCGCGCTTGTTGACGTATAACTCGGCGTCGGCGCGAGCCAATAGGTCCTTGGCCGACTCACCGGAGAGCAGGTCGGCCCAGCCAGCGGAAAGCGCGATGGGCAGGTAGTGCCCTTCGATTTCCACGCGAATTCCATTCAGCCGCTTGAGCACGGCCAGCACATTTTCCGGTTTGCACTCCGGCAGCACCACCAGAAACTCGTCCCCGCCATAGCGCGCCGCGGCGTCTGAGCCGCGCGTGGCCTTGCTCAGCCTCTCCGCAAAGGCCTTCAGCAGCGCATCCCCGACGCCGTGGCCGTAGGTGTCGTTCACCTGCTTGAACTCATCCAGGTCAAACAAGATCACGGAAAGCGCTTGCCCGTGCCGCTGCGAGCGCGCGATCTCGTCTTCCAGGCGCTGTTCGACATAGCGGCGATTGAAAAGGCCCGTGAGCGGGTCGAAAAGCGCCATCTTGTAGACCTCCTGCGCCAACAACTCCACGTTGTTCACCGCAAAAACCTGGTCGGTAAGTTGCCGCCGGATGCGGGTAATCTGCAATTGCTGATAGATCACGTAAACGTTGAAGATCAGCACCAGACCCACGAGCCCGCGCACTGCTTGGTTAAGAAAGAAGGAATAGTCGCTGCCCACCTCTGAGAGCAACGCCGGAAAAGCAAACGAGGCGACGGCCGTCAGGAGCAGCAACGTAACCATGATCGCGTACGACCACAGCCACCACTGACGCCGGTCCATCCGGCGCATGGTGAGCTCAATCTCTTTCACGGGTTTAGCGCTGAACTCTACAACACTCTGTTCGTCCATTGCCTCTGGCGAAGCGTTCAGATGAAAGGGCACCCGCCCTGCGAATGCGCCGGTCTGCATGAGGATTATTTTGGCTCGGGAAGCCCCAGGCCGCCCACACCATCTTCATTCTGGCATGGGCGTGCGGTAGGGACATGGTACCTGGGCCGTCGCATAAAGAGGTAATTCGCAATACGCCCACAGTCTAGAAACCCTCTCGACCAGCAAGGCTGATCGCAATATGGGAGGGCTGAAAGATGCGAGCCTCTACAAATATGCGGAAAAGATCGGAATCGAGTTCGTGGTCGCGCACGCAAACTTCCAGAATTTCGAGCGCGCGGTCAACCGAAACAGCATCTTTGTAGGGTCGATCAGCAGCTGAAAGTGCATCGAAAATATCGCAAATGGTCATCATCTTCGCCTGAATGGGAATTTCGTCGCCGCGAAGGCGGTACGGATAGCCGCTGCCGTTCAGTTTCTCGTGATGCGCCCCGGCGATCCAGGGAACGTACTTGAGTTCCCGGGTCCAGGGAATTTGGACCAGGAAATTGAAGCTGTGAACCACGTGCGATTCGATTTGCCGCCGCTCGTCATTGTTCAAGCTTCCCTGGGGGATCAAAAGAGAACCGAGCTCTTCTGGCGTCAAAAGGCTGTATTCCCTTCCGAGTGAGTCGCGATAACTCTTACGTGAGGCTTCGATCAAGAGCTCGAATT
This sequence comes from Acidobacteriota bacterium, assembly GCA_003223325.1. GTDB lineage: Bacteria > Acidobacteriota > Terriglobia > Acidiferrales > UBA7541 > Palsa-189. The sequence goes on from QHYS01000002.1 coordinate 12,712, forward strand.
TCCCATCGGGTAGCAATCTAGGTTCATTCGCTTGAAGAATGGAATGCAAGTGCTCCTCAAGTTCGTTGCTTTTCTGTCGGAACTCTTCGTCTAGGCAGGAAAGCTCCTCTCGCGCTGCCTCGTGTCCCCGCGCAAGGACGGTTTCGAGCTTCGTCCGGTCGCGGTCAGCTTCCAGCTGCTTGCGCAGGTACTCAAAGCGGTGCTGGAGAATAGTTAGTTGCCACGGGTAGAGTTTCTTGGCTTTGACCAGCACCTCCTCCCTTACAGCGACTTTGCCAAAATCATGCAAGAGAGCGGCATACCGGATTTCCTTCATTTGCTCGGAGCTAAACCCTACCTTAGCGTAGGTGCCCGTATTGGTGCGGTTCACCGCTTCTGCTAGTCCCAGTGTCATTGTCGCCACCCGGGTCGAGTGGCCCGATGTCGTAGGGTCGCGTTGTTCGATAGCGGTTACTGCGGCCGTCACGAATCCTTCCAACATCGCTTCGATGTCTTGGTAGAGACGGCTGTTTTCATACGCGACCGCCGCCTGTGACGCGAGCGATTCTGCCAGATTCACTGCACGGGGCGGGAAGGGTCGCACATCGGAGTCAAAGTCGGCCGGAGTGTGGAGCTGAGCCGCTCGATTGCGCTTGCAATTGATAAGCTGCAGGACGCCGATAACGTCACCGTGCGCACTCTTCATTGGTACCGTCAGCAGGGATCGTGTCCGATATCCGGTTAGCTCGTCATATGCAGGATTGAAGTGGAAGGGGCTATCCGCGGGAATGGAGTAGGCATCTTCAATCGCGATCACCTTCCCGTGAAGAGCCGCGTAGCCGGCCATTGATTCTTCACTGATGGGCAGCGTGTGCTCGGCGTATGGAAACTGCCTGCTATCGTTTTGGGTAAGCCTGAATCGAAGACAACGCTCCGGTTCAACCAAAGGGCCACGGTCCGGCCTTGAAGCTTCAACTAAATAGAGCGAGCCGGCATCGGCAGACGTGATTTCGCGAGCCTTACTCAGGATCATTTCGAGTAGCGATCCGACGTCTCGAGTGGACGATAGCGCGACTCCGATGTGATTTAGTTCTTCCCGCACGCGCTCGGCGCGTTCAAAAGAGTCACCCTCGCGGTCAGCCAGTTCCATGTTAGCGAAAGCCGCTTCAACCGTATGGCAAAGAAGATCCGGCGAAGCCCCGCTTGGCAATAAGGCGAAGCAGCGCGCCGTCGCGAGGATATCTTGCTGAAAAGGACGGCCATCATTGACGTCCGGCAGAATGCCTACCAGCCGAACGCGTGGGTGGCCCCAGAATTCGCTCAGCCATTTGAGATCTTGATGCGCGACATCGGCCAGGATCACCGCTGGCCCTACGAAATCTCCGTCGCGGTTAGGTTCCACCGTGCCGAAGACCCTTCCATTTCTTGGTGACGTAAAACAGCGAGCTCGAATGCCATAGCGCTCACCGATAAGCTTCGCCAGGTGGGCAACGGGCGAGTCGTCTCGATACCAGACCTCCGCTTTTTCGAACACCAGAAAACTATAGCGTGGTGGTGATGCACGTTCTATGTACCCATTCGAAGGTGCTTCTTCCCAGTACACACTTCAACGTAAGGTGGGATCTTGCGGCAGCAGCCCATCAAGACCTTCCTCTAACATCCCATGAGGATGGATGGTTCTTCGCGCCTCGTGAAGTCCTGCGTTAGAATATCGTTCTCTGCTTGAACACGGCCCAACGTTCTAGGGGAGTACGAGCATGGGCTCAGGGCCTCGGGCGTAGCGACCACTTCGTGCATTCCTATTATAATTGTTGTGAGCTCCTGCTTTCTCTTATGTTTCCAGACAGACGCACAAAATAGTCCGGCTCAGCCGGAGATCAAACCGCCCCGGCAAGTGTATGATCAACTGCCCGGGGAGATCTCAGGGCACGTTTATCGCGCGGACACTGGTGAACCAGTCGCTAAGGCGACTGTAATGCTGGCGTGCACGAGGCCAGTAGCTCTCGGAGATTGCCCACAGACGCTTACCGCTGCAGACGGGAGCTTTGTGTTTTCAGAGGTAACTCCGGGAACTTATACAGTCTTCGTAAGGGCCACCGATTTCGTTTCGCAGGGCTACGGTCAGGGTCCACGTGGCATCCCCTGCACGATCTCTCTAAGCTCCGGCCAAAAGATTGAGAATATAGACATTAGGCTAGTTGCGGGAGGCATTATTTCGGGGACGGTATTCGACGAGGACAACAAACCCGTCAAAGACGTGAGGGTGGTGGCTCTGAGCGTGCGATACCAGCCCGGTGGCTACCAGCAGCAAATTATTGGTGGGGCGAGCTCTAGCGACGAGCTGGACAACTTTCGCGTTTCCGCGAGGCCGGGCTCTTATTTCGTCCGCGCTGGCGGATGGCGCGTAAATCCGACGCGCGCTTTCAGCTTCCGCGAAAGCTATTACCCGGGCACAACTTCACTTGAGAACGCACAAGCCATCGGAGTCACTTGTCGATACCGAGTTTATCGATATGCTCAGAGCACTTACGTTCCGCTTGGAGCGGGTGTGGCAAAAGCCGTCAATTCCACGTCGGGCCGGCCCGAACTACCCTTTGGCTAATCTAGACATGACGCGCCTACGCCTGTTATCGTGCCATCATGACTTTCGACCTATCTTCCTCAGGTATATAAGTGCGGGCTGAAACTCCAAACGCAATCGGGTGGATAAGACGAGTATCCCCCGTGTTGCTTCTGCTGGGCCTGTTAATTGCCTGCATGCCCTGTGCCTTCGCCCAAATGAACACCGGAGACATCACCGGTAGGGTGAGCGATCCCACAGACGCCATTGTTGAAGGTGCTGAGGTCGTTGCCATAAACGCCGATACGCAACAAAGGTTCAGCGCAATTACGAATGGGGCGGGGCAATATCTTGTGACGGGGCTTCCACCAGGCACTTATAAAGTGACGGCCAATGCACAAGGTTTTAAGCAAGCGGTAGCCGAACACGTTTCGCTTCATCTTAACGACCATCTCCGACAAGATCTTTCTTTGCAACTTGGCGACACCAAGGAATCCGTGATTGTGCAGGCGGTTCCTGGTCTCATGCAGACCGAGTCCGCCGAAATAAAGGATGTGATCCAGAACCAACAGGTCGTCGATCTGCCAATCAAGGATCGAGAATTTCTCCAATTAACCCTGCTTAGCGAAGGAGTCGTTAATCCGCCCGGAGGCACCCGTGGAGATTCCCTGCAGCAGACTGGTACGCTAATCAACGTGTTGGGACAACGTACCGGGCATAATCTGTTTTTGGTGGATGGCGTCAGCGTTACCGACGAATACTTCAACAACGTAGTCCTCAGCCCCTCCCCCGAGGATACGGCGGAGTTCATGATTGATAAAACGAACTATGGTGCCGAATTTGGTGGGAAATCGGGAGGGGTGATCAATATCATTACGAAATCGGGAACGGATCACCTGCATGGTAGCGCCTACGAATTCGTCCGAAACGATATTTTCAATGCTAAGAATTTCTTCGATCTGCCTGATCAAGCTACACCTGCCTTCCGCGAGAACCAGTTCGGCGGAGCCGTGGGAGGTCCAATCGTCAGGGATCGCTCATTTTTCTTCGTGAGTTACGACGGGCAGAGAACGCGAAGGTCGCTGAGTGATCTCTTCAGCATTCCAACAATGGCGGAACGCTCTGGGAATTTTGTCGGTTTCGCTACTATTTTCGACCCGATCACGCACCAGCCCATCGCAGCCAACGACATCGCCAATGACTCTGCTCTTCACCTCGACCGAGCAGCCGTGGCGCTCTTGGCGAAGTTATCGCTGCCGACTCCGGGACTGACGGGCCGGAACAATTTGTTGTCGGTTCAGAGGCAAAGTTATGACAACAATCAGTACAACGCTCGGCTTAATTTTCGATTATCTGCCAGAGATAACACTTTCCTCCGTGGCTCGGTTTTCGACGCGAGTGAATTGGACCCATTTGGTTCTAGCGTGCTCAATGAGGCGCTGCTTCCCGGCTTCGGACGCACGTTGAGGACGCATTCTGTAAATCTGGTGGCGAGCGAAACCCACACGTTCTCTCCAAACGTCGTGAATGAGTTTCGATTCGGCTGGCTCCGAGTCACTGGTGGGCAAGGCGACCCTAACGCAGGGAACTTGTTCTCCTCCCAATATGGCCTTCAAGGTGTCACTACAAATTCAGTCGATATGGGATACCCGCAGATTTCGTTGAGCAATGCTTTCAGCACCATCGGTTCCCCGGCTGGTTTCACCTCACGTGTCGATCGAGATTTCGAGTTCTTCGATAATTTTCTGGTCCATCGAGGTACCCACAGCCTTCAGTTCGGCGCTTATTTCTTCCATCTCGACTTCAATCCGTCATTCCCGAGCGACGCACGTGGCGTTTATACGTACAACGGTTCCTACACTGGCAATCCGCTCGCCGATTTTCTCCTGGGTTACCCATCACAAGCACAGGTCGGCATTGGCAGGGGCACGGAAAACGCGATCACGAATTGGGCTCACTTCTATGCCGAGGATCGTTGGCAAATCAAACCCAACCTCACCATTGATGCGGGGCTGCGATACGAATATAACGGGAACCTCGTCGCCCAAGCGAACCAAACCTCAGACATTGACCTTTCTGCACCGAGCGGCCCGGTTTTTGTAGTTGCTGGGGATCCAACGAGTTTGCCGCCAGGGGCAAGTGGGCTAGCGTCCTTGAGCCCGCTTCCCATCGTTTCCGCGTCCAGCGTTGGTTGGAACAATAGTCTGCTCACGCCGCGCTACCTGCGGTTTTCTCCTCGCCTAGGCCTAGCTTTGCGAATTCCTGGCTCACACGAGATGGTTGTGCGGGCGGGATTCGGCATCTACACGAACCAAGCGGCCTATAGCATTCTTCAGAATCTCGCAGAAAACATGCCGTTCTTCCTGTTCAAAACGGTCAGCAACTCGGACACGACGCCGACGCTTACGACAGAAAATATCTTGGCGCAAACACCCAGGGGGGCAATCGACGCGAATAGCGTCAATCATGACTATCAGATCGAATACAACGAGGTGTGGAATCTGTCTGTCCAGCACGCTATTGCGCCGAACATGACCGTTTCAGCGGAGTACATAGGTTCACGAACGGTTCATGCCGACAGTTCCACCGATGTCAACGTCCCTTTGCCAGGTCCAGGGAGCATTCAGTCGCGGCGTCCGTATCCGCAATTGGCCCCGTTCACCACCATACGCTGGGACGGCTGGGCGACCTTCAACGGGCTCACGTTAAAGATTACGCGCCGCTTCGCTTCTGGTTTATCTTTTGATGCTGACTACACGTTATCGAAATCCCTGGATGATGCGTCCGATACCGGCACGACCAATGCCGAGTACAACCTGCCGCAGAACGCATACGCCCCAGGTTTAGAGTCGGCACTTTCAAGTTTTGACCATCGTCACAGGTTTACCGCGAATGCTGTCTACGATTTTCCATTCGCACGAGGATCAAGCGGATGGCTACACCACGCATTTGGCGAGTGGCGCGGGAGTGCAATCCTCATAATTCAAAGCGGCGCTCCGTTCACTGTCAACTTGTCCGCAGCCCAAGACGTTGCGAATATTGGCCTGATCGGCGGAAACAATTTGGAACGACCTAATTTGATTTCTGATCCGAACGATGGCCCTAGAACCCCGGCAGAATGGTTCAACACCTCGGCCTTCGCGCCTGCAGTGCAATACAGTTTCGGAGACGCGGGACGAAATTTGATTATCGGACCGGGTTTGACGAATCTCGATTTATCGCTGCAAAAAGGCTGGAACATACGTGAGAACCAAACGATACAGTTCCGGTGCGATGCATTCAATGCCCTCAACCATTCCAATTTCAACCTGCCTGGGCGCATCTTTGGAGCCTCGGACTTTGGAGTAATTACAAGTGCCCAGGATGCAAGGGAGTTTCAGTTCGCTCTGAAATGGTTATTTTGATGGCTTTCGCTCGGCTCCATGGAGAAATCGCAAGGTCACCAGGACCTATAGCGAAGGAGACGCTTTGCCCCGCGCCCACGACATAAGCATTTGTCTGGTCGGCTTTGAAAAGCATAAGGCCCGACCTGATCTCAGCGACGATTCCGGCCTCTGGCTTCGCGTCAAAGCTGAGGACGCATCGCCATTTCGCGGCGGCGTTCAAGGCTTTGCCAGCAGTGCTCAAGGAGAAACACTCTTACTGCGGCCGGAGTTTTTCTTGTTTCCCAGCCCACGCCATCGACCGAGATCTGTTCCGACCAGCCCCCGCAATTTATCGTTTTGTCTATGACTTACGCACATCCCTCGCGGACGCCAGTACCCAGCGGTCGAATTTTGGCATCAGAAAGGCGGAGATAATTCAGACAAACTGCGAAGTTCTGTCCACAATAATCATCCGCGCGGGTCCAAACGCAGAGCGACAGATTATTGAATGATAAACTTCTCACTTGATCGGCTTCATTGGCCTGGTCGCCAGATCAGCGAAAACCAAAATCTCGTCCGAGCCCGCCTCTCGACGCAAACCAAATGCGCGAGAATTGACGCTGATTACGTGGCTCGCTAAAATTTTGGATGATCTGGTGCGGGACGGGGGCAATGGTTCCTGAAGTAAGTTCAAGAGGCGGGCGCTCGTTGCGCGATTTATTTGAAGGTCTCGTATGGCGCCGTTTCATTGACCATGTTCACCTAGACGAGCCAAGCATCGCGCAGTATGTCTCGGATATGCTCGTTGCCTTTGTCCATGTCGATAATCTTTATCGCATTCGCAACGCCCAAGGACGGCGGCTGGAGGACGTGGGGGAGATGCTCATCGAATCTAATCCACTGCTCGAGGCAACTTCGTTCGGTCGGGAACGCGAGGTGCGCAAGCATGTGGGCGACTACACTCTCTTTATGACGGGACTCTTCCCAGAGAGCGTCGCGAAGGCTTCTAGGCGGAAGCGACCGCAGCTCGACGCATTCGTCGACTTCGTGCAGGCAGGCAAAGAATCCTACTCCATTGTGTCGTCGTTCGATCAGTTCGAATATAGGGACGAAGCGCCGTTGTTCCGCAGGCTCTCGCAGAATTTCGAGCTGTGCGTGTGTGGGATCAACTTGGTCAAGCAAGACCTAGAAAAGTTTCAGGGAGAATACTACTGCTTAAATCCGGGTCCTATTTGCGACTGACTCCTCGCTTCGTTGGCACGAATCAGCTGTCCCGGGCTTCCATGCACGCGAGGCAAAATCGGGTCCACGGCACTGCTTTCAGCCAAGCTTTGGGAATGAGCCGATGGCAGTTCGAGCATATGCCATACGTTCCGTCTTCGATGCGAGCGAGCGATTCGAATCGCTTCCAGGAGGTGACCGTCGCTTTCTTGGAGGCGGATTTACCGGTTTTCTCCACCCAAGACGGAAATCAGACCTAGAGCTTCGCAACTCGCAATGGGCTACACCCAGCAAGAAGTGTTTAGAGCAACTAGTCGTCCTTGGCCGGTGCGAGGCGGAATGTCCCCGCACCGGCAAGGTGAATTTAGAACGTGAACTTCAACCCGAGTTGAATGTCGCGGCTACCGCCAGAACCGACCAGAGGATTGCCGGCGGCGACGTCTGGTGTGGCGCATCCGCAACCAAATGTGCTGGAGGTTCCCATGTCGTTCGTTCCGCCGGAAGCGCCGCCATAACCATTCGACGCACCGTAGGGGTTGGAGATGATGGGGTGATTGAACAAATTAAAGATCTCGACGCGGAAAGTGGCAGTGTAGCGCTCTTTGAACGTGAAGTTCTTGAACACGGAGAAATCCACGTTCTTGAAGCCCGTGTCGCGAAAGATGTTCCGGGCCATGGTGCCGAAGGTCCCTGGGGCGGGTGGAGTCATGACCGAGTTGCCGTCTACGAAGCAGCCACCCGACGCCAGCGTACCCGCATCGCGAGCTACCGCCGTACACTGCGCACCCAGTGAGGAGGAAAGCGTGGACACAAGGCCGCTTATCCCGGATTGCTCCGTGCATGAAGCTGCTCCTATGTTGGCAAAAGTTACCCCCTTAGACGGAGCGTTTGGGAACGAGCAGAAAGGAATGGAACTAGAGCCGGACTTGAAGTCGCCGGGGTTCCCGAAGAAATCCCAGCGGTCGGAGTTATCTCCGCTTCCGCTGAAATTGTTGGCCGAGTCGAAGGCGATCCACGGCTGGGCGCTCTGAACGCTCACGATCGAGTTGATTTTCCAGCCCTCCAATAGCTGGGCAAAGCCTTTCTTCCCAGGAATGTCGTAGCTGGCCGTGAGGGTGAAGCGGTTCCGGACGTCAAAGTCGCTGCTGGCGTACTCTAACTCCGGATGGGTGCTGTCCTGAGGGAGGGTTCCAAACGATTCAAAGAACCATTGTCGAGGCCATGACCGTAGGTGTAGCCGGCGAGAAAGGAAAGCCCGTGAGAAAGCCGTTTGGTCAAGGTTGCCTGGAGGCTGTTGTAATTCGAATACGCGCCGTTGGACGCCTGGTTGATAAACTGCAGGTAGGGGAATTGTGTGGCGTACGGACGGACGCCATTGGGTGTTGCCGCAGTGATGCTCGATGGGGGAATCTGATTGAGGTCGCGGAAAAGCAGCAGCCTTTCGCCTTCATTGCCGACGTAGCTGAGCTCGAGCGAAAGGTTATTGGCGAAGGCGTGCTGGACGCCCAGGTTCCAACTGGCAACGTAAGGGGCTTTGAGATTCGGGTCGATCGCCAGGAGGTTACACGGCGTTCCTCCCTTGCCTCCGGTGCAACTGATCCCGCCGCCGGTCGGAAAAACAACACCATTCCAGTTGGCCGGTGTAAGCGAATAAGTGGCGTTGGCGAGCACGTTAGTGCCGCCAAAGGTTTGTGGACAAGGCGTCACTTGCGTTGTGCAGGCGCCAGCCGGGTCGGCAGCGATACTAGTTCCAGTGCTATTCTGCAATCCGAGTTGCGCGGTAAACGTGCCCACAGGGATTGTCGAGTAGATGACACTGGCTCCGCCTCGGACCACAGTCATTCCCTTGCCACTTATATCCCAGGCAAAGCCCACCCGTGGCGAGAAGTTTTTGCGGTCGGGGTGCACGATAGAACTACCAACCGATGGCTGGCCCTGCTGAACGATCCCAGTCGTGGAGTTCGGATCGAAGTTACCAAAAAGGTTGTTGATCTCGTGGAACGGCGTTACGTAGGAGTAGCGCAGTCCCAGATTGAGCATTAGTTTCGGGGCCACGCGCCAGTCATCCTGAACGAACCCGGCATAGGCCCACTCAATTGAGGTGCGAAACCGCTGGCCGGCGAGGAGAAGTCCTCTACTCGGGTTTCCGGCGAAGAAGTCTTCGAGTGGACAGGATTGCGGGGCGCCTTTTGAACTTAGACACTTCGGTGAAGTCACGCCGGGAGTTTGGCCACCCTTGAAGTCAATGCGGCCCCGGACGGTATTTCCGGAGATGGTATCGACTTCGATGTGCGTGAAGCCACCGCCGAACTTGAGGGCGTGCTTGCCCCGCAAATACGAGAGACTGTCAGCAAAATCGTAATACGGGTTGACGAAGCCGCCAGGACGGTTAGGCCACTCACCGATAAACGTAAAAGGGGTAATGCTGATGTCCGGCAAACCACCCACAGCCGTGACGCCTGTGTTGATGGGATAGCCTGCGCCACCAGTAAGCCCACTGCCATCGGCGAGGATATTGCCGTCGCCGACGCCTTGATAAAAGTTAACGTAGTTGTAGCCAAAGCGGGCCTCGTTTACTAAACTGGAAGTGGCGGTCCAAATCCAGTTCCCAATGGCCGTCCGTGTGGTGATCGGAATGGGGATCTCGAAGGCCGAGCTAACTTGGGCGTGATCTTCTCCCAGGCCGTTGTACTTGCCCTCCCAGAACATGCCGTTAACCATGTGTTTGTCGTTGATACGGTAGTCGATTTTTGCGATCCCGTTGTCACTGACATTGTTGTTGGGGAAGCTGCTGATGTAGCTGGTGGCGTTCGGAGAGGCTCCCTGGACGACGCCGCCCGTGCACGTGGACGCGGTCGTTAGCTTGCCCGTGGAGCATCCCATCAAAGCCAAGCTGACCGGGCTTACCGGCACGCTCGCATTTTGCAGCGCTATGATGGCATCCACCATACTGCTCTTTGGATTCGGGGTTGGGAACGAGGCGGTGGCAGGAACCGAAGTGCCAAAAGCGTTGCCAACAGTGGAACGCAGGCCTTCATAGCCGGCGAAGAAGAAGAGCTTGTCTTTCTTGATCGGCCCGCCCACCACGCCGCCGAACTGCTCCAATTGCGTTGGCAGCTTGGCACACGAAGCCTGGCCGCAGTTTCCGCTGGCGTCAGGGGCGGGATTGAAGAGGTTGCGGGCATCCAAGGCTTGGTAGCGACCAAACGCGTAAGCCGAACCGTGTAGAGTATTGGTTCCCGAGCGGATTCCCACGTTCACCACGGCACCGGGTTTCCAGCCGTACTCCGCTTTCGCGTTTTCCTCCAGGTTGAATTCCTGGATGGCGTCGATGGGCAGGATTACCGCCCCATCGGTCAACGGACTGGGCATATTGGCCACGGGGCGGGCGTCGGCGAAATTGGCGTTGATCACCCCGTCTAGCATCCAGGCCGTTTCATCAGGGCGAATGTTGTTGGTGCTCTGAGTCCAAGGGGAGCCGCCAGGCTGGATCATCACACCGGGCCGCAGATTCAACAGATTCTGGTAGTTGCGGCCATTCAGGGGCATGTCGTTGATGTCCGCGTTGTTGAGCGTGCCGCCCAGGGTGGCGTTGGTGGTCTCCACCAGCGGAACGGCTTCGGTGACCGTGACGCTCTGGGTCTGCTCGCCGGGCTGAACGGTCAAGTCCACTCGAACTTCCTTGCCGACTTCGACCACCACGTTTTGACGCTCTAGTCTCTTGAAGCCATTGGCCTCGGCACGGACGATATAGGTGCCGGGAATCAGCGTGGGAGCGTTATACTCCCCAGCGTCATCCGTGGTCAGGGTTCGCGCGACACCTCTGTCTTTGTCTATGATCGTTACCATGGCACCCGAGATGACTCCGCCACTTTGGTCTGTAACCGTCCCGAGAATGCGTCCGAAATTGCCCTGCGCAAACAGCGAGAGAGAGAACAGCAACACACCGAGAATTGCTGCGAGCACACACGTAGTCCTTCTGGCTCGAGCCACATTCCATACAGAATTCATAGCGCCCCCTTTTTTGAAACCGAAACAATCACTCCGGAAAGGGCCTACCTTGGTAAAGGGCCGATGGGCCGGGATTTGTGCGTGTGGTTAGCACTTGTTGAGGACAAAGTCAATAAAGATATTGCCTTGCCCTCCCCCAGTATTTTGGGCGCTCTCGCGGATTATTCATGCGACCACCAGTTTCGATGCGGCTGTCGCGGTCCCTGG
>QHYS01000340.1 GCA_003223325.1 Acidobacteriota bacterium
TTCGCGCTCGCCGGCGCACGGACCCTCGAAACTCAAACGGTAGTCGGAACTACCACCTCCGTAACGATCTCCACCGAAGGCCTCACTACAGTGACCTACTTTGGCACGGATAAGGCAGGAAACGTGGAGCAGGCCAAGACACTCACGGTGCAGATTGACAAGACTGCGCCGGTCATCTCCGGCATGCCCGCACCCGGCTGCACGCTCTGGCCGCCGAACCACGAGCTGGTCGGGGTGACTAACGTAACGGCGGCAGACGCGCTATCCGGGGTTGTGCCAGGTTCGTTCCAAGTGACGGGATCGAGCAATGAGCCATTCGATCCGAATAACCCCGATGTCGTCATTGCACCAAATGGTACCGGTGGCTACGCCGTGCAGCTACGGGCTGAGCGGCTGGGTTCAGGAACGGGCCGGACCTATGCCCTGAATGCGACCGCTACAGATCTGGCAGGAAATACGGCGACCTCGACGGCCGTATGCGTCGTTCCCAAAAACGCGCGACCATGAAGAGGTCAACGAAAACGAAACCAAACACTCTTCGAAGTGAGTGGAGATCGACGACCACGGCTCGTTTGTAATCTGTCGGTCGGCTTCAGTCCGACCCAGTTTCCCGTCGCTCGATCATCCCTAGAACGACATCGCGCTTGTCTTTCTCAAGGTAGGGGCGGCCCTTGCGCGGTTTCTTCGGAGTCAGATAGGTTTCGTCGGCCTCAACTACGCCAGTGAGTAATACTTGCCATCCTGCATGGCCTCGCGGATTCTGTGCGCCAGATACCACGCTGTGCGGTAGTTCACGCCAAGGTGCCATTCTAGGCGCAAAAATGAGATTTCTGACAAGCTGAACTTGAGGGAACAAACGTTCTGATCTAACGCGGCGTTCAGGAGAGATTTTTCCCTGCGCTCAGAATGGACAACTGAGCAGACTGTCGTGGCGCTGAGGCGAGGCGTTAAAAGGCCGCAAAACGAAGATTATTCGTCCGGCAAAGTCGACCGGGACACAAAAATGAGCATCATCCCAAAATGCGGATTCCTCCGAATGACAGCTTGACCTGCTGACCTACTACGAATCGTCGTGACCCTGATCGTCAGGGCTGGAGCGAGGCGACGTAAGCGACGATTGCCAGGATATCGTCGTCGCTGAGCTTCTCGGCGACCGGCTGCATCAGTGAGATCCAGGGCCGAAGCAATCGAAAGCGGCGGAGAAGCTGCTGGAGATCGGATCAAAGACGATCACGATAGATGGCAAGCCACACATCGTCAGGGTCTTCGAGCCAAAGCCACCTCAGGAACACAACACGGCACGGACGCCGGTCTTCGAGCCGTGCTCGAAAACAACGATTGCAAAGTGGAGCAAGTCCAACTTTACAGATTACCCGCGCAAGATCGACGTGTGGTCAGCAATGGCGAAACCGCCCAAGCGCTGGGCCAAGGTTTGTTCTGCGTCGAAGAGCGCACGGCAGCGGAGGCAGCTGAAATCTTGGGTTGCCGTGTAGCGCGGGTTTACCGACTGGTTCAGCTGGCCAAGGCTCGAATGCGGAAATTGATGCCTAGTTACACAACGGGAAAGGCCGCCATTCGCTAAGCAAGCCCGCAGGCGCAAATCGATCCCAGTTAGACCTAAACATGCGCCTCATTTTCAAGGTTCGCCGAGGCGTATACGGAGGCTCCGGGTGACGCGTCCTTCGCCTGCCCGAGTGGGTGGGTTCAAAGGCACCGCAAGGGCGGCGCATAAGAAGCAAATGCCCTCATAGCGAGGCAAAGCGCCTGGCCGTGCGCGCTGTCAAGGGCGCGCCGCTGGCGTTTATCGGAGCGAAACGGAGACCCTTGAAAGAGGAAGCGGACGGTCCAGGCGCAGGGCGCGACCCGGGGAATACCGCAAAACACGGAAACTCGTTCGAAAGAGTACGGTAAAAGCTGTATTCGACACAGCGCGCTTCGAAACTTATTCGCCTTCTGTAGCAGCGAGCGGTTCATCTTAAGCAGGCGCAATAGCATCACGGATCATGCGGCCGCCGAATCGCTCGTACCTGCACATACAGAATCTGCCCGATGACGTTTTCACCACGCGTACCATCCGGCGCGCTAGAGGCCGTCGCCTGCCACGCCTGATAATTTTCAGCAAGTAGGTTGCAGGCGATGCGCAAAGTGGCACACATCGGATCCCCCTGAACAACATCATCCAAAGGAGGTTGAAATGTTTGCTCGGCACGTTTCGATAGTTCTCAAGCCCAATAGTGTTGATGAGTTTACCCGGACGATGAAGAACCTGATCATTCCGTTACTCCGAAAACAGAAAGGGTTTATGGACGAAATCACTCTTATCGCCCCGGACGGAACGGAAGCGGTTGGAATCAGTCTGTGGGACCAGAAGGAAAACGCTGCAGGCTATTACCGCACAACCTATCCACATGTGCTGGAGCTGCTGGCGAAAGTGGTTGAGGCCACTCCAGAAGTCAAGAGCTATGAGGTTACCAACTCAACTTACCACAAGATCGCCGCTCGTCCGGCGGCA
>QHYS01000339.1 GCA_003223325.1 Acidobacteriota bacterium
CGGCATCTAGGAGGAGGGATATGATGCGCTTCAGCGCAACCAGTGTTTTGATTCTTGCCTTGCCCTTGGCAGGATCAGTTGCGGCCCACCATTCGGTTCAAGCGGTCTTCGACATTCACAAGACAGTTACCGTCAGCGGAACGGTGGCCAAGGTGGAATGGATTAATCCCCACTCCTACCTGACCGTGAATGTAAAAGATGCGAACGGCAACGTTCAAAAGTGGGCTTTCGAGTTGGGAGGGCAGGCCGCTCTCCGCAGGGCCGGAATGAGCAGGGCTGACCGCGGTGGCTTGAAGCCTGGGGACGAAGTCACTGTTTCGGCGCTGCCTGCGAGAGATGGCTCGAATAACGGCGCCCTGCGGGAATTGAAGCTCGCAGATGGACGTGATTTCAAGTTCGGCGGGGAAGACCCGAATGACAACTAGGCGAACAGGAGATTCAGCGATGACGAGCTATTTTGGCTATCGGCTCCTTGCGCTCGCCGCTATGCTGTGTGTGCTCCCGGCCGCGGTTTTTGCTCAGGAAGAAGCGCCGGGCATGATTCACAAGGTCACCGTAAGAGCAGCGCCAACCGGTGTTACGCCGCGGACTCCGGATGGACACCCGGATTTTACCGGTGTGTGGAATGGCATGGCGGACAATCTGTTGGGCGTTCCCAACCAAATGCACAACGAGGGCATCGCTGTGGAAAGTGATCACTCCACCTATGACGTTCTCAGCGGCGCGAAGATCGCCACTTGGCCACTGGCGAAACCCAAACGGCAGAATGGGGAGCAAAACGAACGTGCGGCCACGCTGCTGCGTCGCATGGGTGCCAGCAGGCCCATCTACAAGCCGGAGTATTGGGACATGGTTAAGGAACTGGACGCTAATGCCAACGAAGAAGATCCGTCGAATAATTGCATGCCCGCAGGTGTTCCTCGCGTGGGCAGCCCCTCCTATATTGGCCAGTTCCCCAACTACTTGATCTTCATCTATCCCGGCCAGGGCGGCTTGATTGCTACGCAGACGATGTACCGCATGATTCCTCTCGATGGCCGCAAGCACACGCCCTTGCAGGATTTGGACGGGAGCTATACGGGAGAAGGCATCGCCCATTGGGAGGGAGACACCTTAGTGGTTGATACCTGGGGTTTCAACACTGCCACTTGGTTTGACCAACTCGGCGGGTACTTCCATAGCGAAAACATGCATGTCATCGAGCGTTTTCAACGCAACGGGAATACGTTGACCTGGACGGCGACGATTGATGATCCCGATGTGTTGTTGGAGCCTTGGACCACGACTCCGCGCATACAGCTTCTCAATCCTAATCCGAAGGCCATGCTGCCCGAATCGCTGCCCTGCAGCGAGAGGGATTTGGCCCACGCTGTCACCAAAGAACATCACTAAAGATTCTCCAGCCCGGGCGGCGCATCGGGGCCCGCTAAGCTTTCACCTTTCAGGAGGTCGCATGTCAACAAGAGCGAAATGGATGAAGGTGCTAACGAGCGCAGCACTTGTGACCCTTGCTTTCCAGTGCGCCGGGGCGCAAAGCGGCCAGACCAGGACGAACGCCGGCACGCCTGACGTTGCCAAGACCATCAAGGCTGTGGCAGACGCTTTGGGCATGCCTCGAACCGGAGGACCGGGAGGTGCTCTGCTTCCGGAGATCGACGTGGTCAACCGCATGGAGATTTGGGGCAGCGGCTCCAGTTCTGCATCCGGTCAAGCGTCGAAGACGGAATATCACGCCGCGCTCGGCTACAATCCTCTGGCTATGCGCCTGGAGACGACACGCACAAATCCCGGAGGGGCTCCACAGCATACGATTCAGACGGTCCGCGATAAGTACGCCTGGAATGAGTCCCAACTAGGCGCCGGCCTGGAGCCGGGAAGGGGCACTGCGACTCCGGAGATGGCTGCGGTCAAAGAACGTCTACTTCAGCTCTGGCTCCTTCCCTACGGCGTCGTCAAAGCCGCCATGGCTGCTGGCGACAAGACCACGGTGTCCCTTGAGGACGGAGCTACGGTCCTCACGGTTCCTCTTTCTGGGGAACTGGCCGGCGTTACGTTAAAGGCGACGCTTGATTCCAAGAACTTTATTACCAAGGTCGTGGGTCAGACCGGCGGCGGAATGGACATTGAAGCGGATTATTCCGATTACGCAGACCACGGAGAAATTCTGACTGACGTCAAGTCCCCCGGCCACATCGTCCAGAAACGCGGCGGCGCGACGGTTCTGGACATTCAGATTAAGACCTGGGACGCCAACAATCCGTATCTGGTCTTTCCTGTTCCCGAAAACGTGAAAAACGCGACCCGTCAGGAATCATCCAAGGTCGCTGAAAAATAGGCCGGCAGCGTCTAAACCGGAACGGGCAGGCACGCAGATTGTGTTGCGCGCTACTTCAGACGTAGAATGCTGGCTGACCAGGAAATCCGCCGCGCCATTATTTCCGAGAAATTCAGGAGGAAAGGATATTTCCATGACATCTAAGAGAATCGGCCTTGTCGTGGCGATTGCTCTCGTGGCAGTCGCGTTTGCTGGCCTCGCGAACGCCCAGCAGCAACCACCGCCGCTCTCCGTGAAGGAGCTGAATGGCGGCGTGTATTGGACGCAGGGCGGCGCCGGGGGAAATACGGGAATCATCGTGGGCAAGGACGGCGTGATCGTGATTGACGCAAAAACCACGCCGGCATCGGCCAAGGACATGCTTGCGGAAATTGCGAAAATTACCCCCAAACCAGTGACCACCGTCATCCTGACGCACAGCGACGGCGATCACGTAAACGGGCTGGCCGCCTTCCCGGCGGGCTTGACCATTATTTCCCAGGAAAACTGCAAGAAAGAAATGGAGGCTTCCGCCAGTTCGCGGAATCCCGCACCACAAGACAGACTGCCCACCAAAACCGTGGCCAATAAGGAAAATGTGACCATTAACGGCGTGAAGATGACTCTATTGCATTACGTGCCCGCGCATACCAGCGGCGATCTGATGGTTTATTTGCCGGAACAGAAGATCGTGTTCACCGGAGACATCATCGCGACGAATCAACCCTATACGCTGATTCATGCGGAAAAGAATGGCTCGTCAGAAGGGTGGATCACTACCGTGAAAGGCCTCACGGGGCTGAACGCCGATACGTACATTCCCGGCCACGGCGATTTGCAGACAAAGTCTGATGTGCAGCAGAGACTCGCGAAAGTGACGGCGCGACACGAAGAGATCAAGAAGCTGGTCGCGCAGGGCAAATCGTTGGACGACGTCAAGAAAGCGCTCGGCGAAGTGGATACGCCCGCGGCTCCCGGCGCGCCGCAATTCCCGTCGTTTACGACTGTGGTCTACAACGAACTTACGAAAAAGAGCTAGAGCAGCTTTCCAAATCTTAACGGTCTGATAGCGGCGCCTCGCGCCAAAGCGGGCAGTTCGTCTTTCGCCCGATCAACTTCGTGCGACTGATTACCTTCCGTAACAAGTCACGTGACATAACTCGGGGAGAGTCAGCCGAGGAAATTGGCGCACTGATCGATGGCGATACCAAGGTGATCGGGCTGCAGTCTGCCGAGCAGCTTCGCCGCGGCCAGCCTCACCCGCACCAACTTCATCACTGCAACGGCTTAGCAGGATTCGTGTTTTCTATCAATTAGGGGCGCGTTCTAACGACAAGCGTCGCAGGTGACGCGGAGTCGCTCAAGCGGTTGTCGGTAACTGTAAACAACAGGCTCGTAGCTCCGATGCGAAACTTGGAGAGATGTTGAAGTTGGCACTTTTGGATGCTCTTTCCGGCTACAAAAGTTCCATTCGTAGTTTGAAGGTCAATCAGAGTCGCGGTGGAGCCGTGCACTTCGATGGCACAGTGTTTGCGGGAGACCTCGGGATCGTAGAGCACGATATCGGCACCCGATCGGCCCAATACCACGCGAGCCTTGCTCAAACGAAAAACCTGTCCCCTCGCCGGGCCCTCGATGACTGCCACCGCCACGGTTTGGTCTGCCGGGAGCTGCGGGACTTCAGGCGGAGCGTTGAAGACGAAACTGGAATTACACTGTTTGCATCGGCCTCGCAACCTGGATTCGCCCGTGAATTGTTTCTCGTCCACGGGGTAGCTCGCACCACAATGGGGGCATTCAACGTTCATAGCAATTCAGGCGCCGTCCGAGGAATGCTAACACGATGCTGCGGAAGCGGTCCTCTGTGCGCAGGGAACGCCATTAACTCAGCGAACACAAGAGATTGCCGCTCCGACGATTAGCGACCCTGTGGCAAGTTGGCTAGGCCTTTAAAGTCCTGGCCAGCCATTTTATCGCGTGGGCGCACTCGGATTCGGTCGATGCCGCTCCCTGAACACGTCAAACCGGGAAACGCTCGCTCATTGGAACGTCCTTTTGCGGGCTCTGCC
Organism: Acidobacteriota bacterium; assembly: GCA_003223325.1. Classification (GTDB taxonomy): domain Bacteria; phylum Acidobacteriota; class Terriglobia; order Acidiferrales; family UBA7541; genus Palsa-189. Next base: position 4,384 of record QHYS01000339.1, read on the forward strand.
GCGGCCACAGGGTCGCAGCAACGCTGAACGTCATAGATTAGACGACGTTCTACGACCAGACAGGCTTGACTCCCGGACCCACCAGCATGGCGGGGTTAGCGCCCTTTCGGGGTATGAATTTTTGCGCGCGCCCATTGTCGACTTCGGCCACGTAGAAGTTGCCCTCCTGGTCCACGTGAGCGCCGTGAACGCCCCAGAAACCTCCGGGAAAATCGCCCCACGTTCCCCACGTGTAGAGCAGATGGCCCTCGAGATCGTACTTGATCATCTTAGATGTGCCGCGATCATAGGCCCATAAGTGGCGATCGGCGGCCATGAGTATGATGTGCACGTCCGAAGGTGGGTCGCCGACGCGCCACTGGTTCAGGAATTTGCCATTTTCGTCGAACACTTGTATGCGGTGGTTATTGCGGTCGTTCACGATGACGCGCCCGCTCTGAACGTCGACTGCGACGCCGTGCACGCTATTGAAGTAGCCGGGTCGGGTTTCGTTAGGAGGATTGCCCTTCTGGCCCCAGGCGCTTATGTATTTGCCGTTTTTGTCGAACTTCACCACGCGCGTGTTGGCATAGCCATCCGCGACGAACATGGTGCTATCGGGAAGCCAAGCGAGATAAGTGGGCCGGTAGAAGTGCTTGTCGTCGTCGCCGTGTTCATTAAGCACTCCCAGCGTCAGCACCAGCTTTTTTACGTCGTGGGTAAATTTGAAGATGGCGTGCCGGTAGTCGTCGACCAGCCAGACAAATTTGTCCTTGTCGTAAGGATTGATGTAAACGGCATGCGGTCGCCGAAGCATTTTGTCCCACTCGGGCCAGGTCTCAACAATGTCCCCCTTGGAGTTCACCGCAACCAGACAATGCTGCCAGCGCCAGTCGACATCCTCCTTGCCCCGATTGGGGCCATCCAGCGGACCTGGTGGGCTGGCCGACGTGGCGTCGCGCCAAGGCAGCCGCCCGATGGGAAAACCGATGCTCGGACCCAGTTCTGCCAATTCGACTTCTTTGGGTCTCTGAATGTTCGGCAGCTCGCCGCGCTGCAGGATGAAGACGCGATCCGGATTCTCGGCGAAGATCCCTTCCGCGGAACCCCAAGTCCACTTCTCATTTCCAGGCAGCGCAGAAAGAGGCTTCGGCCAATTTGGATCGACATCATAGGCGCCGAAAATATCCTGACCACCGACTTGCCCCGGGATAGCGGCGAACGAGGAATCGGATTTGACTTGAGCCTCGACGCTTGCGGGAGTGCTCAATACTTTGGACACTACGGGAAGTCCCGCGGAAGCCAAGCCGCATTTCATTAAAGCTCTTCTGCTCAATTTGGATATTGAACTCATGATGTTCCGCTCCTTCTCTGCGCTACCCGAGAATCCCCAGGTGGGATGGTCTGATGACCGGCGTCCTTCCAGCCTGCCTTCGAGCAGACCCTACGTCACCGCTCTATCGCCGTCAAGGCTGAACGCGGGTGTCGCTTTGAGCACCGTTGACGCCCGCCGCCGTCCCTGCCCGCACAAGGCGGCTCAGATTGGATGTCTTGTCTTCCGGAAGCATCAGGCGTTTCGCAATCATGTCATCTAGCGCTTTTTCAACCGCGGAGGAATACGCCGACAAAGACGGATACCGCTCCTCGATGGACAGCCGCGGATCGCCGGAATTAATCCGGTCTGCCTTCGTTTTCGGCAACGGTATGTATTGACCTGCCGCTTCGCAGCCATCGTTCGCCTGCGGACCCGACCGCAAAGCCCAACCTGTATAGGTGGCCAGCGGTACTGTTACGTCGGGCAAGTGGACACCAGCGATGTCGTTGCCATCGGCGTCAGTTTTGGGCACATAACTCGGATAAATCTGTCCGTTCTTCGGGTTATTAAAGATTGGTGACGTCACCGCCGGCGGGTTAGTGGACATGATCCCGCTGCTATAAAAATCCGAACCGTAATCGAGCAAATACCGCGTTGACATCAACCCTGTATAGGTGACGCCCGGAATCTTCGGGAAGCCAACCTTACTCTGCGGCATCGGGGGCACGAGTGTCCCATCTGCCAAACGCGGAAACGCGCTCGGCGGGGGCGCGATGCCCTTCGTGGACCACTGGTCCATTGCAACCCACAAGGCGCGCAACACCGGCGCCGAGTCCAGCGGATTCTGAAACTGCTGGCAATTCCCTTTTGCCGCGGCATTGCCCGTGCCGTGCTGATGGCTGGAAATGAAATAGTAACGGGCCATGGGATGGTCGGGAAGATCCATCTTGCCAGATGGATCTGTGGTAAACAGAGACGCTGCCTTTACCCAGTATTCGTTCGCCGAGTAGACCTCCATGCCGAGCGGGCAGGTTTTCGTCTCCGTACACTTGTCGTAACGACCGGCCGTCTTGCCAGTGATCGGGTCGGTCGACCGCTGATGGGCAAACGGGAATACTCCTTCGACATACAGTTGATCCTGTCGATTGCGTTCCGTGCGCGCCGGCTGTGAGAAGCGATAGTTCATATTTATGCCATCGCCAGCAGCGATCCATTGCAATAGGCCGTCGAAAACGATCCTGCCATTTTCATCCTCGTTGAATCCCAGGTTACGAAAGTCATTCAGCATTCGGGCCGGCTGCGAAACCGCGAACGTGTAAATCCGCGTCACGTCTCCAGCCAACGGATTCCTGGTGCCGGC
>QHYS01000061.1 GCA_003223325.1 Acidobacteriota bacterium
ATATTCTGAAAAGGCTCGATCGCTGCGAAGCATCTCGTCTTTGCGAATGACTCAGAGCCTGGCTGACTCCATAAGCCATAAGATGACCTCGTTCCTCTGGAAAACCAGCGGCTTTCTGGGCAATCCTGTGGAATCAAGAAATGATTCGACATCGGATCCGGCTTTGCTCCCGGCTGCGGCTACGGAATTTCGAACTGCAACTAACGGCGCTGCGCTTTTCTTTGTTGCGGCCGAAGCGCTGACTGGTTCGCTTCTGCCAAGATCGCTCATCTGCAGCCTGCTTCCTGGCTACTGCGCCGGCCGGGGCAAGTACAAAGCGCTCATTTTGATGGTTCCGTGTATCGGAACCATCATGACGCAATCCCATTCTCATTCAGCGGCTGTCAACAGCTATATGATTGTGATCACTGGCCGGTGTATCGGGCCGCGCCTGCAGCGCCAATTTAACAGATCGAGTCATGTCTCGCATCGAAACCAACTACTTCACGCATGCTTGCGCTCGATCAAATAGTGGAAGGGGAAAATGAGCTATGGTTTTTGCTGTTTTACAGCGAATCTTCTAAACCAGGTTGCGGTATGACAAAGTCTGTTTGCCTGTTGGTCCTGACCAATCAGAGAACTCTTGAAGTGAGATCGCTGTTCGAGCGTCCATCCAATGGATCGCTTCCTTGTTCTGCAGAGAGATAACGACATTAACGATATGAATCGCCTACGAATATTGTTAACCTCAATTCTACTGTTAGCATTCTGCATACCAACTTATGCGGATCAAGCAAGCGCCGAATTCAAGCAGGGCGTGCGAGCCGAGTCGAAGAATCAGAGCGATGCTGCTTTTGAGGCGTTTAAGCAGGCCTACGCGCTAAAACCCAAAGACCCGAAGTATGTCACTGCCTACCTGCGGGCCCGAACCGCCGCCGCAATTGATCACGTGCAGAATGGCGAGAAGCTGCTGAAGAGCGTCGAATTGGAAAAGGCCCTCGCGGAATTTCAGCGTGCGGTGGAAATTGACGGCACTAATTTTCTGGCGGCAGGAGAGATGCGCCGCACTGCCCTTCTGCTGAAGCGGAAAAACGAATCAGGCGGAAAAAGCTCGGCGAACCAGGAGTCTCAACTGACCCAACAAGCCGAGGACCTGGAAGGTCCTGTGACGCTGGACCCTTCTCCCAATACTCCAATTACTTTGCGAATGACCACTACTGCCGACAACGTGTACAAGACCATCGGCAAGCTCGGAGGAGTTAACGTCCTCTTCGATTTGGACTACAAACCGCAAAAGATCGCAATTGAACTGAACGATGTAAAGATGGAAGAGGCATTGAAGATGGTCGCCATGGAGTCAAAGACATTTTGGCGACCAATCTCTTCAACGGCAATTTTTGTGGCGGCGGACGCCAAGCGCAAAGAGTTGGAAGCGAACGTAATGAAGACGTTTTATGTCCACAATGCTTCGACTCCAGCTGAGTTGCAGGAGGTGGTTGGCACTCTGAAGGGAATGTTGGACATTACACGGATCCAAGTGAATCCAACACACAGCTCTATGACGCTCAGAGGGACACCGGACCAGATGGTTTTAGCGGAGAAATTGCTTGAAACCCTCGACAAACCAAAGTCCGAGGTGATCATCGATGTTGCGGTAATGGAAGTCAACCGGACTCGTCTGCGCACATTGGGTTCGACAGTGCCAACGTCAACGGCGGTCGGACCAGCGGCCGCCGGCGGCGCAGGTACCACCGGTGGTGCAGTCGCCGGCCTCGTACAACTGGCATCGCTGGCTGGGACTGGTTACGTGACTTCGCTCCCAAGCGTTACCTACACCCTGCTCATGTCGGACACTAATACCAAGGTTCTTCAAAACCCAGAGCTACGAGCTCTCAATGACGGAAAGGCTTCTTTAAAAATTGGAGAACGCGTGCCGATCGCTACCGGTTCGTACACTCCCGGGGCGGGTGGTGTCACCATCAACCCGCTGATCAACACCCAGTTTCAATATCTTGACGTAGGCGTGAACATCGACATTACTCCGCACATCCATTCAGACCACGAGGTTACGCTGAAGATGAGTATGGAAGTTTCTTCGGTAACAGGAACCCAAAATATTGGCGGCATTAGTCAACCGACGATCGGTCAGCGCCGTATCGAGCATGAGACGAGATTGGAAGATGGCGAGGTCAATCTGGTGGGCGGGATCTTAGAGGATACCGAAACGCAGTCGCTGAGCGGTTATCCGTGGCTCGCCAAGATTCCAATCTTAAAGTATCTTTTCGCCCAGGAAGACAAAGAACGCCAGCAAAATGAGATTATCTTTGCGATCACTCCGCACATCGTGCGTGGGGAGGAAGTTACCGATGAAGATCTGCGTCTGATTGATGTGGGCACAAATAGCAACATTGGGCTGAGATTTAAGGAATCGGCGCCCGCGAATCCGAGAGGTTCGAATACAACTCCTGCGACTACGCCTGCCCCAGCTACCACGGCTACCCCATCTACGCCGGTTAGCCCGTCGACGCCGGATGCAACTTCGCCACAAAGCCGGCGGCGATAAAGTTACGGTTCGCAGCCGCAGCCTCTGCCTCAGGTACCTGACCCTTCGGGTCGAGTGTTGATCCAACCCATTTCTTATCCTTCACGTGCAAGCGCTTGGAACTGATTCGCGGCGTTTTTGAGTCTCCTTCATCGCCGTCA
>QHYS01000003.1 GCA_003223325.1 Acidobacteriota bacterium
TCTTCCAGTATTTTGGACGGTGATTCAAAAATCGTGCTGGGTTCCAACCGGCGCGAAATATAAAGGCAGGAGGGAGAGCATAATGCGCCTGGAACAGCGGAAAGCGTTGATAACGGGGACCGGCGCAGGCATCGGCCGCGAAATCGCGAAACGGTTTGCTGCTGAAGGAGCGCACGTAGTTTGTGTGGACTGGAATGAGTCCTCCAATCAGGAAACGGCTGCTTTGATCCGCTTGGCCGGTGCACCGTGCGAGGCACTCAAAGCCGACGTGAGCTCGGCAGTTGATGTTCGGCGCGTGTTTCACGATGCCGGGCCAATTGAGATCCTCGTGAATAACGCTGCATCGGCCGAAGGCGATGCGCCAGCAATGGAATTGTCGGAAGAGAACTGGGATCGCGTGCTCTCGATTTGTCTGAAAAGCGTCTTCTTGTGTACACGCGAAGCACTGAAGAGCATGGTTCCCCGTGGCCGCGGTTCGATCATAAACCTCAGCTCAGTCAATGCCATTTTGGGGATCAACTTAACAGCATACACGGCGGCTAAAGGAGGGATTCTTTCATTGACCCGGCTGATCGCTGCCCATTACGGACCGTATGGGATCCGCGCAAACGCCATCTCCCCGGGCACCATCATGAGCGAGGCGTCTGAGGCTTTTTACCATCAACATCCCGAGATCGCCGATCAACTGCGCGCGCTTTATCCGGCGGGGAAGTTTGGACGCGTTGAAGATGTGGCGGCCTGTGCCGTTTTTCTTGCTTCAGACGACTCGGCCTTCATCAATGGAATCAGTCTTCCGGTTGATGGTGGGTTAACGGCTGCATGTCGAATTCCTATTTTGACTCCTAGACGGGAACCATAGCGCAGGGCCAGGGGTTGCAGATCCGAACTATGAAGCCAATCGCTTACGTGTCCGATGAGAATTACCTTGCTTTAGCGAATGTTCGTGCAGATTTCGAGTGTCATGAGAGCGAGTCTGTACTAACGCTTAATTCATCTGCCCGCGGAGCCTTTTACGACGTACCTCCAGGCCGCTATCGTGTGGTGCTTTCCAAGGAGGGGTACGGCGCCAAGTGGGTTGATTGCGAATTGAGAACGGGCGAGCCCTATCAATTCCGAATGCTTTCCAATCAGCTCGTGGGCTATATGTGGCCTAAATGGGTACAAGCCGGCGGGCGCTCGGAGATACGCGCCACAGCACGGAACAGTATCAGCTCACGCTCTGGCGCTACGGTCTGAAAAAAGAGTTCGTGGCGATGCTGAGTTGGTTCGATGAACATGGGCCGCTTGCGACAGAGCAGATCACGCCGGATGGCGATTATTCCCAAACTGGTGTCGACTGGAACCGCCACGGCTATCCATCGTCCCACGTCCAGCAGTTCGTCACGGCGCCATCGCGTTCTGGCCTCTATTACCTATGGGCCCGAACGCCGTCGGGGAACACTTTTTCATTTCCCTGGGTAGTATCTCCTCCGGAGCCTCAAGCAAGAATAGCGGTACTCGCCTCAACCAACACGTGGAACGCCTACAACAATTTTGGCGGACGGTCTAACTATATCAATCCAGGTGGCCTTCAACCTGCCCCAACCGTCAATGCTCGCCTCGACCTTGAACGCTATACGAGCCAGAAGGGACCTTGGTCCATTCCTGACAGTGCTTTCAAGCCGCTCGCGTTCGAGCGCCCTGAACCGGGAAATCATATTTTTGACAATTCTCCGTGGACAGAATCGTCAATCACGGATTCTATTCAGGGACGGCTGCAGTGTGGACAGGCTCCGGCGGAATGGCGTCTGCTCGGTTGGCTGGAACGAGAGCAATTTGACTACGACTACTATGCCGAGGCGCAGCTGCACGATGGCACGCTGCCTCTCCAGCGTTATAGCGTGCTCATCATTTCCTTGCATCCTGAGTACTGGACTCGCGAAATGTTCAACAAGGTGGAGCACTGGGTGCATGAAGAAGGCGGGCGTCTCATTTATTTGGGCGGGAATGGCGTGAACTGCGAAGTGTTGCTGGAGAGAAACACTATGCGATGCATCTCGCACGAGGACAAGACGGATCCGTGCGCCAGGCACGAATCGCGCATGCACCGTACCCATGAGCCCGAGGCGCGACTGCTGGGTGTGGCCTTTACCGATCCTGGAGCAATGACTTCCGCCCCTTACCGCGTTATCGATCCAGAGCACTGGGTCTTTCGCAAGACCGGTTTGCACAAGGGCGATCTGTTCGGCGAGAAGAGCCTACATGAGCGTGTTCCGGGCGGCGCATCTGGACACGAGACTGACAAGATCACTCCGAGCTCCCCGCCAAGTCTTCAGCATGTGGCCAAGGGAATCAATCCTGAGGATGGGGGCGCCGACATGGTTTATTTTGAGCAGGACAAAGGAGCGGTCTTCTCCGTTGGTTCCATCACGTGGGTATGTTCACTGTTTCCAGACAAACACGTGTCTCGCATTACCAGAAACGTGATCGAACGTTTTCTGGAATAATCCGAGGATAGCTGGAGTTCGCTGCCTCAGCGTGCGAAGGTGTGTGCGCGCGAGCCAAATAATATCCATCGGCATGGACGAGAAGTGTTTTTGCAAGGACGAGCCGTGTTGAAATCGTTTCCTGGTTTCTTGCTGGCGGCACAGAGGTGCTGAGCGCGGAATCCTTCGCATCAGGGCATCAGGAGCAAAGTGCCATGAAGGTTGCGAAGTCCGGGGGCCATCGGCTTTTTGAACACGATGCTGAGACAGCCTCCGTCGTGTCACGGATGTTGATCGATCTCGAAAAGAACGGCATGGACGCTGTGCGCAAGTACAGTGAACAGTTCGATCACTGGAATCCACCTTCGTTCCAACTAACCCCAAAGGAGATTGATGAAGCCGTCTCCAGGGTCAGTGAGCAAGGAATTCGCGACACTAAGTACTGCCAGAGTAACGTAAGGTCCTTCGCGGAAGCGCAGCTAAAAACCTTGCTTCCACTAGAGACAGAGATTCGCCCCGGCGTGATTCTCGGTCATCGCCACATCCCTGTGAATTCAGTGGGCAGCTACATACCTGGGGGCAGGTACCCAATGTTTGGGTCAGCGCAGATGAGCATCATTCCGGCCCGCGTGGCGGGCGTCAAGCGCATCATTGCATGCACGCCTCCGGTCAAAGGACTTGGCTATTATCCTGCGACCATCAATGCAATCAAGGAAGCCAGAGCTGATTTCATTTACATCCTAGGTGGAGTGCCGGCTCTAGCGCTGATGGCATTCGGTCTCGACGGAATGGAACCGGTGGACATACTTTGCGGGGCTGGGAACAGGTTCGTAGCCCAGGCCAAACGCCAGCTATTTGGCCGGTGCGGCATCGACCTAATCGCCGGCCCCACTGAAATTCTTGTTATTGCGGATGACTCTGCCGATCCAAGTCTGGTCGCATGCGATCTGCTGGGACAGGCCGAGCACGATCCAAACAGCGGGATCTGTCTGATCTGCCTCAACGAGGATTTTGCGAAAAAGGCGATCGCAGAAGTGGAGCGGCAACTGGCAGTTCTTCCAACCAGAGATGTGGCGAGGCTTTCTTGGCGTGACAATGGCATCGTTTACGTTGCGCTAGATGAGGACGAGGCTGTAAAAATCAGCGACGATTACGCGCCAGAGCATCTGGAGTTGCACGTTCGCGACACCGATTACTATTTCGAACGATTAACTAACTACGGATCTCTTTTCATTGGAGAAGAAACCACCGTGGCGTATGGTGATAAGACGATAGGTACAAATCACATCCTTCCAACCAGCCGAGCCGCCCGTTACACCGGTGGCGTCTGGGTTGGAAAATTTCTGAAGACGTGCACCTATCAGTACATGACGCCACAGGCAAGTGTTGAGACTGCGGAGGTGACGGAACGCCAGTGCATTCTTGAGAACATGCTGGCCCACGGAATCACCGCACGCGCCAGAATCCATCGCTACCGTGGTACGACGGTGATGAAGGCCTGAGGCTCGTCTGATTGACTACTCCGTGGCCCAATGCAGAGAGCCAATTCCTTACGTCGGGCGCGGACATCGATCGAACGTAAGCAGGGAAAGCTAGCGCCTACGCGACATGCGAAGGCAATCTAAAATTGCCAGCATAATTCGGAGCACACAACGCTATGAGATGGGCCCGGATTTTTTTGCGCGCACGTACCTGAGGGCAATGAGTTTGGGGGAGCACCGTTGCTAGCTCCCCACCTTCGCAGCGTGCCTGCACCGTGGAGCAAATATCCATCATTCTGGACGTTCGAGCGATAGAGCTTGAACTTTGCTAAACGGACCTCTATACGGTAATCGTTGCTTGCCTTCGCTGAACACCTCTGGAACAACCATGCAAACGGAGAGGTTGCTTAGGGGCATCGACTAGAGTCGAGGTTTTTTGCCGTCTCATATCCGAGCGTTTTCAGTAATCTCTAAATAACCGTGCCGCTGCGATACTGGCACAACTGAAAGAGTGCGGCGCGGACTGAGGAAACATGTCCGTGGAACAAAGTAGCGGGAGCACAGATGGGACGAGAGCAGCAGGCAAGACCGCTCTCGATGCAGATCTGGAACTGCTTCGCCAGATCGAACAAACTCTCTACACCGCAGCAGTTGCCGATGCTCTTGATGAGCTGGGCCAGCATGATCGGGCGATGCGAGAGTATCTTCGGCCTCTCTCTTCTGAGAGCAAGTTTGCCGGATGGGCACGAACTATTCTGTGCCGAGACATCTTTTACGTACCACCAGATCCATATGGTTTAGAAATCGAAGCAATCGACAGCATCTTACCTGGAGAGGTGGTTGCGGTCGCAACTGGGGAATCAAAGCGGAATGCACCCTGGGGAGAACTGCTCTCTACCGCTGCCAGGGCACGAGGGGCGCGGGGAGCAGTGATCGATGGTTTAGTACGTGATGTTGCCAAGGTCCAAGAGCTCGGATTCGGAGTATTTGCCGCCGGGATTAAACCCGTCGACTCCAAAGGGAGAGGCATCGTGGTTGATTACAACGTTCCGGCGCAGTGTGGTGGAATCGTGGTAAATCCCGGCGATTTGATTTTCGCTGATTACGATGGTGTCGTGGTGGTACCGGTCGGGATGGTGGAAGATACGCTGAGGCTCGCCACAGAGAAAGTCTCTAAAGAGAACCACAGCCGGGCCGAACTGTTGCAGGGTGCCTATCTCTCCGACGTGTACGCGAAATATGGGGTTTTATAGCCCGCCCAAATGGGGCTGTACCAACTTCAAGTTGTTCGCAAGCGTGTTTCAGGGAAAAACATTTTTGGAGCACTATGCAGCGATTCGGCCTCAGTTCCAATATGGGACGAACCGTTGCGACCCGGAAATTGCAACAGGTTCTGTTCCCAGAGGAGCCCAATTCCTTTCACGCAGTCCTCGTTCCTGTCCAGCGTAATGGATTGTTCACTAAGAAACCTTGATTTAGCCTGGTTTCTCCAGTAGCTAATTGAGGTGATTCCCGGTGAGGTGTTCGTCTCGTATGTTGCGGAAAAGCATCCTGCCACTCATGTTTCTCATACCTGTGGCATATGCCATTGCACTACCGAAGCGCAGTTCTGTTGCACCGGATGTTCTGGCGATTGGGAACTTTGAAGCCCTCGGAATGTCTTGGGAGCGAAGCGTCTCGGTTGGCGGCACGCTCGACACGACAACGGACGGCGGCATCACGTTTGAGGCGCCGGAACATGGGCGCGCCCACGTTCAACGCGAAGCTGGTCAAGACCTGATAACGGTTTCGGGGAAGGTGAGCCGATGGGCGTCGCTCTATCTCGTTTGGAACGGCGATAGCTGGTGCGGAGTGGGACAGGTTTCGCCTACGCCGTTTGGAAGGATCTTCAGCACAACTGTGGTAAAGGGCACAGCGGATGAAGCTGATCATCGTGGCATTATCTTCGGGACACCACGCTGGCTGCGCATTCGCCTGGGAGAAAACTTCA
>QHYS01000342.1 GCA_003223325.1 Acidobacteriota bacterium
CCTGTCGCACCTGGCGATTGAAAATATGCGCTCCTTTCCTGCGGCTTGTGTGGACCTTCTCTCGCGGTTAACCCGCGAATTAGGATTGGAACCAACCACAGGTTGGATTGCGGCACTGCGGGAGATTGGCGCGGCCATTGTGGGAGCATTACCGGACCTTGAAAAGCGCAAGCCGGACCCCCCGGATCGGGATTGGTGGCGCACTCAAAAGGCCAAGCCTGTGCACAGCACTACGGTCGTGGATCTCCTGGAAGCCCTTGCAGCGTTGAACGCAAGCACTCTTCGTGATGCCGCTTGCAAGTCGATTGCCGCAAATCCCAAGGTGTTTAACCCCGCCACGCTGATTGTGCCGGCTCTTCAACTCCTGCGCGAGCGCAACGGCGATGCCGTCCTCCGCGATAAGGAGTTCCGGCGCTTATGGGCTCATTCCGCCGAGTTCCTGCTGGCACGCAGCGAGCAGCCTCCCGAATCTCCCAAGGACTGGCGGCTAGATGTGAAGATTGCCTGCCGATGTGATGATTGTTGTGAACTGCAGGCCTTCGCTCTTGATCCCGCCAGCCAAACGCATCGCTTCCGCGTAAAGCAGGAGCGCCGTCAGCACTTGCACCAACAGATAGACCGTCATCACCTGGACATGACGCACGTGACTGAACGCACGGGGTCGCCTCAAACGCTGGTCTGCTCGAAGACTCGCGCCACGTATGAACGCCAATGCCGTCAATACAACGAGGATCTCGTTTCCATGGCGGCACTCTGCCCACTCATCGGCGAAACGGATGGGGATATGCAGATGATTCGAACGCGCATGGAGGTCGCCAGACAACGGCGCGCCCGGGCACGATTCGCGGCCACGTAGCTCGAATTTTTATAGATAAAGACCACGATCACGTTGAAGGCGCGGTCTGCCACCCGATTGCTGTTGCATCCGCCTTTGGGGAAGATTGCGATTGCGGCCGCTTCGGCTCTGTCAGCCAAGCAGCGATGGCCCGCTCAGCGAGGTTGATCAATGGGCACAGGGCCGCGCCGCATGCGGACCCTAAGTGAAGCCCAGATTCGTGAAATTGCTCGCTGGCCGGTTTTGAAGTGACCCCCGAGGCTGCGTCGTCAAAGCGTTGGGTTTCCTTCCTGACGGATTATGATCTCTTCCACTCTTCCCTGCCTCCTTCAAAGTTTCGGAGGCCGAGCGAAACGCCAGAACGACATATGCGCTTATTAGCTGCCACAACCTTACCGCCTATGATGGAGCCTATATAGCTCTGGCTGAACTTCTTAACGCTCCTTTGATCACCCGTGACCGAACCAAGGCCCAGAAGCTACGCCCCCAGTCCACGCTGGTGTCATTTGAATTTGTGCGCGGAAAAGGAGGGCGGCTGGCGCGCTGTGCTTGGTTCAAAGGATCGCGTAAAAAAGGGGAAGGCCGGGCCGGCCTTCCCCTTTGCTATAGCGAGTTACTGAAAACTCGTCGGAAGAAACTAGAAGCTGACCCGAATTCCAAATTCCAATGTCCGCGGCAAAGTTCCTTCCGTGGAAAGCTGGCCAAAACTCGCTGGGCTTTGCAACGAGAGTATTGGATCCAAAAGTTGGTTGTGGTTCAGAACATTCACAAAGTTGGCCGAGGCATCCGCGCTGAACCGCTCCCTGACCCGGAAGTTCTTCTTGATGCCAAGGTTCATGTTCCAGTATGGCAGTCCACGGAATTGGCCTAACCCGCCGGTTCTGTTGTCGATACCTAAAATGGGCGGGCGAAGCGTGTTAAACACGGCCGAGGGATTTGCGAAAATGTTGGCGGTGCCGTCAGCAAGGTAATGAACTGAGGCTCCTCCCGTGTACTTGGTGGTCTGCAAGCAGTTCGCATCCGTGTTAATGAATATGTTATCTGCGGCACCGAACTCCTGTGCGCCGCTGTATCCCTCGAAAGGAACACCCGAGTTGTCGACACAGAATAGCGGAGCCCCGCTACCCGCGGTAAAGACGGGGGAGAAGGTCCAGCCCCCCAAAACGTGTCCCAGGAGACCTCGCTGGCTCTGATAAAATGGCAGTTGGTAAACCAGGAACATGGTATCAACGAACTTGCGATCGAAGACCTGGGGACCGTACTGTCTGTCGATGTCGAAAGGATCAACAGCGGTTAGGCCGCTGGTGGCTTGAACGTAAGATCCCGTCCCGAGCGCCTTGCTCCATGTGAAGTTATTCTGCAGGGTAACGCCGTGCCAATCGTTCATCCTGAACGTGACAAAGGCACCGTTGTAATTGCCGTGCCCGAAACTGGTACTCGGGGTGACATTGCTTGAGATTTGAGCGTTAGGGCCAGTGTTCATCATGCTGAAGGGGAAATTGAAACCGGGTGCCGTGCTGCCGTTGTCCAGGTCAGACCACAGGGTCCAAACGTTTTGGCTCTGGAAATTGACAAATTCTTTGCTGACAACCGTGGCGGTGCAATTCCCCGGGGTGCAATAGCCGGTGCCAGCAAGGGCCGTCTCGAAGAACGGTTGGGGAGCAACCATCGTTGTGGCAGCGGTGGCGGCTTGGCACATGGCCTGCGAAGTCGCACAGCCCATTGCTCTCTCGACAGCCGCATAGGCCGATGCGAACGTCTGCCCGCCCAGTGTCATCATGTAGGGCACTGTATTAATATTGATGTTCAGCAATTCATTGTGAACCCAGCGGCTGATGACGCCCACTTCCGCAGACATCTTGCCTGAGATCTGGTGCTGAATGGTGAGGTCGAACGAATCGACCGAGCTCGGCCGGAAATGCGGATCAAGGGGTGAAGCGCCGTTCGCCTCAGCGTTTCCGCCGATGCCAGGGAAAAACGGCTGAGGCAAAGTGGGCTGGGCAGCGGGAAGTGGGACCGTCGTGCCGTCAGTACCAATGCGAAAGGCGGTATTCGCGTTAGGTTTGGCCGTGGGGTCGCAAGAAGGGGTGTTTAAGATATTCGAGCAACTTACGGCCTGGATAATCCCGGGGCTTAAAAGCGGCGTAAGCACCAGGTTGACACCATTTACCCTGCCATAGATGCGACCATAGCCGCCGCGGAACACCGTGCGCTTGCCCCCAAGGGCAGGACCCAAGTCAGGGTTCCAGGCGACCGCTATGCGTGGGCTAAACCCATGGTAGAAGGGGTCGAATGGATATTTCGGGTGTCCGGCGACATTGGGTAAAAGCGCGAAGCCAATCTGCGGATTGAACACCTGTCCTTTGAGTGCTGCGCCTTGGCGCTGCGCCAGGTACGAGGCGGTATCGATCGGCTGTCCTTTTGCATCGACGAGCACGACTTGCTTGCCGGTGGCCTCCACGGGCGGCATCTCCAGCGTCCATCCCAACCCGTACGTCACCGTGAGAGACGGCTTCATGTGCCAGGTATCGTTGAAGTAAAGGTTGTAGTAGGGGATAGTGGTCTTGTCGAATGCTGCTGTGAGCGGCGGATTCAGCGTCAAGTTGTTCCCCGAGCGAATGTATGCCTGTTGGGCGTCGGTTACGATTCCGAGCAGCGCAGCGGCTTCGCGGGCAAGGGTCGGATTGGCCTGTATTGTGGGGCTGATGAGGCTCAGGTTTACGTTGCCTGAGCCGGAGGAATCTCCGAGTTGGTACACGGGGTAATAATTGATGCCTACGCCGTTGTCCGTACGCTGGTGGTAGTTCCAGTTGTGCTGATACTGGCCTCCGAACTGCACCAGGTGGCTGCCCTTCAGCATGGAAACGTCGTCGCGGAAGAAATGATCTTTCCCATCCCAGAAGCGCGTGCGTGTCTGCTGGGTGTTCACGTTATATGGCGTGAGTGCCTCGAGGTGCCCTGCCGACTCACCAAATGGCTCGAGCGCGCCGGCCGGGGCAGGGAGGCCAGAAAACGGTTGCGCCGGGTCCCCACTCGACGCCCACTGCCACCAGTTGCGGAGAAAGCTGTAACGGAAGTCGTTTGTAACGTGGGCGCTGATGCTGGTGGTCATTCCTACCACTAAATACCACGGCACTTGCGGACGGTTGCTGGTGGACTTGGGCGTGCCTAAGGTGTCGCCGCTCAGAGCACCCCCAATGTCAACTTGGGAATCGGTAGCGTATTCCGAGTGGTAGTAGCGGTAGCTGGACATAAAGTGCCATTTGGGGCCAAAGTCGTGGTCAATGCGCGCTACTCCAAAGTTGTCATTCCGTGGAATAGACAGATTCGCTCTGTACAAGAGTGTGTTAACGCCATCGCAATACCCGTCGCCAGAAAAAGGGCCGCATTGCCCGGGTATCCCCGCCGGCATGTACGTGTTCCACATCTGCTGCACATAGGGATTAATCCCGATATGGCGCGGATCCATAGCTTTGAGGTCGCAGCGCCCGTTGGCATCGCAGCCGGGCTGGCCTGCGAGACTGGGGTCTGTTAGGAACCCGTTGCGCATGTCAGCGCTCGGGACCAATCTGTTAAATGTCTCTGAATTGGGATAACGCGCGCCCTGGTAGTTTGCAAAAATGTAGGTCTTTCCGCCAAGGATGTCTTTGGGAATAAGTGGTCCGCCCGCCGCAGCGCCGAACCAGCTTCGATGCCAATCCGGCACGGGTGTTCCCGTCTGATTGTTCTCCCAAGTGTTTCCAGAGAAGTTGTTGTCCAGATAATATTCATAGACCGAGCCATGCCAGGAGTTAGCGCCGCGCTTGGTGACAAGCGACACCTCCATTCCGGAAGAGTTATTGAAGTCAGCGGTCTGGTTGGCAGTGGCAACCTTAAACTCTTCCACGCTGTCGACCGGCGTCGGCATCACGCCGGAGGGCTGGCCGCCGTT
>QHYS01000343.1 GCA_003223325.1 Acidobacteriota bacterium
AAACGCCGTGTTGGTACCGCGCGCGGTCTGCAAGATTTGCGGAAAGTTCCGGTATCCAAACGGTGCGAATTCATCCAGGACAACGCTCAACAGCGGACGGTTCCTCCTTTGGCCTTTCTTTGGCGCTCTTCCTCGCTCTCGTAGCGTTTGCCAACAACCAGTTGGAGGTTTTGCAAGGCCTCATCGAACTTGCCAATGGCCTTCTCTTCGGTGATCCCGTTGTAGCATTGCAGACGCTCCATCACGGTATCTGCCGCGGCTGCGACCGCACAGGCCAACTCTGTTTCTCCGCATCCCGGTGGGCCTTCCACTAGCAGCGGTTCCGCATTCTGGCTTACTGCGCGTCGCGCAGCCCCTTGGCGAGTTCTCCGATCGACGCGAACACCGATACCGGCTCCGAAATGCGGTCGGAACATACGCCAGAACAATACAGCTCGCATGCAAACGCGCATGGCTTACATCTGCGGTCTTGACGCTGGGAAGTGCCTTTGCAGTTCGAAGTCGGAGTTGATCGGCGTGGTGGATGGATTCACGCCGGAACGCAAACTCATTGGAATGAAAACCGATAGGTGGTATTGCGGAGAACTCTAAAAGTTGTTGGGACCGGAGTTGCGCGCCTCGCCCAGAAATTTTTTGGCCGATCCCAATTTTCATGGCTACCTTCGAGCGGCACGCAGAAACTTGTGCGAGGCGAATTTGCCTGAAGGGGCTCCAAGAAAATTTCGTCGATCCAGTCTTTGATGGCTACCTTGGATCGGTTGGTCAATCTGTCCGGACTTCGCGTCGCAAAAATAATTCGCCAATCCCCTGTTTCCTGGTTAACCTCCGCTCGCCAACGGCTTATTTCCGAAAAGTCGACGCCTTCCGTCTCAATTTATGTCTGGAATTGCAGCCTAAAACAGTGTGTCTATCAGTTGCTGAGGCGTGTTCCCAGACCACCTTTCAAGACAAAGACGTACTGGTACAATCCGCGAAGGCGCCCCGCCAGATAATCGAGGTGCGCTGTCCGGCGGATCAATAGTTGCGGTGACCTCCCGTCCAACAGAGCTTGCCGCAGGTCTTCGACGATCACTTCGTTTCTCGGCGCGTCAGTGACCAGCGCGACCAGCGCGCTATAGATATCGTGAATTGTGGTTTCGTCCTGCGAGGCGTTCCAAATAAGCGGTCAAGTCTTCGCCGCTCGAACACAAGGTCATCTTAAGATTTACTGATTTGGGATGGTGTCCATCCTTTCGAGTCGGTGTGGCAGTCTTCCTAAGACGTACTTTGCTTTGATCTGACGAAGGACACTCTTAAAGGTGAAAGCCGAGAGATGATGACACTCGTCGACTCGGGAGACCGTCATTTTGAATGGATCTGTCGGTGGCATTTCCAGCAAAGAGTGATGAGGTTTTCTTGAACATCATCCCCTAAGTTACTTCGCGGGGTGATGTGGTGAACTTCCAATCCTACGCTTGAGCCGCACGATTGGCACCGCCAGCCGTCGCGCTTTAGGGTTGAGAGGCGCAAGAGGCAAAATGACTTCAAATCAAGGCGGAGCCTGGGGCGCTTCGCGATCCTCATGAATTAATCTCGGCTTCCGACGATTGCCTTGTTGCCAACTCGGATTCGCGAGGGCAGCCTCGAACAGCAGACGATATGAACGGGGACTGATTTCGCCTCCTGCTGAGGTGCTGCTTCGAATTAAGGAGAAGTTCAAAGTAAGCGTCGACTGGCTCCTGACCGGCGTGAAGTGAATCAGTAGCATGACCGAAGGGTGACTCAAAATCGCGCATGGTGGTTCTAGCTCGTTAGGCAAATCAGCAGAGGCCAGAATAGACTACGAAATCGCAAAGACCTCTAATCACGGCACCGATTAGCCCTCCTGCCCCTTGGACATTCTTTGTTCCTCAGACTAGCTGCATGCTCTAAACAGCGTGCGGCTTTGTACCAGCGGGAGTGAGAGGCGCTCCAGATTTCCCGACGCTCTCCCTGTTTTATTTATGGATTCCGCGCCACGTCCGGAGATGTTTTCGGATCGACAGCGTACCGTAACGGCGCGTCTATTTTGTCCAGTTCTCGACAGATAGGCCGGCTATGCGCTTAAACTCACGCCGTTGTTCGTGGCAAGGGTGACATCCAAAGCCATTGCGTGCGCACCGATCCAGAGATCACTATTTCCAATCAGACGCTCCTTTTCCTCCAACGTGGCGCGAGTATGTCTGCGGTGGATGCAAGGGCAAAAAGATGGCACTAAGGAGAATCCCGACTTCAAAGCTGGGAATCGTGTACACGCAGCGGCTTCTATGGATTACTTCACGGACGTGGCGCAACGGCAGAAAGTGCGGTACGGCGACGATCCGAACCGTGATGAACTGAAAACGAAGGCACAGGTCGTGGCATTCGTGGGAAAGTGCGTAGAAGATGGAGCAAATGGATCGAGTCCATAAACGGCAAAGGCCGGTATAGCAATCGGTTGGTTTACAAGCGCGGTTTGTGATAGTTGCTGACCGCGGGTTGCCAGAGACGCTCGCCGATGCTGAATAGCCTCTGGATGTACTCCACCCGACGTTAACCAAGATGCATTGGTTACAGGCAAGATGCACTCAGCTCAGATTGTTCCGCTGCCACCTATCGTTGAAGGTGGCTTTGGAAGGTGGCCTTGCCTCCACCCATGTTGTGCTTTCCATCCGACTGCGACAAGAAACGCACACGCCAGCAAGTAACCGAGGTCCATGTTGAAGAGCGATAAGGAATCGTGCTGCTTTCGAGTGCCCGGAGTATCGGCTCCGCACTGCTGCGCCTCCTCTAGGACGTCTCCGTCGGTGATCGATTCGAATGCTGCTGATTCGGCGCTCGCAGCCACAATTGTTATCTTCTAATTCAGTTTTCGCGATTCAAAAACCTAATCGGAGTTAATCGTAAATTTATGTTGACAAAGATTTTGGTTCGCACTATCAAAGGCAGCCGGGCGGGGTATATACGGGTATAGCTTAATCTCCTACTGATATAAGCGCGCAATTGATCAAAGGTTCTTCAAGATGTTATTTGCCGCCATCGATCGGGTAGGGCACCTGCTAGCGGTTCTTGCGAATCCTGCGTCCACGTGTTCTCAAATCGATGACGTGGTCAGTTCCATGCCTATGCGTTCCGAATTGTCCGGTGATAGGGATGTGTAAAGGTCGGTGGGCCAGATTGCGCCCTTCCAAGAGGTGGTCGAATGTTAAACAAGCGCGTGGCGATGACAGTCTGCTTTGGTCTTGCTCTCTTGTCCATCTCATCTTCTGCGGTCTGGGGACAGACGGCTGGATCGGGCAGTGTGGGTGGGACAGTCACTGACCCGTCGGGCGCGATCGTGGTCGACGCGCAGGTTACTTTGACCGATGCTTCGACGAACGCCCAACGAACCGCAACAAGCAACGAAGCCGGACGATATCTCTTCCCGAACGTTCCTCCGGGAACTTACAGCATGACCACCACCAAGGAGGGATTCCGCGTGGCAAAGGTCAGCAGTCTGACTGTGAACGTCGGAACGACGCTCACAGTCGACGTGGCGATGGAGCTGGGCACTGTTTCTCAGACGGTGGAAGTCATTGCCACAACCTCCGAATTGCAGGTGACGAATTCCACGATCGGCAACACGGTCAGCGGTGACATGTTGCAGTCTCTGCCCAGTCTTGGGCGCGACGTCAGCTCGTTCGTGACCATGCAACCAGGGGTGAGCCCTGACGGCAGTGTGGCCGGCACGGTAGTAGATCAAGCCGTTTTCATGCTCGATGGGGGTAACAATAGCAATGATATGGACGGCAGTGGGGGTGTTTATAATGCGGCTTTTGGTGATGATCCCGCCGGCGGCTTGTTCTCTAACCAGAACAATCCAATAACAAGCCGAAGCGTGGGGTTGAACGGCGGCCAGCCCTCCGGCGTGATGCCGACGCCGGTCGACAGCGTGGAAGAGTTTAAGGTTGCTACTGCCAACCAGACCGCTGACTTCAATAACTCTTCCGGAATGGAGGTGTCGCTTGTCACCAAGCGCGGCACTAACTCCTGGCATGGCTCGGTCTATGAATACTATCTGGACAACAACTTCTCTGGAAACACTTGGGAGAACAACCAGACGGGAACACCCGTTCCGGATTGGCATCGAAGCTGGTTCGGCGCTGCGGCGGGCGGACCACTTATTCCCAAAGACATCCTTGGCGGAAAGACCTACATTTTTGCAAACTACCAGGGCGCGCGTTATCCCAATTCAGAGACATTTAACAGATTGGTCCCGAGCGCTGAC